>NZ_JBIBHU010000005.1:0-364147 GCF_042957205.1 Kitasatospora sp. NPDC008115 | reverse complement strand
GCGCCTGGTGGGCGTTCCCGCCCACCCCACACCCCCCCCCCCCGGCCCGGCACGGGCCCCCCCCCCCCCCCCGCGCCGGCGCCCCGGGGGGGCGGGCGGGGGGGCCCCCCCCCCCCCGCGGGCCCCCCACCACACTCGTCCGTGTTCCCGGGAGGAAATATGCCCGTTGGAGGGTTCAGCTCCGTAGCAGTCCCCCGCCCACGACCAGCCGGGGCCGCACCAGTGATGACCGGATCGTCCGCCTGGCGCCTGGGCGGCCACCCCGTACGGGTTCTCTCGGCCCCTGCCGGTCATAGCAGGGTCTTCGTTCTCGGCCACTGCGGGGCCAGCGACTTCGAGTTGTCTCAACTCAGCACTGCCCGTCTGCCCGTCAACCTCACCTGCCGCTGGCCCGGCACCTACGCGGTGGTCGAGGAGGTCGACAAGGGGGTCATCGTGTACACCGACCCCGCCGCGTCCCTACCCGTCTACGCGACCCGGTGGAACGGCTGCTGGGCCTGGTCCACATCGGCCCGGGTTCTCGCCGCCCTGACGAACGCCGGTATCGACGCCGAACGCCTGGCGTGCACGGTGTTCCTCCCATCAGTACCCACACTGTCCGGCTCGATGTCCTTCTTCGCCGGCATCCGCCAACTGCCGCCTGGTTCACGTGTCGAGCTTCCCTCGAACGGCGCGCCACTTCGCACCGACACATACTGGCGACCGAAGCCGGTGCAGGGTTCACCGCCCAGTGCCCGGCTTCGCCACGCCCTCGAACGGGCAGTGGTACTGCGAACGGACGCCGACCCTGGGCTGGCGTGCGATCTCTCCGGCGGACTGGACTCCACAAGCATCTCGGTCCTCGCCACCATCTCTCTACCTGCCGACCGGCGTCTCAATGCGGTGACCGTTCATCCGGATGGCGATCTCGGCGGGGCCGATCTCCACCACGCACGGCTCTCGGCCGCTCGCTACGCGCACCGCATCACGCACCATCTGCTTCCACTCACTGATCACCATCTGCCCTACACCTCCATCACCGCGATCCCCGCGACCGACGAGCCCGCGCCATCCACACTCACCCTCGCCCGCTTCGCCGGCCAGCTGACTTGGCTGCGCGAGAAGTTGGGGATCCGAACCCATCTGACCGGCGACGGTGGCGACAGCATTCTGTTCCAACCACCCATCCACCTCGCCGACCTCATCCGTCACGGACGCTTCCGTCGCGCACTGGGTGAGGCGTTCGGTTGGGCCCGACTGCGCCACGTCGCTGTCGGGCCGCTCCTTCGAGATACCGCGCGAACGTCCCTGGTCGATCGCCAACGGGCCATGTCCAATCTCGCGGGCGCCGTCGGAGTATCCGATCGCGATGACCACGGACGGGTCACCTGGTTTCCACTCCTGCCCTTCCCCACCTGGGGCACCGCCCACGCCCGCCGTCTCCTCATCGACGCAGCCCAGCGCGCAGCCTGTCTGGAAGACCCGCTGGACGACCTCGACTTCTCCGTACGAGTCCTGGTGGACGAGATCCGCGAGGTCGCCCGCACGGCTGTCGCCGATGCCGAGGTTGCCGCTGCCCATGGCATCGAGCTGCACAATCCGTTCCTCGATCCTCTGGTGATCGACACCGTTCTGAGCACGCCGCTCGACCTACGTCCCCCGCCACACCTCTACAAACCGCTCCTCGCCCAAGCGATGGCCTCCCTCCTACCGCCCGAGACGGCGAGGCGCACGACCAAGGGCAGCTTCAACGCCGACCACTACACGGGTCTGCGCGCCAATCTGCCGCACCTGTCGACCCTGGCCGACGGCCATCTCGCCGGCCTCGGCCTCGTACATCCCGACAGACTCCGCCGCCACCTGTCACAGGCTGCGGCCGGTCTGCCGACTTCGCTCGCCCCCTTGGAACAGGCCTTCGCCGCGGAAGCATGGCTCACAGCCCATCATCACGCCCCTGTCCCCCAATGGACTCTCGTCACTCGAACGGATGAAGCTCATGGCTGAGCGGACCGGTCTCGTCACCATGCCGACCCATGTACGTGCCGCTGACTTCGGGCATGTCCTGGTCCTCATCGACTATCACTCCGGCAGGGTTCAGGGCCTGCTCCCCGCCGCCGCCGAAGGCTTCCGTGAGGCGGCACGCACTGGCTGGTCCCGTCCCCTGGGCGAACAGCTCCACACCCGGCTCCTGGCCGCCGGGCTCCTCACCCCTGCCGAGTCAGCTGTCGCCTGGTCCCTCACCATCGCCCACTCCGCGCGGGCAAGCTGGGGCAGCACCGAGCACAGTGCCGGCACCGCCCGTCCATCCAGGGTTCCCGTTCGGCACCTCCTGAGTGCCGCTGGTGCGCTCACAGCGGTGGCCTCGATCAAAGCGGCCGGGGACAGGCGAACGGCGATGCGGCGTATCGTCCGCTACCTCAGGCTGGCCACGTCAACCACTCGTCGTCCGGTCACCCTGGAGGAGGCAACAGCCGCCGTCGGTGCGATCCGGGCAGCCGGATGGTATTCCCCAGGTCGTACGGCCTGCCTCGAAGAGTCAGCAGCTGTCGTCCTGCTGCTGGCCGCCCGAGGACTCACCGTGGCATGGTGCCACGGCATCGCCGCCGACCCGGTGCGGCTGCACGCGTGGGTGCAGACTGAGGACGGCACACGTGTCGGCGAGCCGGACTCGACACTCGCCTACACACCCCTCCTCGTCATTGGAGCCCGTCATCAGCACCGGAACTGAGCCGATCATCTGGATCCGCGACGACGTCTGCGGTCTCGGTCCCTACCGTGCCGATCTCGTCGAGACGTACTGGCGGTGGGAGCAGGATCCTTCCGTGCTGGTCGGGTACGGGCGGCAGCAGCCGGAATCCCTGGAGGCGCGGACCGAGGGGATGGCTCAACAACTCCGGGGCGACAACATCCGGTTCACCGTCTACGAAGTCGCGGGCGACGCCGCCGTTCCGGTCGGCGTCGCCACGCTGCTGCCGGATCCCGCCGTCCGGACGGCCGAGTACGTGGTGATGCTCGCGCCGGAGGCGCGGGGGCGGGGGCTGGGGACGGCGGCGACGCGGCTGGTGCTGGACTACGCGTTCCACGTCACCAATCTGCGGATGGTCTGGCTGAAGGTGCTGGCGCCCAACCGGCCGGCCGTCCGGGCGTACGAGAAGGCGGGGTTCCGGACGGTCGGAGCGCTGCGGGACGCCGGGTACTGGCTCGGGAAGGTCTGTGACGAGGTGGTCATGGACGCCCTCGCCGCGGAGTTCGCCGGGGATTCGGTGGTGAGCGGGTAGCTCAGGCCCTCACAGCAGGAGGACGGTCTTGCCGAGGGCGGTGCGGTTCTCGATCGCGGCGTGGGCGTCGGCGGCGCGGTCCAGGGGGAAGGTCTGGCCGATCAGGGGCCGTACCCGTCCCGCCGCCGCTTCGGTCATGATCTCGCGGGCCCAGCGGGTGAGGTGGGGTCCGAAGCCGAAGAGTTGCTCGATGCCGAGGACCTCCACGCCGGCGCGGCGCGCGTCGGCGGGGTCGATGGTGGTGGCCGGTCCGCCGGCGGCGCCGTGGACGGAGAAGCGGCCGCCGTGGGCCGTCACTGCGAACGCCGCCCGGCCGAGGTCGCCGCCGACCCCGTCGAACACCACGTCCGCGCCCGCGCCGCCGGTCAGTGCGCGCACCTCGTCCGTCCAGCCGGGCTCGCGGTAGTCGACGGCGGCGTCGGCGCCCAGTTCGCGCACGGCGTCGAGCTTCCGGGCGCCCCCGGCCGCGCCGATCACCCGGGCTCCGGCGGCGCGGGCGAGCTGGACGAGGAGGCTGCCCACCCCGCCGGCCGCGGCCTCCACCAGGACCCACTCCCCCGGCCCGATCCGGGCGTGCTCGGCCAGCCCCCGCGCCGTGCTGCCGTCGCTGTGGAGCGCCACCGCCTCGGGCAGGTCCAGGCCCTCGGGCACCGGGAAGAGTTCCCCGGCCGGCGCCGCCGCCCGCTCGGCGAAGCCCCCGGTCTCCCCGGGGCTCGCGATCACCCGCCGCCCCAGCCAGGCCGGGTCCGCCCCCGGGCCGACCTCGTCCACCCGGCCGGCGACCACGCCGCCGGGGACGTACGGGAGCGCGGGCGGCTCGTGCCACGGGTCCGTGCCCCGCCTGATCTGCGTCTCGACGAAGGTCATCCCGGCCACGGCCACCTTCACCACCACCTCCCCCGGCCCGGCCACCGGATCCGGGACCTCCCCCGGGACCAGTTCCTCGGGCCCTCCGAAGCGGTGCACCTGTACCGCGCGCATGCTGCCTGCCCCCTGCCTGTGCGTCAGTGCGAACAGGGTCAGCCTGCAAGATCAACCCAGGTTGAGGTCAAGCGCGCCCGGTCTGCGCAGACCGACACGTCCTAACAGTTCTCGGTGATCACGTCCTCCAGCGTCGACAGAGACAGGCGGTCCTCCTCGATCTTCTTCTCCAGGATCTCCAGCGCCTGCTTGAGGGCATCGATCTGCGCCTGGTCCGGATTGGCCTGTCCCTGCAGCACGGCGATCTTGGACCTGATCTCCGCCGCGTGGCGCTCGCTGTTCTCGATGTCCTTCTTGAGGGCCTTCGCGGTGCGCTTCATCATGTCGCAGCCGGACTCCATGGGAGCTGGAGGGTTCATGTCCGTACTCCTTCCTCGTGGTGCCCCGCCGTCGGGGGCCGGGACGGCCAGTATCGGATTCGCCGTCCGCCCGCACCCGGTGGACTAGCCCGTTCGGCCGGAGCTCAGCCCGCGAGGCGTCGGCGGCGGGCGCGCTGGCGGCAGGTGGCGCCGCAGTAGCGGCCCGGACGGCCGGTGGGGCGGACGGCGAGTGCGGTCCCGCACTCCTCACAGAGGGCACCCTGTCCGTCACGGAAGGAACGCCCTTCCGTGACAGGACCGGAGGGCCGCAGCCCGTCCAGGGTCAGCTGGACCAGCCTGCGGCCGGCCCGTTCGTCACGACGGGCGGTGAGCATCGAGACGCACCCCACGGCGAGGGCCGCGACGTCCGCCGCGTCGACATCGGCGCGGACCCCGCCGGCCCGCTGCGCGGAGTGGAGCAGGGCCGTCAGGACTTGGCGGAAGCGCAGCCGGGAGGCCGTGAGCACCGGACGCGGCCAGCTCGTGTCGGCGGTCACCATCTCACAGATCTGCCCGCACAGGCCGGGCAGTTCGATGACGTCCAGCAGGAACCCGAAGAAGGCTTCGGTGGGCGCGAGCCGGGCGGCCCGCCGCTCGCCGGAGGCGACCGCCTCGTCCAGGTGCTGCGCGAACACCGCCTCCAGGAGGGCCTGCTTGCTCGGGAAGTGCCGGTAGACGGTGCCCGCGCCGACACCCGCCCGGCGGGCGATCTCGCCGAGCGGGACGTCGATCCCCCGCTCCGCCATCGCCTCGGCGGCGGCCGCCAGCACCTTGGCCCGGTTGCGGCGGGCGTCGGCCCGGTCGCCGCCGGTCGCCGTCCCTGTCCCGGTTGCCGCCCCTGTTCCGGTTGCTGTCCCTGTCGCTGCCGATGTCGTCATGTCACGAAACCCCTTGTGCCTCGGCTCAACCGGGTTGCAGTGTTCCAGATAACCCGGTTCCACCGCATCAGTCCACAGCCTCAGGGGACCGGGGAGAGGGAGGAACGATCATGACCACCGACAGCGACACCGCCTGGGCCACGACCACCGTCGCCGTGACCGGAGCGACCGGCAGGCAAGGCGGTGCCACGGTGCGCCGACTGCTGGCCGCCGGCCGCCCGGTGCGCGCACTGGTCCGCGACAGCGCCGCGCCCGCCGCCGTGGCACTCGCGCAGGCCGGAGCCGAACTGGCCGTCGCGGACTTCGACGAGCCGTCGGGCCTCGAACGGGCGCTGGCCGGCACCGGCGCGCTGTTCGCCGTGCCGCCGGTCGCCTACGGACCGGCGGGCGGTGACGAGGAGTTGGAGTTCGCCCGCGGCCGGGCCCTGGCCGACGCGGCGGCCGCCGTGGGGATCCGCCAGGTGGTGTTCACCGGCGTCGCCTCCACCTCGGGCGCGGCGTTCGCGGCCCCGGGGAAGCGGCGCATCGAGCGGTACCTGCACGAGCGGATCCCGCTGGTCACCGTGCTGCGCCCGGTGCGGTTCATGACGAACTACCTCGGGACGGCCGTCGCCGGCCTCGACGGAGTCCGCGACGGCGTCCACCGGCACCTCTTCACGCCCGACGCGCCGCTCCAGATCATCGCGCTGGAGGACATCGCCGAGTTCGCGGCCCTGGCCTTCGAGCAGCCGGACCGGTTCGCCGGACGGACGCTGGAACTGGCCGGCGACGACCTGACCCCGGTCGAGGCGGCGGCCGCCATCAGCGCCGCGACCGGGATCGCGGTGCGCTACGAACAGGTCACCCACGACGAGGCGGCCGCGTTGAACCCGGACTTCGCCGATATCCGCCGCCAGTGGGACGCCGGCCACCGCTGGCACGCCGACATCGAGGCGCTGCGGGTCATTCACCCCGGGCTGCGCACCCTGGCGGACTGGCTCGCGGAGAGCGGCGCCGCCGCGCTGCGCGCCCGGCTGCTCGGCACCCCCTAACCGTCAGGCCTCGTAACCGTCAGGCCTCGTAACCGTCCGTCCCCGCACCGGAAGACCCGGCGGCTCGACTACGCTCGCCATGGTCAGGGGCAGGATCGAACGAGGGGGGAACACCATGCCGTACAACACCGGTGCACGGGTGAGGTTGACCAGGGAGGTCCAGGTCACCGCGCACGGCGCCGCGGCCGGGGGCGGCTTCCCCGGAGCGCTGTTCCTGGCCGAGGGGCTGACGGGCATCGTCACGGCTGTCTCCCAGGGGAGCGCCGGTGCCTACCAGGACCATCTCGCGGCCTTCGAGCAGCAGGTCCGCGGCAGCCATCTCTCGGGCTTCGCGGCCGGCATGGTCGACGACCTCCGCCAGCAGGTGATCAGGATGAGCCTGCAAGGCACCGGCGCCGGCGCCCGGACCACGTACAAGGTGCGCTTCGACAACGGGTTCGTTCTCGACGCCCTTGAGGAGGACTGGCTGGCCGCGGCCTGAGCCCCCGCCAGCATCCTGGCCCGGCCCGCCCCGGCCCGCCACCGTCCTCGCCCGGCCCGGGAAACGGTCTAGACGTCGGACAGCGGCTCCGTGGCCGGCTGCGGCTCGGGGTCGAGGACGGCGCGGAGGTCCTTGACGGTGCGGCGCCAGTCCTCGCTCTCCTCGGTCTCGTCCCAGAGTTCGGCGAGTTCGGACTCGTCGGCGACCACCCGGTCGAGGGCCTGCACGGCCAGCGGGCGGAGGTCGGCGGCGAAGGCCGGCAGGGGCTCGTCGGGGCCGTAGCTGGTGGTGACCGGCTCGCCGCCGGGGCACTGGGCGGCGACGAGGGCGGCGGCGGCCACCGCCTTGGCCGCCTCGTCGGAGTCGAGGTAGTCCTCGGCCGCCGTGTCGGCGACGACGGTCAGGACGCGGCGGACCAGCCCCTCCCGCTCCTCCGGGGCCGCCTCGTCCAGCGCTCCGGAGAAGTCCGCGGCGGTGTCGTTGTCGAAGTGGCCGATGTCCCAGGTACCCATGATGATCTCCTTCGGTCGGGTCATGGGGATCATGGCATCGGCCACCGACAATCGCACGCTCAGCCCCCGGCGGCCTCGGTGATGCGGGCCTCCAGGGCGGCGGCCAGGGACTCGACGGCGGCCGGTGTGAAGGCGTGCTCGTTGTAGCGGAGCCAGCAGACCAGGGAGCCGTCGGGCTGTTCGGTGGCGGCGAGTTCGGGGACGTGGCGGTCGCCGCCGGGCAGCGGGTAGGGCACGGTGGCGCTGCGCGGGACCTCCCAGGCCGTGCAGCTGAGGCCGGGGAGCTGGGCGGGGGCGTTCCAGGCCTCGTAGCGCAGCCAGGCCGCGAACGGCACCAGCGGGCTGAACTCCGCGAACGGGTACAGCTGCTGGTCCAGCGCCGCCGTGGCCGTGTCGCGGACCCGGGCGAGGAGTTCGGCGAACCCCGGGGCGCCGGAGGCGTCGACCCGCAGCAGCAGGGACTGCACGAAGCAGCCGACGGCCTGTTCGGCCTCGGGCGTGGTGCGGCCGGGGACCGGGGTCATCAGGACGAGGTCGTCCTGGCCGCTGCGCTCCGCCAGCAGGCCGAGCCAGACGGCGGCGAGGGCCTGGAAGGGCGTGGCCCCGGCCTCGGCGGCCCGCTCGCGCAGGGCGGTGGCCCGGGCGGCGGGGACGGTGAGGCGGTGGGCGGCGCTGAGGACCGTCTCGGTGTCGGCGCGGCCGGGGAAGGGGTGCACGGCCTCGGGCGCGCCGGCGAGCGTGCGGGCGAAGTGGGCGCGGGAGACCGGCCACTGGGCGTTGGCGCGGGTGACCAGTTCGCCGAGCGTCGGCATCGGACGGGGCGGCGGTGCGGGACGGCCGCGGCGCAGCGCCGAGTAGACGACGCCGAGGTCGCGCAGCAGCACGCCGACCGACCAGCCGTCACCGACGATGTGGTGGACGGCGAGCAGGACGGCGTGGTCCTCGGGCCCGCGGCTGACCACGGCGAGGCCGGTCATCGGGCCCTCGCCGACGTCGGTGAGCCGGTCCCGGGCGGCGATCAGCCGGGCGGACACCTCGTCGTCGCTCTCGCCCGGCGCGTCGACCAGGACGGCGTCGATCTCCGGCTCGGGGTCGACCACGGCGCGTCGGACCCCCGGCGCGGCGCCGAGCACCGGCACGAAGCGGGTGCGCAGCGCCGGGTGACGGCGCACCGCCTCGCGCAGGGCCTCGGCCAGCAGTTCGGGGTCGAGCGCCTCGGTGACGCGGAACATGACGGCGACGGCGCCGACGTTGCGCCCCTCGGCCTCGGCCATCCAGCGCAGGAAGTTCTCCTGCTGGGAGGTGAGCGGGATGTCGTGCGGCTGGGCGCGCAGTTCCCGGAGGAACGGGGACAGCTCGGAGTCCGCCAGGGGTTGGCTGCCGTCGGCCGCCTTCGGGGCGTCGGCGAGCCAGGCGGCCTGGGCGCGCAGCGAAGGGCGTTCGAAGACGAGGGCGGTACTGGCGGTGACGCCGAACTCGGCGGAGACGGCGGCGGCGAGCTGGACGGCGCGGAAGGAGTCGCCGCCGAGCGCGAAGAACTCGTCCTCGACGGCCTGGACGGGCCGGCCGAGGATCCTGCGCCAGACGGCGGCGAGGGAGCGTTCGTGCCCGGTGGCGGGCGGGGTGCCGGGCGTGCCGTCGGCGGGGGCGTCGAAGCGGGTGCGGAGTTCGTGCTTGACGACCTTGCCGCTGGGGTTGCGGGGCAGCCGGTCGGTGACCAGGATGCGGACCGGCAGTTCGGCCCGCCCGAGCCGGGCGGCGAGGAAGAGCCGCAGTTCGTCGAGGTCGAGGCCGCCGGCGGCGGGCACGACGGCGGCCACCGGGACGGCGCCCATGACGGGGTGCGGCAGGCCGAGCGCGGCGGCGTCGGCCACCTGCGGGTGGGCGTGCAGGACGTCCTCGATGCGCAGCGTGGAGACCTTGAGGGCGCCGGACTTGATGACGTCGCTCTCCCGGTCGACCAGGTACAGGTAGCCGTCCGCGTCGAGCCGCCCGAGGTCGCCCATCCGCACCCAGCCGTCCCGGAAGACGGCGGACGAGGCGTCGGCCCCGGCGGTGTAGCCGCGCGGCGGGCCGGGCTGGCGCAGCCACACCTCGCCGACGGCGCCCGGTTCGACGGGCCGGCCGTCCTCGCCGAGCAGCCGCAGGTCGGCGGGGTTGGCGGGGCGCCCGACGGAGCCGGGGCGGCGGGCGTCGACGACGGCGGATATCTGGGCGGGGGACGCCTCGGCGGAGGTGTAGGTGTTGACCAGGGTCGCGGTCGGCAGGGCCGCGCGCAGGGCGGTGGCGACGGGGGCGGGCAGGGCCGCGGCGGAGGAGCTGATCAGCAGGACGCTGCTGAGGTCGTAGCGCCCGGCGGCGCCCGAGTTGAGCAGTTCGACGGCCATCGAGGGCACCAGGAAGACGGTGCCGACGCGGTGTTCGGCGACGGCCGCGCCGAACTCCTCGGCGTCGAAGCGCGGCAGGCAGATCGTGGCGGGCGCGGCGACCAGGGCGTTGACCAGGACGACCTGGGCGGCGTTGGTGCCGATCGGGAACGCGTGCAGGGCGTGCGCGGAGTGGGCGTAGGGGCGCGGGCGCGGGTCGAGCCGCTGGCCGGCGGTGAGGCTGGCGTGGGCGGCCCGCACGCCCTTGGGTGCGCCGGTGGTGCCGGAGGTGCCGATGACCTGGGCGAGGTCGCCGGGGCCGGGCCGGTGCGGCGGTTCGCCGTCGTCGTCCTCGCCCTCCCTGCCGTCTCTGCCGGCCGTCTCCAGGTCGGCGAGCCGCAGGCAGCGCAGGCCGGCGGCGGACGCCCGCTCGTCCCCGTCCGATCCGGCCCGGCCGGTGACCGCGAGGGCCGCCGCGCTGTCGCCGGCCAGCCGGGCGGTGTCCTCGGCGCTCAGGTCCTCACGGGCGACGACGGCTGCCGCGCCCGCGTAGTGCGCGGCGAGGAAGGCCACCGCGTAGTCGTCCCAGGCCCGGTTCGTGAAGAGCAGCAGCACCCGCTCCCCCGGCCGCACCCCCGCGCGCGCAAGACCGTGGGCGGCGCGCACGGCCCGCGCGCGCCAGGTCCGGTAGTCGAGCGCCGGGCGTCCGGGGACGAGCAGCGCGGGCCGGTCGGGGTGCCGCCGCGCCCGGTCGTCGAGCAGATCGGGCAGGGTGAGCGCGTCAGGAGCCGAAACGGCGGTGGCGGGAACGGCGCTGACGGTGGTTCGGGTGCTGATGTCGACTCCCGGTAGAGGCCAGGACGGGTGGCTGGTCCAGACCGTAGCGGCTCTGCGCCGTCGCCCGCCAGAGCCGTTCCACCGCTCACCCCGGCCAGGTGGGGCCTGCCGGCCGGCAGGCCCCACGTCAGGCTGAACGGCGCCGACAACCGCCCCGGGGGGGGCGGGGATCAGTATCCGACGTACAAGTCCCAGTCCCAGAGCGACTCCTGGCAGGTGTAGACCCTCCACATCTTGGCCTTCTGGCCGGCCCGGCCCACCTTCTGGCACTCGGCGTGGGTCCAGAAGTCGTCGTAGAACACCATCTCGCCCATCACGGCGACCGATCCGGCCCGGGGCACGGGGGCGGCCGTCGCCTGGGCGGGGACGGCGAGACCCCCGACGAGGAGCGCGGATCCCAGCGTCACGCCGGCGAGGAGCTTGCGGATGCGCATTGGTCGTTCCCTTCCGATCGGCGCTCCCGACAGCCGGTGGCCCGGGTAGCGCGTCACCGAGACTTCAGTCCGCGCCACCCGTCCGGCAATCCCCCGCCCCGTCCGGGACATGTCCCGGACAGGCCCGGACAGACCGGCCGGCGGATGGCGAGCGGCTCCACCGGTGGCCACGTCGATGCGGAGTCCATACCGTCGCTGGACACCCGGCTTCCCGGTGATGGACACACCCGAGGACGCCTGCACGGTCTCGCGTCTGCCGGACGGCTCCAAGCTGGCGGACGCCCCGGCCGGTGCCGGGGCCGATGAGCCGACCGGTAGCCGCACCGCGCCGCCGCTGACCACCGAGCAGCTCGCCGCGGTGGCCACCGACACCGCGTGGGGGCAGGTCCGGGACGCGCTGTACGGGTGACCGGCGCCGGGTCCGCCGAGCGCCGGTGACCGCCCGGTTCCGACAGCTCCGCCTTGGCCGGTCCGGACCGGCCAAGGCGGACTTCCGTCCACGTCCTCCCCGCAGCTGCGAGGGTGATCCGCCGGGAGCGGACCGAGCGCCGGTCAGACCACCGCCCCGTTGTGGTCGCGCGCCCGTGCGGCGCCCACCGTGTGCGGCGTCCGGGCCTCCCGGGCGTCCCGCGTGCCACGGCCCTCCCGCGGCCGGTCCGGGAACCGGCCCTGGAGCAGCACGACCACCGGCATCGCGGTGAACACGGTCGACGCCGTGCCCACCAGGACCCCGGCCAGCAGCGCCACCGAGAAGTCGGCGAGCGAGTCACCACCGAGGACCGCCAGGGCCACCAGGACGAACAGCGCCCCCATGCCGGTGTTCACCGTCCGCGGGAGGGTCTGCGCCACCGCGCGGTCCGCGAGGTCCGCCCAGCTCGCCTTCGTCCCGGTCCGGCGCAGCTCGCGCAGCCGGTCGAGGACCACCACCGTGTCGTTGACCGAGTACCCGACGATGGTGAGCAGCGCGGCGAGGAAGACGCTGTCCACCGGCTTGCCCAGCCAGGCGAAGAGGCCGAGGACGAGCAGCAGGTCCTGCGCCATCGCGATGACCGCGGCGGCCGCGAAGGTCCACCGGAAGCGGATCGTGAGGTAGAGCAGCTGGGCGGCGACCGCGAGCCCGAGCGCGGCCAGTGCGTAGCCGCGCAGTTCGCTTCCGAGGCTCGGCCCGATCAGCTCGTCGCGTTCCACGGACAGCTCGCCGGTGACGCCGGTGAGCGCCTCGCGGATGCGCTGCTGCTGGTCGTCGCCGGTCTCCTTGGTGCGGACGGACACGCCGGTGTCGCCGGTGGTCTGCACCACGGCCTGCGGGAACCCGGCGCCGACCACCGCCGCGCGGGCGGCGTCCGCGTCGACCCGCTGCGCGGCGGTGTACTGTGCCACCCGGCCGCCGGTGAACTCGACGCCGAAGTCCAGGCCGCGCCCGCCGATGCCGGCCAGGGCGAGCAGCAGCAGGCCGGCGCAGGCGCCGAGCCAGCGCCGCCGGTGGCGCATCAGCCGGGGCGGGCGCCGGTTCAGCCGGGTCCGGAGCCGGCCGACGGTGGCCATGCCGGTCAGGGCGGGCCGCCGGGCGACGGCCGGCCGCCGCACCGCCCACTCGGCGAGCAGGCGGGTGATCAGCATCGCCGAGAACATCGAGGCCAGCACGCCGATCGAGAGCGTCACCCCGAAGCCCTTGACCGGGCCGGTGGCGAACACGAAGAGCAGTCCGGCGGCGAGCAGCGTCGTCACGTTGGAGTCGGCCACCGCGCTCCAGGCCTTCGCGAACCCGACGCGCAGCGGGCGCCGCAGGTCGAGCTCCCTGCCGGCGCGGGCCGCGCGGGGCGCGGTGTACTCCTCCCTGGCCCGTTCGAAGACCAGCACGTTGGCGTCCACCGCCATGCCGATGGCGAGCACGAAGCCGGCCAGTCCGGGCAGGGTGAGCGTCGCGCCGAGCGCGACCACGGCGGCGTACGAGATCAGCCCGTAGAGGGCGAGCGCGACGGTGGCCAGCACCCCGAGCAGGCGGTACACGGCGATGATGAAGGCCCCGGTGCAGAGCAGGCCGATGACCGCGGCCAGGGCGCTGGCGCGGATCGCCTCGGCCCCGAGGGTGGGGCCGACGGTGCTCTGCTCGATCACCGTCACCGGGACGGGCAGCGCGCCGCCCTTCACCAGGGCCGCGAGGTCGCGGGCCTCGTCGGCGGAGAAGCCGCCGGTGATCTGCGTCGAACCGCCGGTGATGCCCCGCCCGCAGGACACGCTGTCCTGGACTCCGGGGGCGGACAGGACGCGGTCGTCGAGCACGATGGCGACCCGGCGGGCGGGGTCGCCCGGCGCGGCGCACGCCGCCTCGCCGGTGAGCCGGGCCCAGGCGTCGCCGGCCGAGCCGCGGAAGGAGAGGTCGACGCTCCAGCCGAGGCCCATCTGGGTGTCGAGGACGGCCGAGGCGTCCTTGACGCCGTCGCCGGTCAGCACCGGCGGGCCCAGCTGCAGGTGGCCGCCGGGCAGGCCGGGGTCGGCGAGGACCCGGGAGCCGTCCGCCGCGGGGGGTCCGGCCGGGCCTTCGGCCATCGCGGTGACGGGGTGGAAGGTGAGCTGGGCGGTGCGGCCGATGACCGCGGCGGCCTCGCGGGGGTCCTGGACTCCGGGGAGTTCGACGACGATGCGCCGCTCCCCGGCCCGGGCGAGCGAGGGTTCGGCGACGCCGAGCCCGTCGACCCGGCGGCGCAGCACCTCCAGCGCCCGGTCGGTGGAGCCCGCGTCGGCGCGGACGGTGGGCGAGTCCTGGGTCTCCAGGACGATCCGGGTGCCGCCGCGCAGGTCGAGGCCGAGGCGGGGCGGGGTGGTCAGAGCGACGTAGAGCGAGACACCGACGACGGCGAGCGCGACGAGCGCGCGCCAGAACGTGGCACGGCGAGTAGGCATGGGTACTCCACGGGCGGTCCGCGGGAGCCGGGCGTCCGCGGGGGACGCCGCACCCGGGACGGGCGGACGCGAGGAAACGGCGCACCGCCGGGAACGCTCCGGGCCGCGGGCAGGCCGCGGCACCCGGGTCGGCGGGCGCGGTGAAACGTCAGCTGGACCGGGTGGAGGGGGGACCGCGGGTGTGGCGGGGGTCGTAGCGGTCGGCCGGCGGCGCCCGCTCCTGGCGCGGCCCCGCGGCGTACACCCCGGGCCGGGGCCGGGGGGCGTCCGTCCGGGCGGCCGGCAGCGCGGCCGGCGGGAGCACGGGCAGCCGCACGCCCGGCTCGGCGGCGGCCGTCCGCCGCTGGGCGACGTCGGAGCGGTGGAGGTCCGGCGTGCGTCGGACCTCCGCAGCCGCCGGCCCGAGCCGTACGGCGACGGGGGCCGCCGCCGGGGCGGCGACGGCGGGCGGCACGCCGGGGACCGGCTGCGCCGCGCCCGTCGCGGTGCCGAGGAGGACCTGGAGGACGGCCCAGACCGCGAGGAACGCGCAGGACAGCGCTGCCGCCGCGATCCGACGTACGCGTCGCTCCACTCCGGCCCCCTCCCCGCTCGTGCCGCCACCGGTCCCGTCCGCAAGAAGCTCTCACTCTAGGCGACGGCACCCCCGCGCGGGGAGCCCGGCCGGAAGGACGGGCCGACCGGACGGCGCCCCCATCCACGTCAGCCTGGACAACCGGCCTTCACCGCGCCGTGGAAACCGCCCGGATCGCGTTCCCCGCCGGAACGGGACGGAGCCGCCGCCGGGTCCCGGCGGCGACCGACGCATGGCAGGATTCGGCAGCCGTACCGGTGAGGGGCCAGGTCGTGGGGTCGACGTCCTGCTACGACGCCTCGCCCCCTCCCGGCTGAGGCTGTACGTCGGTGTCGCCTCGCTGCCCTCCGCGCTCGCGGCGACCGTCGCCGCGTACGCCCGGCCCCTCCCGGCCACCACCACCGAGGACACCGCCGCCCCGGTCCGCGATCCTGCCTGGCACGACGAGCGCGCCGACGAACTCGCCGCGACCGGCGAGTGGTCCTGGCAGCTGGGCGCGATCCCCCTACCACCGGGAACGCGGCACCCGCCCCGCCACCGACGGCGTCGACGCGCTGCGCACCGCGCTCGGCCTCGCCCTGCAGAGCGGCTTCTACGAGCACGCCGTCCGCCTCGCCGAGCGCGGACTGCCGCTGGTCACCCCGGCGGGGGGGATACCCGGAACTGGTGGGCCTTCACCACCATGCCGGCCACCGCGCTGACCGCCCTGGACCCCGACCCGGTCGCCCTCTACAACCGTGGCCTGGCCCACCGCCGGCTCGGCAACGAGACCGCCGCCGCCGAGGACTTCACCCGCGCCCTCACCACCACTCCCGCCCCCGACCCCGACCTGCGCGCCGACCTCCTGCGCGAACGCGTCGCTTGCGCCCCGTCCCCGAGCCCCCGACCGCGCCCCTGCGGTCGGCGGTCGGCCGTGGGCTCACCCCCACCTGCAGCGTGCGAAGCCCGGGGCCCACGGCGGGCACTACTCCGGTCGCCGCCCCGTCAGCTGCTGCCACCGGTCCCGGGCCGCGTCCCACTCGCGGCGTGCCTGGGGAATGCGCGTGTCCGACTCCTGCCGGGCCGCCAGTTCGGTCTGCCGGCGCCGGGCCTCCTCCTGACCGGCGGTGTCGGAGATCGCCTCGCGCAGGTCGGCCTCGGCCTGCGGCACGAGCGCCTGCCGTTCCACCTTGGCCACCTTGGCGTCGGCGGCGGCGTTGAAGACCTCGACGACGAACTGCCGCACCTCGGCCTCGGGCACCTCGTCCAGCGGGACGGACACCATCTGCCGACGCCCGGTCGGGAGTGCCACGTAGACGTGGCCGGCCTTGGACGAGTACTCGTCGCGAACCGAGATCTCGTCCAGCGGGTACTCCGAGGTGAGACCGTCCACCGTCACCTCCAACGCGTGCTCGTACAGCCGCAGGCCGCCCAGGAGCGAGGAGCGCAGATCGCCCCGGCCGGGTGCCCGGAGCCGGGCCAGGTGCGCCCTGGCCCGGCCGACCCGGTCACCATGGGCGCGCTCGGCCGCTTCGACCTCGCCACGGGCGGCGTCGCGCTCGCGGCGGGCTTCGCGTTCCAGCCCGCGAAGCCTGCTGCGCGCGCCATCCAGATCGCGCCGGTCCTTGGCGTACTCCTCGCCGAAGGCGTACCGCCATCCTCCGGGATAGCGCAGCATCAGCCAGATCACCGCGGCGCCGACCGACAGCACGACCACCAGAATCCAGCCCACCGGCCCCATCGATCCCCTCCCACGGTCCCACCCGCCCATGCCTGCTCCAGCGCCCCAGGCCCCGCCGATGGTACGGATGCCGGTCGGCTCGCGCGGGGAATCCGGGCAACTCCGCCCCGCACCGGTGAACATCGGCGCCGGTCGGCAACCACCACCCCGCCGTGCGTCCCGGCCGCCGGGCTCGCCGGCCCGCGCGCTCTCAGCCGCTCGGGGACTCGTCGAGCCAGTCGAAGAGGTCCGCGCCCAGCAGTTCCCCCTGCTCCGCGACATCGCCCCCGAGGGCGCCGGGCGCGAGCCGGTACAGGGAGGAGCGGTCCCGGCCGTGACGGCGCATGAACAGGCCCGCTCCCCCGCCGTCCTCGCCGACCAGGGCCCAGTGGGGCGCGTACGTCGACACCTCCCAGGCCTCGTTGCGGGCGCGGAAGGTGTGCGGCCCGGACAGCGTGCCGCCGTCCGGCAGCCGGAGTCCGGGGGTGGCGCGCCACAGCCGGGCGACGGCCGGGTTCGGTCCCTCCCGCAGACCGGCGGCGAGCGCCGTCCACACCGTGAGGAACCCGGCGAAGGAGTCGGCGACCACCTGCTCCTCATCGGTGAAAGGGCTCTGCACGACGACCGGCCACTCCCCGTCCACGGCCTGGTCGAGGGCGAATCCGTGGCGCCCGTGGTCGTCGTCCTCGTGGAACCAGAGCCGGTCCCCGCCGGACCACCCCTCGGTGAGCCCTGGCTCACCGAGGCCCTCCACCGGCTCCACCGTGGCGATCGGGCACCCGCGCAGCGAGCCCTCCCCGTACGCGGCCAGCCACCACCGGTACGAGCGCGGCAGCGGCCCGGTGGCGGCCTCCGTCTCGCGGATCACGGCCTCCGGACGGCCCCGGCCCGGCCGGCTGACGATCCCGGGCGTGGTGGCGATCAGCTCACGCAGAAGTTCCAGGTCGGCCTGCATGACGGGCAGTCTGGCACAGGGGTACGACAGGCGGGGTTCGCGGTCGAGCGGCGAGCGGCGAGCGCCGAGCGAACAGCGAGGCCCTGCTGCAACGACCCGTTCAGGCCCGGAGGTCGGCGAGTTCGGCTGCGACGGACGGTGCCTCCGGTGCGCCGAGGCCCTCGTACAGCGTCAGTGCCTCCCACAGACGTCCCCCGGCCGCGTCGGTCCGCCCGAGGTCGCGCTCGCACCGGCCGGCGCCGAGCAGGGCCGCGCCCGTCCGGCCCGGGTTCCCCAGTTCGCGGGCCAGCGCCAGTGCCGACTCGTGGTCGGCCGTCGCCGACGGCGCGTGCGACGGGCGGCGCAGTCTGCCCCGGGCGTTCAGGGCCTGCGCCTCGCCGTGCCGGTCGCCGATGGCCCGTGCCAGGTCGAGCGCGTCGTCGAGGTCGCGGGCCGCGCACCGGCCCGCACCGGTAGCAGCGACCGTGGTCCCCGCGAAGAGTTCGAAGCGCGGCGTCGCGGGCAGGCCGGAGAAGCTCTCCTCGCGCCTGACACCGGCGCCGAGCGCCACGTCGTACCGCTCCGGGCCCCCGGGGCAGGCTGATGGGCCACCACGACCGCATCGACGAGGGTGAACCACTGCACGGGCATCTCGTCGTCCCAGACCTCGACGCACAGGTCGTCCGGCCCCTGGAGCGAGCTCCCCCCGGCCCCGGAGCGGCCGTCACCCGCGCCGTGGGCCGGGGAGTCACTCCGTGCTCATCGCACCCGGCCGACGGCCCGCCAAACCGATCTTCGGATCACTCCGTGGCACGCAGGGCCGAGACCGGGTAGCGCAGGGCCTCCGGGACGGCGGCCTCGACGGTGGCGATGGCCGGGCCGAGGCCGGAGAAGAGATCCGGGACCACCGGGACGAAGCAGTTTCCGCGGCCCTGGAGGACGAGGGCTCCCTCGTGGACCTCGACGCCGACCACCTCGGAGTACGGGAAGCCGTGGATCACGCCCTCCTCGTCCTGCCACCACGCGCCGTCCGCGTTCACGACCAGCCGGACCTTGCGCGCCGCGCCGAACCGCGCCCGGGTGAGCAGCGGCGGACGGTACTGCGGCCCGGCCGGCAGTTCGGTGCGCTCGGAGCAGCCGCCGGCGGGCAGTCCCGATCCGTCGGGCCGGCCGAGCACCAGGACCTCCACTCCGCACGGCACCAGCAGCAGCGCCGACTCCATCGCCGTCGCGAAGGCCTCCCGCACCTGGGCCGGGGTCACCTCGGCCTGCAGAGCGAGCCTGGTCTGCGCGTCCAGGTGGGTCTCGCCGAGCAGCAGGTCGGCCGCGCGCTCGACGACCTCCAGGTCGGCGGTGCGCGGGTCGGTCAGGAACTCCCGGGCCCCCTCGCGTTCCTCGGCGAGTTCGGCCTCGGTGGGCTCCTCGGTGGCCAGGCGGACGGCCTCCTGCCAGAGCAGTTCGGCGACCCGCTTCTCCTGGCCCTCGCGGACGTCGAGCTGGATGCTGCGCTCGCCCCTGCCGGGACCGACGTAGACGGCGGTGCCGCCGACGTCGTAGCTGAGGCCGTGCTGGTGCCGGACGGTGTCGGTCAGGCGCTGGCTGAGCACGTGGGCGGCGAGCAGCATCGCCTGGTCGTTGAGGTCGCAGGAGAGCAGCAGGCCGGGGCCGGGCACGTCGGCCCGGTGCCAGGACGAACGGGTGGTGCGCGGGGCGGGGTGCGGGGCTCGGGTGGTGCTGGGGCCGGGCGGCAGCGGGAGGCGCAGGTCCTCGGGCGGCGGGCCGGTGAGGGCGAGGACGGCGTTGCCGGCGTGGAAGTGGCGCGCGACGGTCTCCCGCACGGCGTCCAGCGGGATGCGGTCGGCGCCGGGGCCGTTGAAGGAGGCCAGGCCGAGGCCCTGCGTGCCGTAACGGATCGACAGCAGTTCCGCGGTGACCGGGTCGGCCGTGCCGCTGCCCTCGGCTGCCAGCACTCCGGCCTCCTGCTCGATCCGCCCCAGGGGCAGGTCGGTGAGGGCGGCGCAGACGCGGGCGAGGAAGTCGACGACCTGCTCCGGGCGGCCGGTGCAGGTGAAGTCGGTGAGCGTGAGGCTGACCGAGGCGTTGTGCTCGAAGTGCAGCCGGGGCAGCGTACTCATCGCCAGGTGCTCGACCATGTGCGTCACCCCGAGGGTGCGGAAGGTCTCGTCCTGGAGCCCGCAGCCGAACATCAGGGTGGCTTCGAGCGGGCCGGGCGTCTCGGTCCAGATGACGGGGACGCCGTCAATGCGGTCGTAAGGCATCGGGCGAGCATATAGTCATCGATTTGTCGACTGCACGGGAGTTCGGTCGTCTCGTGACCGGCGGCCCGGGCGGCGTGGCGCTACGGCAGGTACTCCGCCACGCGTTCGGCGAACTCGTCCGGCGTGAGGATCGTGATGCCGAGCGTTTCGGCCTTCGTCCGCTTCGAGCCGGCCTTCTCCCCGGCCACCAGCAGGGTGGTGCGCGCGGACACCGACGAGGAGGCCTTTCCGCCGGCCCGTTCGACGAGTTCGTTCATCTCGTTGCGGGAGAGGGCGGCGAGCCGGCCGCTCATGCCGCCGGTGACGACGACGGCCTCGCCGGCGAGCGGCGCGCCCGGCCGCCGGCCGGCGTTGCCACCCACATCGCCGCCCGCATCACCGCCCGCATCACCGTCCGCGTCATCGCCGGCAGCGGTGTCCGCCGCGGCGGGCGGCGTCCGGGGCTCGGTGACGGCGGTGCCGACGTCCTGGGCGGCGAGCTTGTCCAGGAGGGGCGCGAGCTCGGCGAGTTCGGCGACGATGACGCGGGCCTTCTCGGCGCCGATGCCGTCCACCCCGGCCAGGGTCTCGGCGTCGGCGGCGCGCACGGCCGCCATGGACCCGAAGTGGGCGGCGATGCGGCGGGACATGGTGCGCCCGGTGCCCCGCACGCCGAGCGCGCAGAACACCCGGTTCAGTGGCCGGCTGCGGGCGGTTTCGATCGCGGCGAGCAGATTGTCGGTGCTGGTCCCGCCCATCCGCTCCAGCGCGAGGAGCTGCTCGCGGGTGAGGGTGAACAGGTCGGCGATGTCGCCGACGAGTCCGGCTTCGACGAGCTGGACGGCGCGGGTGCGGCCGAGGCCCTCGATGTCGAGCTGGTCGCGGCCGGCGGCGTAGATGACGGAGGCGACGGCCTGGCAGTTGCGGCCTCGGGTGCAGCGCCAGCGCTGCTCGGTGGTGTCGATGGCGTCGCCGCAGCGGGGGCAGGCCTCGGGGAAGGCGATCGGGGTCTCGTCACCGGTGCGCTGGTCGGCGAGCGGCGCCTCGACGCGCGGGATCACGTCGCCGGCCCGGTAGACGAAGACCTGGTCGCCGATCCGCAGGTCGCGGCGGGTGATGTCGGCGGGGTTGTGGAGGGTGGCGTAGGTGACGATGACGCCGTCGATGTCGACGGGGTCGAGGACGGCGCGCGGGGCGATGATGCCGGTGCGGCCGACGTTCCATTCGACGTCGAGCAGGCGGGTGACCTTGTGCTCGGCGGCGAGCTTGCGGGCGACGGCCCAGCGGGGCGCGCGCGAGCCGGAGCCCGCCTCCCGCTGGTCGGCGGCGGAGTCGGCCTTGACGACCACTCCGTCGATGCCGAACGGCAGGGCCGTGCGCAGCGCGGCGATCTCCTCGATGCGCCGCTGGGCGTCCTCCTGGGTGGCGCAGCGCTGCGGGTGGGCGGGGGTGGTGGCGGCGGTGTTCGCGCCGAGGGCGGCGAGGCGCTCCAGCAGGGCGCTGTGGCCGAGGTCGTCGTCCAGGCCGATGGCGCCGTAGGCGAAGAAGGTCAGCTCGACGCGGTAGGGGCGGTCCTTGGCGCGCAGGGTGCCGGCCGCGCCGCTGCGGGGGTGGGCGAAGGGCGTGGCGCCGTGCTCGCTGCGCAGCCGGTTGGCGTGCTCGAACTGGGCGTGGGTGAGCAGGACCTCGCCGCGCAGTTCGACGTCGAGGGGTGCGGTGAGCGCGGCGGGCAGGCCCAGGATGGCGTCCGCGGCGTGGCTGATGTCCTCGCCGGCCAGGCCGTCGCCGCGGGTGAGGACCTGGTGCAGGCGGCCGGCGCGGTAGCGGGCGGCCACCGCCATGCCGTCGAGCTTGGGCTCGACGCACCAGGCGGTCACCGGGCGGCCCAGGCGCCGTTCCAGTCCGGCGGCCCATTCGGTGAGTTCCTCGGCGGAGAAGACGTTGTCGAGGGAGAGCATCGGCACGCTGTGCGGGATGTCGCCCACGACCGCGCCGCCGGCGACCTTGCCGGTCGGGGAGTCGGGCAGCACCTGGTCGGGGTGGGCGTCCTCGTAGGCGGTGACGGCCCGCAGCAGGGCGTCGTACTCGTCGTCCCCGAGGGGGGTGGCGCCGTCTCCGTAGTAGGCGGCAGCGGCCCGCACCGCCCTGTCGACGGCGTCGGCGTAGTCGGCCCGGGAGGAGAGGGTGGCAGCGGTCTCGTCGGTCATGCGGGCATCATGCCGGGTGCCACCGACAACACCGGTCGTGCCCCGAGCGTCCCCGGCTCACGCTCGGGAGTCCGGCGCTGGAAGCCGTCGCGCACCGCCCGCAGTGCCCCGGCGCCGGGCGGCTCGGATCGGCTGTGCCGAAAGGCCCGGTTCTGCCGACCACACGGTGCGGCAGCGGGCCCGAGCCGGCCGGGGCCGGGGCGTTCGGGCCGGGTCAGGGAATGGTGCAGACGGCGGTCGCCCGGATGGACTCGGTCCCGGTGCCGGTGTTGGTGCCGCGCACGACCCAGAAGTCGCCGCTCGCGAAGGAGTCGGTGAAGAAGATCCGGAAGGCGCTGGTCTGGCCGCCACCGCCGGTGGGCACCTCGCCGGCCGGACAGGCCACGAAGGCGACCCCGTTGGCACCCGGGGCGACGTCGACCCAGTCACCGAAGACCTGGTCGTGCGCAGCCAGCAGCGCGGGGTCGGCGGCGGGCTGCTCCTGCGGGAGGACGACGTCCGGCTTGACGATGGCGGGCTTGTCGGCGGGCTTGTCGGCGGGCCTGGCGTCGGCGGCGGCCGCGGTGCTCGCGGCCAGGACGCCGAAGACGGCGAGGGCGGTCAGGGCCAGCGGCTTCATTCGGGTCATAACGGTCTCCTCGGGATTCAGGGTTCGGGATTGGGGGTTCGGGGTTCGGCGTTCGTCGGCGGGGGTCGTTCCGCCACGCCGGCCCGATCCGTACCCGAACCACCACGCCCCTCCCGCGGCCCGACACCCGGTTACCCGGGCGGCGGAAGAACGCTGCCTGGCCGGGCTAACAGCCGGCCACGGGCGGCTCCTCGGTCGCGGTGGCTCCGAGCACGCCTCGCCCGGGTCGAGCGGGCCGGGTCCCCGCGGGTCGGCCGGTCGCGTCGGTGAGCCGTCCCCGCCGGACGCTCGGAACCGAGCGCAACCGTCACGGTCCGCGCCCACCCCTCCCCCGCGCGGAAATCCGGGTGCCGTCCGGTGCGCCGGGTGGGATGCTGCGCGCCATGAGCGCACCCGAACAGTTCCACGAGTTGGACTACCTGCGGGAGATCGAACGCCTCGCCCATCGCCTCATCGTCGAGGCGTCCGCCGAGGACCGGATCACGTACGAACCGGACCCTCCGGACGCGACGCCCTTCCAACGCAGCCTGAACGCGCTGGCGCAGGCCGTGCGCTGCTACCACTTCGAGGGCGACGGCTGCGTGGACGGCGACCGCCCCCTCCTCAGGCTGGCCGCCGCCGCGGTCCTGAAGCCCGATGCGATGCCGGCCGGGACCGACGAGGACTACGAGCAGATGTGCGCGCGGTTCGGGGTCGAGCCGCGTCCGGAGGGCTGGGCTCTGTGGCACACCTGGGGCGGCGGGGAGCAGGTGACGATGGTGGTGTCGGCGGTCGCCACCACCGAGGGGCTGTTCCGGAACTGGTCGCTCGGCCGGGAGCTCGACCCGGTGACCCCGCTGCCCTCGCAGGTCGCCCTCGTCCACCGGGGCTGGAGCGGCCCGATGACGCTCGCGCCGCGGGGCGTCCGGCGGGTCGGCTGCGAGGGGCGGCCGCTGCCCTGACGCTGGGTCGCCGTCGCCCCGGATGGAACCGCTACGGCCCGCGGTCAGTGGAAGACGATCGCGTGACCGCCGGCGAGGCTGGCCAGGCAGGCGCGGTGGAGCTGTTGCCAGGCGAACTGCTCGGTCTCGAACGGCCCGTCGGGGGCGCTGAGTTCGTCGGGGACGATGCCCAAGGCCGGTGCGAGGCCGACGAGTTCGTGCAACAGCCGCTGACTGGAGCCGACCATGCCGGCGCCCGCGACCCCCGCGTCGGCGGGCAGGAACAGCGGGTCGGCGAAGTCCACCGGCACGTAGTAACCGGCGTTGTCGGCATGGCAGATGAGGTGCGAGGCGAACATCAACGCCTCGTCCTGGATCAGCTCGCAGTCACGCTCCCAGCCGGCTCCGTCCTCCTCGGCGGGCGTGACCGGCTCACCGCGCCCGGTGAGCGCCAGCACGCGGCGCAGCCGGGTCAGGTGACGGTAGGGGAAGCCGCCGGAGAAGGCCGGGTCCTGCGGGGGACCGTCGAGCGGCGGCTCCCGCCAGTCGATCCCCTCCGCCCCGAGCGCCGCGCCGAGCCGGTCGAAGGCGCGGCGGTGGTACTCGAACCCCTCGGGGTCGTTGCGCGCCTGGTCGTGGAGCATTCCCACCGATATCGAAAGTCCCATGGCAGCACAGCGTAGGCGGCCGCTCCGACAACGGAGCCCCTGACGGTGGCCGGGTGCGGCGTGTCGGATGCGGGCCGCCGCCCAAGTCGGCCGGGGCCGCCTTCCGTTCGGGGCTGTTCCGCCGGGCGGGTCGGGCGCGGTAGGTTCCGGGAGATCCCACCGGCCCCAGGAGTCACCCGTGCCCGCAAGGAAGCCGTTCGTCCGTGCCCGCCGCCGTGCGACAGCAGCCGCGGTCGGTCTGCTGACCGCGCTGACCGTCGTGTTCTCCGCCGTCCCGGGAGCGCCGCCGGCGTCCGCCGGGAGCGCGTCGGGTGGCTGGACCGCCGCCTGGGGTTCCTCGCTCGTCCGCCCGACGGCGCCGCAGCCCTGGTCGTGGCCGAACTGGGCCTGGGACGGCTTCGCCGACCAGAGCCTGCGCCAGGTGGTCCGGGTCGGCGCCGCGGGTTCCGAGCTGCGGATCCGGGTGTCCAACCGGTACGGCGGGCAGCCACTGCGGCTGACCCGGGCGAGCGTGGCCCGGGCCGGTGACGGCGCGTCGGTGCTCCCGGGAACGCTCGGCGAGCTCCGGTTCGCCGGGCGCCCGGACGCCGTCGTGCCGGCCGGGGCGGAGCTGCGGTCGGACGTCCTGCGGCTGCCCGTACGGCCGCTGGAGCGGATCGCGGTCACCCTCTACTTCAGCGCGGCGACCGGCCCGGTCGCCTTCCACGAGGACGGGCTCGCCACCGCCTACCGGGCCCCCGGCGACCGCACGCAGGACGCGACCGGCGAGGCCTTCGCCGGGGCGACCAGCGAGTCCCACTACCTCCTCGCGGGCGTGGACGTGCGCGGCGCCCGCACCGAGGGCGCCGTCGTCACCTTCGGCGACTCCCTCACCGACGGCTGGGGCTCGACGCCGGGCACCGACCGCCGCTACCCGGACCGGCTGGCCGAGCGGCTGCGCGCCGACGGGCGCCGGCTCTCCGTCGTCAACGCCGGACTGAGCGGCAACCGGCTGCTGACCGACTCCCCCTGCTACGGCGAGCGCGGCCTGGAGCGGTTCCGCCGCGAGGTGCTCGACCGGCCAGGGGTGCGCACCGTCGTGGTGCTGATCGGCATCAACGACATCGGCGGTGGCGGCCTCGACGACTGGGGCTGCGGCACCCACCCCACCGTCACGGCCAGCCGGTTGATCGACGGCCACCGGGCACTGATCGACGCGGCGCACCGGCGCGGCCTGACCGTGATCGGCGCGACCCTCACCCCGTTCCGTGGCTACGCGCCGTACTACACGCCGGAGAAGGAGCGCGTCCGGGACACCGTGAACCACTGGATCCGCACCTCCGGCGCCTACGACGCGGTGGCCGACCTCGACCGGACCCTCGCCGACCCCAGGCCGGACCACCACGACCACCTGTCCCCCGCCTACGACTCCGGCGACGGCCTGCACCCGGGCGACCCCGGAACGGCCGCCATGGCCCGGGCGGTCGCGGACCTGATCCCCTGAGACCGCCGGCCGTCCTGCGGGCCGCGAGAATCGGCCGCGGCTTCGTCCGGGCTGTCGGAGGCGTCTGCCACAGTGCCGTGGTGGACGAGATCGATTCCTTCTGGAAGCTCATCGAGGAGTGCAGGCGGCAGGTGGAGGGGCCGGAGGAGCGGCTCACATGGCTGCGAGGCGAACTGTGCCGGAGGTCGCCGGCTGAGGCCGTTCAGTTCCAGGAGCGCCTGGACGAGGTGAGGCGTGAGGCGTTCACGTGGGACCTGTGGGCGGCCGCAGACCGAATCTTCGGCGGTTGGTGCTCCGATGACGGGTTCTCCTACTTCCGCCTGTGGATGGTGGGTCTCGGCCGGGAGGCGTTCTCTGCGGCGGTGGCCGCTCCCGACGCCCTGGCCGGCACGCCGGAGGTTCAGCGGTTGGTGGGCCGGCCGCGGAACGCCTGGGGCGACGACTGGCCCGGATGGGAGTCGCTCGACCATGTCGCCATGGAGGTGTACGGGCTGCTGACCGATTCCGCCGACGACTGCGGTGAGGCGTACTACCAGGCCCTCAACGCCGTGGCGGGCGACACCCCCGGAAGCACCGGGCCGCTCGGCGAGCAGTGGGACGTCCGGTGCGAGACGGACTCAGCGCACAGACTTCCGGCACTGAGCGCGATGTTCCCCCTCCGGCCGCCCCTGTAGCTCCCCGGTCGGCAGGCCGGCCTCCTGCTGTTCGGCCTGCTCGCCGACGGCGCCCGCGGCCCCCGCCTCGCACCGCTCCGGACCAGGGCAGTCCGCACTCGTCGGAACCGGCATGGGTAAGGTGACCAGCCGAACCACCGGGAGGAACGCCGATGCGGATACCGACAGGGATACGGAGACGGACCGTAATATTCGGGGCCCGGGCGGGCACGGCGCTCGCGGCGCTCATCCTGCTCGGCAGCGCCGGAACAGCCGTCGCGGCCGACCCGAGCGCCACGCCCGGCCCCACGGCAGCGTCCACGGCGACCGCCGCCGCCGCGCCGACGGGTCAAACCACCGACGGCATCACCCAGTCCGAGCGCCTGGCCGAGGAACTGCGCAAGAACCCGGTCTACGTCTCGGCCGCCCAGCCGCGCAGGCTGCCGCGTTCACTCGCTCCGGAGATCGCCGCCCTCGCCGGGCGTACCGGCGTGCCCACCTACGTGCTGGCGCT
Source organism: Kitasatospora sp. NPDC008115 (assembly GCF_042957205.1). NCBI lineage: Bacteria > Bacillati > Actinomycetota > Actinomycetes > Kitasatosporales > Streptomycetaceae > Kitasatospora > Kitasatospora sp. NPDC008115. The sequence goes on along the minus strand of NZ_JBIBHU010000005.1, from coordinate 337,569 downwards.
GCCCGACGGCGACACCGCGCTGCTCGCCCTGGTGCACGACCGGCTCGGCGCGGACGGCCTCTACGTGCTGATCGGCGACTACGGCCGCGTCACCGCGTCCGCGTTCGGCGTCGACGTCCCGGTGGAAGACGCCCGCCGGATCTCCCGGTACGGCACCCCGTACGGTGCCGGGCCGCTCGCCGCGTTCGAGAACTTCGTCGACGCCGTCGCCTCCGGCAAGGACCGGGCCGCCGTCAAGGCCGAGGAGCTGTACGACCGGTACCGCGACAGCGACCGGCAGCGCCTGTACATCAGCTCCACCGACCGGCAGAACCAGAACGTGCTGCTCGGGCTGGCCGTGGTGGTGATCCCCGGCCTGGTGCTGGCCCTCGGCCTTCGCCTCTCCCTCCGCCGGACCCGCCCCTCCGGCACCGCCCCCACCCGCAGGACCGGACTGAACAACAAGCCCGCCGTCCGGCTGGACAAGGAGCCGGGGACGCCACACGCCGCCCCGGGCCCGGGCACCGTACGGCGCGGCCGCAGCCTGCTGCCGGTGACGCTGTCGGTGACGCTGCTGGCAACCGCCGCCGCCGTGTTCGGCGTGGTGCACTACGCGCCCACCGTTTTCCCCCAGGTCATCGACAGCCCCTACCTGAACGTCACCCAGGCGGACGTCGACGCCCGCGTCGACGAGATCGCCGCCGGGCTCAGGGCCGCGCCGGTCTACCAGGACCCGTCCGGCCCCGACGCGCTGCCCGCCGCCGACCTCCCCGCGATCCGCCAGCGGCTCACCGAACTCGCCCCCAAGGGCCCGGTGCACATCGTGGTCACCCCCACCGGCAGCGACGACGAGACCGCCCACGACAGCGACCTGCTGCTCGCCCTGATCCACGAACGCACCGGCCGCAACGGCGTCTACATCCTCGTCGACCCGATGACCGGCGTGATCGACCTCGACAGCTACGGCACCGACCAGGACACCCTGCGCCGCTTCTCACGCCTGCCGACCGAGGTCAGGTACGCGTACGGGGAGAACAAGGGCCCGAACGTGGTGCCGAGGCTGAACCAGGTCCTGGACGCCGTCGCCGCCGCCGAGCCGAAACCGGGCTACGACCCCGCGGAACGCCGTACCACCCTGCCCCCGCTGCACGACAACCGGCTGCCCGCCCTGTTCAGCGGCAACGACTTCGGGGGCGGCATCGGGCTCGGCGTGATGCTGCTCGGCGTCCTGCTGTTGCTGGCCTGGGCCGCCCACGCCGCCGCCCGGGCCGTGATCCGCTCCCGGCGCGCCCGCGCGACCCGCTCCTCGCAGCCGCACGCCGCACCCCGGCACGCCACCCCGCTGCCGTCCCTGCGGCAACTGCGGGCGTGGGCCGACGAGGACGTCCGCGAGCTCGCCACGCAGCTGGCCGCCGCCGGCCAGGACACGCCCGGCCGCGCCCGCGCCTGGGACTGCCTGGACGCCGCCGCGCTCCTCACCGGCAGAGGCGAGCAGCGCCCCGACGAGTCGACCGGGGCAGGCGACCTCGCCGCCGTCGTGGTACTCGCCCAGGCCGGGCTCGCCGCCCTCCGCGGCCACCTCGACCCCACCGTCTGCCGGCTCAACCCGCTGCACGGCGAGGCCACCGGCGGCCGGGCGCCGGCCTGGCTCGCCGACCTCGGCCTCGGCCCCCGCTCCGCGCAGTTGTGCCCCGCCTGCCGGGACGCCCTCCGCAGCGGCGGGGCCGACCGCGCCACCGCCGACCGGGCCGCCCGTGCGGGCCGGGCCCGTGACCGGCTGCTGCGCCTGCCGGCGGCGGACGACCGCACCCGGACCGCCTGGGACGAGGCCGGGCAGATCCTGCCGACCGCCCGCGAAGGGCTCGACGCACTCATCCTCAGGGCCAGGGAGTCCGCCAGTGTCCAGTGACCGCCCCACCGTCCGTCACCCGTCCGCCGGCCCCGGCCGGCGCCTGCCCGGCGGGCTGTTCGCCGCCCTTCTGGTGGCCTGCGCGGCGTTGCTCGGGCCCGGCACCGGTGCCCCCGCCCGCGCGGACAGCCCGGGCCCCGGACCGGCCGCCACGACGATCGTCGAGGCACTGGCCACCTCCCCGGTCTACGTCGACCCGTCCTTCGCCGCTGCCGTCACCGCCTCCCAACAGCGGGACCTCGCCGACCAGATCGCCGCGACCGGCCTGCCGATCAAGGTGGTGCTGGTGCCGCTGAAGAAGGGCGACGCGTTCGACGGCAGCGCCAAGTCCCTGGCCGCAGTGGTCCAGGAACGCCTCGGCCTGCCGCAGTTGATCCTGCTCACCAATGACGAGTACGGGAGCTGGCTCAAGGGCACCGAGTGGCCGGACGACACCCACCAGGCCCGCGACGCGGCCATGGCCGTGGGCATGCTCAAGGAACTCAAGGACGCCGGACTGACCGCCCGCGTCGCCCGGGCCGTCGAACTGATCAGGACCGGCCAGGGCACCGAGGTCTACAAGGCCGAGTCCGCACGGGCCGATCGCGAGTACTCGGCCCGCCCCAGGCCGAAGGACAAGGCCGCCGAGTCCTCTTCCTCCTCCGGTGGCCCGGGGACTCTGCTCGTGGTCGCCGCGGCGCTGGTCCTCGCCGTCGCCGGCGCCTTCCTGGTACGCCGCCGCCGCTCGCCCCGGCACACCGCCTTCACCTTCCCCGACGCCGTCTTCGCCGCCGACCAGGCCGCCGACGAGGCCGGGCTGCGCCGTCAGGCCGCCGCCGAGGTGCTCGCCCTCAGCGAGGCCGTGGAGGGCGCCGACGGGGCCACCACCCCCGGCCTGGCCCGCGCCCTGGACGCCTACGACGCGGCCGGCCGGGTCCTGGACTCCGCCCGCGGCATCCCCGACCTGGCGGGCGTGCTCGCCCTGGCCGCCGAAGGACGCTCCGCACTCGCCGCCGAACCGCGGCTTCCGCTGTGCTTCTTCGACCCCCGCCACGGCGCCGCCGTCCGCCGCACCGTCTGGCGTCCGCTCGGCCGCCGGGAACGCGTCGACATCGCCGTCTGCGAGGACTGCGCCCAGGCCCTGCGTGCCCGCCGCGCACCCCAGGTGCTCGCCGTCCGCGACCAGGGGCGCACCGTCCCCTACTTCGAGGTCCCCGCCGACCGCAGCCTCTGGGCCGCCACCGGCTACGGCTCGCTGCTCTCCGGCCCCGACGACACCCTCGCCGCCCGCGTCGGCACCGGCGAGTTCACCCGCGCCCGGCACCAGTCCGAGGACGACGGAGCCGCCAGGGACTGAGCCCAGGAGGATCTTCTGACGGAGCGCCGATTCCCCGCCGGAACCGGCGCTCCGCCGTTCCGCCGCCCGTCCGGCCCGCCCGCGGACACGCATACAGGACGACGGCCCCGTCCGGGAGCGGTGGGCACGCCGGGAGGAGCGCGACGGCGTGCGGCAGCGGACGCTGCTGGGGACACCTGCACGCGTGACCCCGGGATCACCCCCGCGGCCGGCTCCGCCGAGGCCTGCCCGGTGCACCGCCCGCACGGCCGTCCTTCTGGCGGAGGGCGAGGGGTTGGCTCTGCCGGGGGAGGCGGTGGCGACCTCGGGAGGAGGCCGGGCGGGGTGGTCGGCGAGCAGGCTGGAGGCAGCGCCGGAAGGGATCCGGGCGCCGCCGGGAGGGACCGACATGACCGTCACCACGACCAGCACCGCGACCAGCGCCGGGACCACGCCGAACGGTCGTACCGCCCGCCACCGGCTCGTGCGCCGGGCGGCCGTCGTCGCCCTGGCCGGCACGGGGCTGCTGGCGGCCCTGGCACCGACCGCCTCGGCGGCCCCGGCCGCCGTCCCGGTCACCGCCCCGCCCGCCGTCCCGGCCGCCGGGCAGGAACGGCCCGCCACCGACCCGGCCGCGCTGCGCCGGGCGCTACGGGCCGTGGTGGAGGAGGGCGGCTCCTCGGCGGTACTGGCGGAGGTCCGACAGGACGGCCGCACGGCGTGGCGCGGGACGGCGGGGGTCGCGGACCTGACGACCGGCGCGCCGGTGCCCGACGGTGCCCGGTTCCGGATCGGCAGCGTCACCAAGACCTTCGTCGCCACCGTGGTGCTCCAGCTCGTGGGCGAGCGCCGGATCGGGCTCGACGACCCGGTCGAACGCCACCTGCCCGGGCTCGTCCCGAACGGCGCCGCGATCACCGTGCGCCAACTCCTCAACCACACCAGCGGGATCCGCAACTTCACCGACGACCCGCGGTTCGACACCGAGGGCGAGGCGGCCCTGGAGCGGTGGCTGACCGTCGGCCGCTGGACGACCTACCGGCCGCTGGACGTCGTGCGGATCGCCACCGCCCAACCGCCGTACGGCAGTCCGGGCTCCGGCTGGTGGTACTCCAACACCAACTATGTGCTGCTCGGCCTGATCGTCGAACAGGTGACGGGACGCACCTGGGCGGAGGAGACCGAGCGCCGGATCATCCGGCCGCTGGGCCTGCGCGACACCTCGATGCCCGGTGCCTCCACGGTCATCCCCGGACCGCACGCGCACGGCTACGTCGAACGCCCCGGCGGACCGGCCGACGTCACCCTGCAGAACCCGTCGGCGTACGGCCCGGCCGGTGCCGGCATCTCGTCCGCCCGCGACCTGGCCCGCTTCAACGCGGCGCTGCTCGGCGGCCGGCTCCTGCGGCCGGCGGAGCTCGACGCGATGAAGCAGCAGGTCGACACCGGGCAGGGCTTCACCTACGGTCTCGGACTCAGCCGCCACCCCGGCGCGTGCGGCGAGTTCTGGGGCCTGACCGGCGGCATCCTCGGCTACGGCACGCTCGTGACGGGCAGCGCCGACGGACGGCGGCAGGTCGTCGTGTCGGTGAACCCGTACCACCGGTCCGACGCCGCCGGCCGCACCTTCCAGGCCCTCGTCGACACGGCGACCTGCGGTAGCCCGGAGGCCGGCGCACCGTCCGCGCGCTGAAGCGGCCAGGCCCCGGGCCGGGGAGCGAGGAGAACTCCCCCGGCCCGGGGCCGGTTCCAACGGGGCGGGCCGGCTATGGGGCGGGCCGGCTACGGTCCGGTCGGGACCGAGGTCGGCGAGGGGGCGTCAGACGGCGGGCTTCGCGGTCATCAGCGCCGTGATCTCCTCGGCGAGCCGCGGTCCCAGCTCGCCCCAGCCCTCCTTGTAGCCGTAGACCCCGGCCAGCGTTCGTGCCTCGTAGTCCCCGTTCATGACCTCGACGTCGTCCGCCGTGATGAGCGCCGGGTGGGCCACCCCGACGGCCGACGAGACCTTCAGCAGTTCCTTGCGCAGGGTGCGCAGGTAGACCGCGGCCCGGGTGGACTTCGAGGCCGGGTCGATGCCGCGGGCCAACCACGGGTTCTGGGTGGCGATGCCGGTGGGGCACTTGTCGGTGTGGCACTTCTGCGCCTGGATGCAGCCGATCGACAGCATCGCCTCACGGGCCACGTTGATCATGTCCGCGCCCAGGGCGAAGGCGACCGTGGCGTTCTCGGGAAGGCCGAGCTTGCCGGAGCCGATGAAGGTCAGCCGATCGGTCAGCCCCAGCTCGGCGAAGGTGCCGTAGACCCGGGAGAAGCCCATCCGGAACGGCAGCGACACCGAGTCCGCGAACATCCGCGGTGCCGCCCCGGTGCCGCCCTCGCCGCCGTCGACGGTCACGAAGTCGACCCCGCGGTCGCCGCGCGCCATCAGCCCGGCCAGCTCCTGCCAGAAGCCCATCTCCCCCACCGCGCTCTTCACCCCGACCGGCAGGCCGGTCTCGGTGGCGAGCAGTTCGACGAAGTCGAGCATCGAGTCGACGTCGTGGAACGCGGAATGCCGCGACGGCGAGGCGCAGTCCTTGCCGACCGGGATACCGCGGATCCCGGCGATCTCCGGGGTCACCTTCGCGCCCGGCAGCATCCCGCCCAAGCCGGGCTTGGCGCCCTGGGAGAGCTTGATCTCTATCGCCTTGACCGGAGCGCCGGCCACCACGTCCTTGAGCTTGTCCAGGTTGAAGCTGCCGTCCTCGTTGCGGCAGCCGAAGTACGCCGTACCGAGCTGGAGCACCAGGTCGGCGCCGTTGCGGTGGTGCGGCGAGAGGCCGCCCTCGCCCGTGTTGTGCATCGCGCCCGCCTGCGCCGCACCCTGGTTGAGCGCCGTGATGGCCGCGCCGGAGAGCGAGCCGAAGCTCATGGCCGAGACGTTCACCACGCTCGCCGGCCGGAACGCCTTGACCCGCCCGCGCGGGCCGCCCAGCACCTTGGCCGAGGGCAGCGGCGCCTGCGGGTCGTGCACATCGGGCAGCGCGCCGGCGAAGGTGCGCTGCTTCAGGTAGGCGTGCCCCTGGACGTGCTTGACATCGACCTCGGTGCCGAACCCGAAGTAGTTGTTCTCCTCCTTCGCCGACGCGTAGATCCAGGTGCGCTGGTCACGGCTGAACGGACGCTCCTCCTCGTTGGAGGTCACGATGTACTGCCGCAGCTCCGGCCCGATCCTCTCCAGCAGGTACCGGGCGTGCCCGACCACCGGGAAGTTCCGCAGCAGGGCGTGCCGCTTCTGGATGAGGTCGCGGGCGGCCAGGACCGCCACCGCTGTCGCGGCGGCCGTGCCGATCTTCCGGGCGTGCATGATCGTTCCTCCTCGATGCACGACTCCATCGCGGTGCGGTGGAGCCGAGGGTCGTGCGGGGTGGTGGACGGCGAGCGCCCGGCCGAGTGGCCGGCACCGTCCGTCGAAGAATGCGGAACGATCGTATGAGTCCGGGCGGCCGCGGGGACGGCATGCTCTGCGAGGCGTTGATCACCGGCTTTCGGAGACCTCCTCAGCCCGCCGGCCGATGGTCCGGGCGGTGCCGGCGCGCCGAGGGGGACCGGATGAGGACACCGGCGATGGCGCAGGGGTCGGTCCCGAGGGGACCATCCCTCTCGGATCCCGATACATCGTTGCCACCACGGCAACTGTCGCGGGACTCCTGACGGTTTGTGCCGTCCGGCTCCGGGACAAAGGAACCGGTGGTACCCCGTTCCAGCCGAACGGGACGGGGGCTCGGGAACAGAGGGGCGGGGTATGGGCGGCGTGAGCGGTTCGGACGAGGACTGGATGGACCTGGCCGACGCGGTCAGGCTGCTGCGTGACCAGATCGCCGAGTCCCAGCGCAGGGTCACCGACCCGGCAGGCCGAGGCCATGAGGGCGTGCTGTTCACGATAGGCGAGATCACGCTGAACCTGGGCCTCGAACTGACCGCCACCAAGGGAGTCAACGGCGGCCTGCGGTGGAGCGTCATCGGCCTGGGAGGCAAGAAGGAGAGCAGCAGCAAGGCCACCCACAGCGTGACCGTGAAACTGCTCCCGCACCAGCCCGGCGGCGGCGACGTCGACGTCAGCGACGACGAGTAGGACCCGCCCTGGGGTGCGCGGGGAGCCGGGACAACTGCAGGGGGGGCTGTGGAGCTAGACCGTCGGGTCCAGATTCGCGTGAAGCGCAAGGGCAGGGGGACGAGAGGTTTCGGGTCGGGATACCTGATCGCGCCGCGGCTGGTTCTGACCGCCGAGCACGTCCTGGAGGGCGCGGACGTGGCCACCGTCCGTCTGCCCGACACGAGCGAGCGGGAGTTCTCCGCCACCGTGCGTTGGCGGCGCAATGACGGTGCCGTCGACGCGGCGCTGATCGAGGTCGATGACCATGCGGACTGGCAGGTTCCCGAGTCCCTCGCCGACTCGTCCGCCCGTCCGACGCAGCGCTTCGGCCGGCTCATCGGCACCCGCGCCCACCCGGTCGATCTCACCGGCTTCCCACGACTGCAGAAGGAACAGCCGGGAGGGAGCCCGCAGAAGGACTTCGGCCGCCTGGACGAGCACCTGTCCGGCCACATCACACCGGGTACCGGCATGCTCGCCGGACGCTACGAGATCACCAGTACCACGCCGGTGCCCGCCGGCCCGCCCACGGATTCCGGAACCCGCTGGTCGGGTATCTCCGGCGCGGCCGTACTGGCCGACGACGGCTACGGCCAGGACCTGCTCTGCGGCGTCGTGCGTCGGGACCGCAATGCCGATGGCGGCACCCGTCTCACCGCTACGCCCGTCAGCACCCTGCTCGCCGACCACGACTTCCGAACTCTGCTGGCCGATCACACCCGGTGGGAACCGGTCCTCGAACCGATCGAGCCCGCTGTCCTGCTGGCCGCCGCCTCCGTCGACCGCGCCTTTCGCTCACCTGCCGCACTTCTGCGCGCCGATGCCGAGGCCGTCGCGTTCCACGGCCGTGACGCCGAGGTGGCAGACCTGCGAGCCTGGTGCGAGGGGGGAACGCGCGCTCTCGCGATTCGGGTCATGACCGGGCCAGGGGGGCAAGGAAAGACCCGCCTCGCCCGACATCTCACCGGAACCCTGGGCCGGCACGGCTGGGTCGCCGGACACCTCCGGTCCGACCTCACCGACGACCCCGCGATCGACGGCCGCCCACCCGACTTCACCACGCTCAACACCGCACTGCCCCTGCTCCTGGTCGTCGACTACGCCGAGACCCGTCCCGTTCTGGTCCGCCGTCTGATCACCCATCTGCACCGTTCCCGCCACCGCGTGAGACTGCTGCTGCTCGCCCGCGCGGACGGTGGGTGGCGTACCGGCTCCTTCCAGGCCGTTCCCGAAGTGCGCGACCTCTTGGCGGACGCCCCTGTCCATCCGCTCCGTGCGCTGATCGCGGCCGACGCACCGGACGCGGACCGACGCGCCGAATTCCGCCAGGCAGTCGGTGATCTGGCCCATCTGATGCCGCGACTGCCCGCCTACCCCCCCTGCGACTGGCAGGCCCTCGTCGGAACCCTTCATCCCCCTGCCGACCTCGGGCACCCCCGCTATCGGAACGCCCTCACACTGCAGATGACCGCCTTGGTGGCACTCCTGCAGCACGGGCCGGGGCCCGCCGACACCGCTCCGGGAGCGCCGCCGGAACGCACCCTTCTCAGGCATGAGGAACGCTTCTGGGAGCACAGCGCCAGGGCTCCCGCCTACGGGCTCCACCTGGCCGCACCCGCCCTCGCGGCGGCGGTCGCGACCGCGGCCCTGTGCGGGGCGGGCACCAGGGAGGAGGCAGTGCGCGTCGTCGCGACCTTGTCACAGGTGCCGGATCACCAGCAGGACTCAACGGCGGCATGGTTGGCCTCCTTGTATCCCGGCCAGAAGGACCGCTACTGGGGCACCCTTCAACCGGACCGGGTGGCGGAGTACCACGCGTCTCGTACGCTCAGGGACCACCGAGTCGCGCTACCGACTCTCCTGGCCGTCGGAACAGCAGGTCAACAGGCGCAAGCCGTCACCGTCCTGGCCCGCGCCGCCATCGCCCACTACAACGCCGACCGGGTCGAGGAGAGTGCGTCCGTCCTCCGCATGCTCGATTCCGCTCTCCACACCACTCCGCTGTCCCGGCTCGCGCTCCGAACCGCGACCGCCGCGCTGCCGCACCCCTCCCGAATCACCGCCCCGCTGGCGCTGGAACTCACCGACGCACTCGTCCGGGCCGACAGGGCGCTCGCCGCCCGGGACCCGGGCAGCCACGAAGCCGACCTTGCCTCCTCCTTGGCGAGCCTCAGCGTCGATCTCGCCGACGTCGGGCGCCGAGCGGAGGCGCTGGCCGCGGCGGAGGAGGCGCTGGCCCTTCGGCGCAGGCTCGCGGCCGAGGATCCCGCTCTCCATGAGCCCGACCTCGCCACGTCCTTGGCCAACCTCGGTGTCCGTCGTTGGGAACTGGGGCTCCACGCCGAGGCGTTGGTCGCAGCGGAGGAGGCAGTGGGCCTGCGACGCGGACTGGCGTACGAGGATCCCGCTGCGCACGAGCCGGGACTCGCCACGTCCTTGGCATACCTCGGCAACCATCTGACCGAGGTGGGGCGTCACGCGGAGGCCCTGACGGCGACCGAGGAGGCAGTGGGGATCAGGCGCAGGATCGCACCGGAGAACCCCGCCGCCTACGAACCCGACCTTGCGAGGTCGCTGTCGGACCTCGGCAACCATCTGTCCGTGATCGGGCGTCATGCGGAGGCTCTGGCGGCCGAGGAGGAGGCGGTGGGGATCAGGCGCCGGCTCGCGGCCGACAACCCCGCCGCCTACGAACCCGAACTCGCCTTGTCGCTGTCGAACCTCGGTGTGGACCTGTCCGAGGTGGGGCGTCACGCGGAGGCCCTGGCGGCCACGGAGGAGGCGGTGGAGATCAGACGCCGACTCGCGGCCGACAACCCCACCGCCTACGAACCCGACCTCGCCCGGTCACTGGTCAACCTCAGCGTGGATCTGTTCGAGGTGGGGCGTCACGCGGAGGCCCTGGCGGCCTCGGAGGAGGCGGTGGAGATCAGACGCCGGCTCGCGGCCGACAACCCCACCGCCTACGAACCCGGCTTCGCCCGGTCACTGGCAAACATCGCCACTCCGCTGTCGGAGGTGGGGCGTCACGCGGAGGCCCTGGCAGCCGCGGAGGAGGCAGTGGAGATCAGACGCCGACTCGCGGCCGACAACCCCGCCGCCTACGAACCCGACCTCGCCCAGTCACTGGCAAACGTCGCCACGACGCTGTCCGAGGTGGGACGCCACGCGGAGGCCCTGGCCGCCGCGGAGGAGGCGGTGGAGATCCAGCGCCGGCTCACGGCCGAAGACTGTGCCGTACACGAGCCCGACCTCGCCGTCTCCCTCGCGGATCTCGGGCATCACCTCTCCGCGGTGGGGCGCCGTCCGGAGGCGCTGGCCGCTCTCAAGGACGCCGCGGGAATCAGGCGACGACTTGCGGCCGACAACCCCGGCGCCCATGAGATCAAACTCGCCCAAGTGTTGGCAGCCTCGGCCGAACTCCTTGAGACGCTGGGCGATCTCTCCGGTGCGCTGCGGGAGGCCGAGGAGGCCGTGGAGCGCTTCCGTCGGTATGCTGCGGCAGCACCCGCCCTGCCGGCTCAGCTCCGGAGCGTGCTGGGCCTCCAAGCGCGGTTGCTCGATGCGCTCGGACGTCCTCAAGAAGCGACGGCGGTCCGGCACGGGCTTGAGGCCCAGGCCTGAGCATGCGAAATGCCTCCCGGGGTCGGTGCGGGCAGACAGTACGACGATCAGCGAGGGCAGTGCATGAAGCGGTTCGCCAAGAGCGTGACAGGGCAGTTCGTGATCTCGACGATCGCCTGTGCGGTGCTCTTCGCCCTGGTATGGACGCTCCTGATGCTGTTCGTCGTCATGCTTGACGACGGGTCACCTCTCCAGAGCTAGGCCGCTTCCTGCGGATCATCAAGTGGCCCAAGGGAGCCGCAGTTGGAGATCGTTTCCCAGCACCATGCACCGCCGGTTGCTTCGGTCTCGTCCCGCACACGGCTGCTGCACCGGGTCGTCCTGCTCTACTGCCCGGGTCGGCAGCCGTCGGAGGGGTCGCGAGGCTCGTACGGCTCGAACCCGGGGCGGTCGATGAGCTTGGTGATGGAGAAGGGGTGCCGGCGGTCGGCGGGCAGGGCGGTTCCGAGCCGAGCCTCGGCAAGCCGGCGAAGAACATCGTCGCGGTCGCGCGTCGCGCCGAGGTGTTCGGTCTCGGCGGCACTGGCGCCCCGGATCGACCGGGACATTGCAGATCACAAAGCCGCGAAGGCGTTCCGGAGGCGCGCACCGGGCGGATACTCTTGCGCTCCATGTCAGTCAACATCGAACTCGGATTCACCGTCACCGGCCTTGCCGACGAGGCCCAGGCGAAGAACGTCGCCCGCGCGATCGGCGTGCTGCTGGACGCCGAGGGCATCGAGGACCAGGTCCGCCACGGCGTGCGCTTCGACGAGGGGGAGTACCTGGTCACCGGCGAGTCGGGCCTCGCCCTGATCATCAGCGGCTTCTACAACTGGGGCCCGGCCTTCGAGGGCGCCTTCGCCCGGACCGTCGCCGAGGTCGCCCCCACGGCGAAGGCCGAGGTCGAGTGGGGCTATCCGGACGAGGACCACTGATCCGGACCTTCCGGCTGCCCGAGGCGCTTGGGAGGCCGACCACACGCGGCTCCTCGGCGACGACCACCCCAGTACGTCCGCACCGTGCCCGCACTGCCCACCCGGATGATCGTGGTGGACCGGGCCACCGCCGTCATTCCGGTCCGCAGCGACGACACCGCCGCCGGCGTCGTGCTCACCGGCCAGGGGACGCTGACGGCGCTCTGCGCCCTGTTCGAGACCGTCTGGGCGGACGCCCAGCCGCTCGGCGCAGCCGCCAAGCACCTCGGCGTCTCGCCCCGCACCGCCCGCCGCATCGCCACCGACCTCATGGAACGCCTCGACGCCCGCAGCCGCTTCCAGGCCGGTGTCCGCGCCGCCCAGGCCGGCTGGCTCACCTCCCGATCCGTGACGGCCGCGACGGCCCGCTGACCCGCAACCTGCGACCCGCGACCGGTGTCAGGGTCTGCTCCCCCGGTCCGCACGAGGACGCGAAGCTCCCCGCCGACATCCCCGTCCACTTCTGCGACCCCGCCGGCTCCGCGAACCTCATCGGCTCGATCACGCTCCATGCCCACGGCTCCAACGGCGACGTCCCCGCAGCCGTGTTCGCGATCGCCGGCGCAGTCCCCTGGCCGACGCGGGCGTGGAGCCGCCGCTGGAGCGTTGGGCCGATCGGGGGGAGGGTGGGGTGTCGGGGGTGGCGGGGCGGGGTGGGGGGTGGGTGGGGGCCTAGCGTGGGGCAGCCGCGGGGCGGTCGAGTGGAGGGAGTCGCGATGCCCGGAGCGAGCCGGCGGGTCGTCGCCCTGGTGGCGGTGCTCGCGTGGGCGTTGGCGGGGTGCGGGGGCGGGTCCGGGGGCGGCGGGGCGGTCGTGCTGGACTGGTACAACTTCCCGGACGACTCCGGGGCGCTCCAGCAGGCCGCGGACAACTGCGGGCGTGACTCCGGCGGGCGCTACTCCATCCGGTACAACAAGCTGCCGCGCACCGCCGACGGGCAGCGGCAGCAGCTGGTGCGCCGGCTGGCGGCGCACGACACCGGCGTGGACATCATGGGACTGGACGTCACCTGGACGCCCGAGTTCGCCGAGGCGGGGTGGGTGCGCGAGTGGACCGGGGCGCTGCGGGAGCGGGCGGGCGAGGACACGCTGGCGGCGGCGCTGCGGACGGCCACCTGGAAGGACCGGCTGTACGCCGTCCCGTACAACTCCAACACCCAGCTGCTCTGGTACCGCGACGACCTGGTGTCCGCCGCGCCCGCGACCTGGGAGGAGATGCTGGAGGCGGCCCGGCGGCTGGCCGAGCAGGACAAGCCGCACTTCATCGAGGTGCAGGGCGCCCAGTACGAGGGCCTGACGGTCTGGTTCAACACCCTGGTCACCAGCGCGGGCGGCTCGATCCTGACGCCCGACGCGACGGCGCCCTCGCTGGGCGAGCCGGCCGTGACCGCCGCGCGGGTGATCCGGGACGTGGCCCGCTCCCCCGCCGCCGACCCCTCGCTGTCCAACCAGATGGAGGACGAGAACCGGCTCGCGATGGAGTCCGGGACGGCCGCCTTCGAGCTCAACTACCCCTTCGTCTACCCGTCGATGAAGGAGAACCAGCCCGAGCTGTTCGCGCACTTCCGCTGGGCGCCCTACCCCTCGGTCGTCCCCGGGCGGCCCGCGACGGTGACCATCGGCGGCATCGACCTCGCCGTCGGCGCCTACTCCCGGCACCCGGCGGAGGCCCAGGAGGCGGTGCTGTGCCTGCGCAACCGTGAGAACCAGCTGACCAACGCGCTCAAGGGCGGCCTGCCGCCGTCGCTGCGCAGCCTGTACAGCGCCGCCGAGCTCACCGAGAGCTACCCGTTCGCGGCCGACGTGCTGAAGGCCCTCGACTCCGCCTCGGTGCGGCCGCAGACGCCCGCGTACCAGAACGTCTCGATCGCCGTCGCCCACGCCCTCTCCCCGCCCTCGGAGGTCGACCCGGAGCGCACGGTGGCCGGCCTCGCCGGGCAGATCAGGGACGCGCTCGGCTCGAAGGGGTTGATCCCGTGACCAAGACCCGAACCGCCGCGAGGGCCGCAGGAGGGCTCTCGGAGGGGTCCCGGCAGGAGCGCCGGCTGGCCTGGCTGCTGTGCGCCCCGGCCGTGCTGGTGATGCTGGCGGTGACGGCCTATCCGGTCGGCTACGCCGTCTACCTCTCCTTCCAGCGCTACGACCTGCGCTTCCCGGACCGCTCCGAGTTCGTCGGCCTCGCCAACTACGGCGCGGTGCTGTCCTCCCCGTACTGGTGGCAGGCGCTGTGGGTGACGGTGCTGATCACCGTCGTCTCGGTGGCCGCCGAGCTGGTGCTGGGCCTGGCGCTGGCGCTGGTGATGCACCGGGCGGTGGTCGGGCGGGGCGTGGTGCGCACGGCGGTGCTCGTGCCGTACGGGATCGTCACCGTGGTGGCGGCCTACTCCTGGCAGTACGCCTGGACGCCCGGCACCGGGTACCTGGCGGCGCTGCTGCCGGAGGACAGCGCGCCGCTCACCGAGCACTGGCCGGCGATCGCCCTGATCGTGCTGGCCGAGGTGTGGAAGACCACGCCGTTCATGGCCCTGCTCCTGCTGGCGGGCCTGGCACTGGTGCCGACCGAGACGGTGCGGGCGGCGATGGTCGACGGCGCCGGGTTCGGGCAGCGGCTGCGGCTGGTGATCCTGCCGCTGATGAAGCCGGCCATCCTGGTGGCGCTGCTGTTCCGGACCCTGGACGCGTTCCGGATCTTCGACAACATCTACGTGCTGACCGGCGGCGCCAATGACACCGGCTCGGTGTCGATCCTCGGCTACGACAACCTGTTCACGGCGCTCAACCTGGGCATCGGCTCGGCGATCTCGGTGCTGGTGTTCCTCTGCGTGGCGGCGATCGCCCTGGTCTTCGTCAAGGTCTTCGGCGCGGCCGCGCCCGGCGGTACGGCGGAGCAGCGGTGACCGCCCGGCAGGCCGGGGCCGGGGCGGGCTGGGGCGTGGTCAACCTGGTGGTGGTGCTGTACGCGCTGTTCCCGGTCTGGTGGATCGCCGCGCTCTCCTTCAAGGACCCGGCCACCCTGACGGACGGCAACTTCGTGCCGCGCAGTTGGACGCTGGAGAACTACCGCGGCATCTTCCGCACCACGGAGTTCACCCGGGCGCTGGTCAACTCGATCGGCATCGCGGTGATCGCCACCACCATCGCGGTGGTGCTCGCCACCATGGCGGCGTACGCGGTGGCCCGGCTGCGCTTCCCCGGCAAGCGGCTGCTGATCGGGATGTCGCTGCTGATCGCGATGTTCCCGCCGATCTCACTGGTCTCCCCGCTGTTCGAGATCGAGCGGGCGCTGGGGATCTTCGACACCTGGGCGGGGCTGATCATCCCCTACATGACCTTCTCGCTGCCGCTGGCGATCTACACCCTGTCGGCGTTCTTCCGGGAGATCCCGTGGGAGCTGGAGAAGGCCGCCAAGGTGGACGGCGCCACCCCCGCCCAGGCGTTCCGGCTGGTGATCGCCCCGCTGGCGGCGCCGGGCGTGTTCACCACCGGCATCCTGGTCTTCATCTTCTGCTGGAACGACTTCCTGTTCGCGATCTCGCTGACCTCCACGGACGCCGCGCGCACCGTGCCGGCCGCGATCGCCTTCTTCACCGGCAGCTCGCAGTTCCAGCAGCCGACCGGCTCGATCGCCGCCGCGGCGGTGGTGATCACGGTGCCGATCGTGCTGTTCGTGCTGTTCTTCCAACGCCGCATCGTGGCCGGCCTGACCGCCGGCGCAGTGAAGGGATGACGCGGACCGATGGCGGAGATCGTCCTCGACGGCATCAGCAAGCGCTACCCCGACGGCTCGGTGGCCGTCCACGACCTCGATCTGACCGTCGCCGACGGCGAGTTCGTCATCCTGGTCGGACCGTCGGGCTGCGGGAAGTCCACCACCCTGAACATGATCGCGGGCCTGGAGGACATCACCGGCGGCACCCTGCGGATCGGCGGGCAGGTGGTCAACGACCGGGCGCCCAAGGACCGGGACATCGCGATGGTGTTCCAGAGCTACGCGCTCTACCCGCACATGACGGTCCGCCAGAACATGGGCTTCGCGCTGCGCCTGGCCAAGGCCGACAAGGCGGTGATCGCCGCCAAGGTGGAGGAGGCCGCCCGGATCCTCGACCTCACCGAGCACCTGGACCGCAGGCCGGCCAACCTCTCCGGCGGGCAGCGCCAGCGGGTCGCGATGGGCCGGGCGATCGTGCGCGACCCCAAGGCGTTCCTGATGGACGAGCCGCTGTCCAACCTGGACGCCAAGCTGCGCGTGCAGATGCGCACCCAGATCTCCCGCCTGCAACGGCGCCTGGGCACCACCACCGTCTACGTCACCCACGACCAGGTCGAGGCGATGACGCTGGGCGACCGGGTGGTGGTGCTGCGGGCGGGCGTGGTGCAGCAGGTCGGCCCGCCGCAGCGGCTGTACGACGAGCCGGCCAACCTGTTCGTCGCCGGGTTCATCGGCTCGCCCGGCATGAACCTGCTGCGGGGGCGGCTGGAGGAGGGGGCGCTGCGCACCGCGCTCGGCGACCTGCCACTGCCCGACCGGCTGCGCCGCCGGCTCACGGCGGCGGACGCGCCGCGCGAGGTGGTGGTGGGCATCCGCCCGGAGCACTTCGAGGACGCCGCGCTGCTGGAGCACCCGACGGGCGGTGCGACGGTCACGGTCGGGGTGGAGGTGGTCGAGTCGGTGGGCTCGGACGTGTTCGCGCACTTCACGGTGGAGGGCGACGCGGTCTCCGGCGGGGGCCTGGAGGAGGTCGGCGCGCAGCAGGCGGAGGCGGGCGCCGGGGCGCCCGGCCGGGAGGTGGTGGCGCGGATCGGCACCGCCACCCGGGCGGCCGAGGGCGCCCCGCTGGAGCTGTGGATCGACACGGAGCGGCTGCACGTCTTCGATCCGGCCACCGGGGCGGCGCTCAGCGGCGGGGCGGACGGGTAGGGGGACGGCCGGGCCCGCGGAGAACTCGGACGGTTGGGACGCGGAGAAAGGGGCAGGCGGGGGCTCGGACGACCCTGCTCCCCCGTTGGACGTGCCGTGCCGCCCGGTTCGGGCGATCATGGGGGGACGCGCCCTCGAAAGGTGGAATGCGATGTTCCAGCTCCTGTGGATTCTGCTCATCGGTTTCGTGCTCGGCGTGATCGCCAAGCTGATCCTGCGCGGCCCGCAGGCGATCCCGTGGTGGCTCAC
Organism: Kitasatospora sp. NPDC008115; assembly: GCF_042957205.1. NCBI lineage: Bacteria > Bacillati > Actinomycetota > Actinomycetes > Kitasatosporales > Streptomycetaceae > Kitasatospora > Kitasatospora sp. NPDC008115. The sequence goes on along the minus strand of NZ_JBIBHU010000005.1, from coordinate 320,485 downwards.
CATGCTGCTCGGCGCGGCCGGGGCCTGGCTGGGCAACGCGGTCGCCGGCTGGGTCGGTGTCCGGAACACCTCCGGGATCGACTGGATCCGCCATCTGCTCCAGCTCGGCTTCGCCGTCGCCCTGATCGCCGTCGTCGCCCCCGCGTGGAGTTCGCGCAGGACCAGATGACGGTCCGGCAGGGCGGCGTCCGCGACGGCGCGGTTAGACTCGCACGGCCGTAGTACGGACCGGCCGCGGAACCAACGACGGCCGGAGCACTGGACGACCGTCCGGCCCGCCGCGGGTGCCTGACCGCGCCGGAGCGCGGGCGCCGAACTCGCGAGGGAACAGAAGATGGTCGAGGCCTCCCCGAAGGTCGTTGTGGTCGTGCCCACCTACAACGAGCGGGAGAACCTGCCGGTCCTCGCCGGACTGCTCGCCGAGCTCGACCTGCCGAACCTGCACCTGCTGGTCGTCGACGACAACTCGCCCGACGGCACCGGCGAGGTCGCCGACAAGCTGGCCGCCGAGTCGGCCGGGCGGGTGCGGGTGCTGCACCGCACCGAGAAGGACGGCCTGGGCCGGGCGTACATCGCCGGCATGACCCGGGCCCTGGAGGACGGCGCGGACGTGGTCGTCCAGATGGACGCCGACCTGTCCCACCCGGCCTCCGTCCTGCCGCTCATGGTCTCGACCCTGCTGTCCGGCGACACGGCGGTGGTGATCGGCTCCCGGTACGTGCCGGGCGGGTCGACCGCCGAGGAGTGGCCGTGGCACCGCAAGGCGCTCTCGGCCTGGGCCAACCTCTACGTGAACACCATCCTCGGCCTGGGCGTGAAGGACGCCACCGCCGGCTACAAGGCCTGGCGGGCGCAGACCCTGCGGGCGATCGACCTGCCGTCGGTGCACAGCAACGGCTACTCCTTCCAGGTCGAGCTCAACCACCGGGTGGTGCGGCGCGGGCTGACCGTCAAGGAGGTGCCGATCCGCTTCGAGGAGCGGGTCGAGGGCGCGTCGAAGATGAGCCTCGCGGTGCAGGCCGAGTCGGCGCTCGCCCCGTGGAAGCTGCTGCGCGAGGGGCGCCGCGGGAAGCCGTAGCGAAGGGAGGTCCGGGTGGCCCTGGCGCCCGAACGGGCCGCCGCACTGGTGCGGCGCGCCGCCCGCGAGCCCTTCGCCGTGCAGACCGCCCGGGCGACCGTCGCGGCCACGCTCTCCTACGTGGTGGCGACCTGGCTCAGCAGCGAGCCCGCCCCGCTGACCGCTCCGCTCACCGCGCTGCTGGTCGTCCAGGTCACGGTCTACTCGACGCTCACCACCAGCATCCGCCGGGTGAACTCGGTGGTGGTCGGCGTGCTGATCGCGATCGGCTTCAGCACGGTGGTCGGGCTCTCCTGGTGGAGCCTCGGGCTGATCATCCTGGCCTCGCTGGTGATCGGCCGGTTCGTCCGGGTGGACGAGTTCGTCCAGGAGGTCGCGATCAGCGCGATGCTGATCCTCGGCGTCACCCAGGTGACCTCCCAGGCCTGGGACCGGGTGCTGGAGACGCTGATCGGCGCGAGCGTCGGCCTGGTGTTCAACCTGGTCTTCGCGGCACCGGTCTGGGTGGACACCGCGGGCGAGTCGATCGAGGACCTCGCCCGCCGGGCCCGGCACCTGCTGCTCGACCTCTCCGACCAGCTGGGCCGGCCGACCCCGGTCGAGGACGCCGCCGAGCGCCTGCACGAGGCCCGCCGGCTCGACCAGGCGATCGCCGACGTCGACGCGGCGCTGCGGCAGGCCGAGGACAGCCTCCGCTTCAACCCGAGGATCAGCGAGGGGCTGCTCTCCCGGCTGGTGCTGCGCACCGGGCTGGACACCCTGGAGATCTGCGTGGTGGTGATCCGGGTCATCTCGCGCTCGCTGACCGACCTCGCCAAGCGGCGGGCGCCCGGGGAGCCGCTGGTCGCCCCGGCGCTGGCGGTGGCACTGGAGGAGCTGCTCGCGCACGTCGGCGGCGCGCTGGTGAGCTTCGCCGTGCTGGTGACCACCCAGGTCAGCCTGAACGCCGAGGAGGCCGAGGAGCGGCTCAACGCCGAGCTGACGGCCGCCTGGGCGAGCCGGGAGAACGTCGCCAGGCTGCTGCTGGAGCAGGTGCGGGCGCATCCGGAGGCCTGGCACCTGCTGGGCTCGCTGCTGACCGAGGTCGACCGGATCCTCGACGAGCTGGACCTGGAGCACCGCTCGCGGCGGCTGATGGAGGAGCTGGACCGGGCGTCGGTGGCGAGCCGGGAGCGGTTCTCCCGGCTCGGCCGGCTGCGGCGGTGGGTGCGCGGCGACCTTCCCGGGCTCGGCCGGGTGCGCCGCCGGCGCAGGCGCGCCGGGCGGCGGTGAGCGTTGTGGCGGGGCTCAGGGCCCAGGCATGGTCCAGGGGTCCTGCGGGAGCGGGTGGCCGGTCTCCAGATAGGTCTTCAGATTGGACAGCACGGCCGACCAGCCCGCCTCGGCGTCCGCGCGCTCGGCCTCGTCGGCCAGGTTCTCGTGGGTGACGGTCAGCCGGGTGAGGTCCCGGTGGGAGTGCAGCTCGAAGGTCACCCGGGACGGCCCGGCCGGCCGCTGCTCGCCGGGGCCGGCCCAGGTGGTGACCAGGCGGTTCGGCCGGTCCGCCGCCTCCACCGTGCCGACCACGTCGGCGACGCCGGAGCCGTCCGCGCGCTGGTGCTCCCAGTGGGCGCCGGGCTGCCAGGTGGAGACGTTGCGGTGGCCCCAGTACAGGCCGGACTCGTCCGGGTTGGTGAGCGCGTGCCAGACCCGGTGCGGGGTGGCGTGCAGGTAGGAGATGTGGCGGTAGGCGGGGACGGCCATGCGCTCAGCCCTCGGCCGCTTCGAGCAGCCGCCGGATGTCGATCCTGCGCATGGTCAGCATCGCCTCGGTCACCCGGGCGGCCTTCGCCGGGTCCGGGCCGGAGACCAGGTCGATCAGGACCCGCGGGGTGACCTGCCAGGACAGGCCCCAGCGGTCCTTGAGCCAGCCGCACTGGCTCTCCTGGCCGCCGCCCTCCAGCAGGGCCGCCCAGAGCCGGTCCACCTCCGCCTGGTCGTCGCACTGCACCTGGAGCGAGACGGCCTCGGTGAACGGGAAGATCGGGCCGCCGTTGAGGGCGACGAACGGGCGGCCGTCGAGTTCGAAGGCGACGGTCACCACCGTGCCGGGCGTGCCGGGGCCCGCCTCGGTGTAGCGGGTGACGTCGGTGATCCGCGAGTTCGGGAAGACCGAGGTGTAGTAGCCGGCGGCCTCCTCGGCCTGGTCGTCGTACCAGAGGCATGGGGTGATCTGCTGCATGGAGCCGACGGTAGCCGCGCTCCCCCGCCGGGCGGCCGCGCCACGGCCGGGGGTCACCGGTTCGGCGCCCCCGGGCCGTGGCGCGGACCGCCGCCGGGTCAGTGCACCCGGCCCGCGTAGCGGCGGGTGAAGCGCTGGCCGGTGGCGGCCGTCACCACCACGTCGTAGCGGCCCTGCTTGTCCAGCGGCCAGGCGAGGTTGCTCTGCTTGCCGGGGCGCACCCAGAGGGTCTGCGCGGCGCCCGCGTAGTCGTTCGGGGCGACGGAGAAGCAGACGTCGCTCATGCCGTCGTTGACGAGCTGGAGGGTGAGCCGGCCGGAGTTCGAGAGGTCGGCGGTGACGATCGGGATGCCGATGTCGTCCTGGCCCGCCGGGACGTCCGCGCTGCCGGCGCCCTCGCGGATCACGGTGCCGGCGAAGCGGCGCACGAAGCCGTCCGGGCCGTGCACGGTGAAGTCGTAGCGGCCGTTGGTCGCCGCGGCCTCCCAGAGGTACGTCGCCGTGGCGCCCGGGGCGACCGTGAACGGCGTGCCGGCGAAGGGCTGCACGATGTTCGGGTAGACGGTGTACGGGAACGCCACGCCGCCGTCGTTGCTCATCGTGCAGGTGACCCGGCCGGTGCGCCGGTCCACCTCGGCCTCCGCCCAGGGCTGGTACGGGAGATGGCGGTGCGGGCGGTCGCCGCTTTCCTGGACGGGCATCGACTGGGCGCCGACGGGCGGGAGTTGGACGCCCGGCAGCTTCGTCCCGGCGTCGGCCTTCGCCATCAGGGCGTTGGTGTCCGGCAGTTGCGGGATCGACTGGTCCGGCGCCGCGAAGTCGAAGCAGCTGGTGAGGTCGCCGCAGACGGCGCGGCGCCAGGCGGAGATGTTGGGCTCGGCGACGCCGGTGACCTGCTCCATGAAGCGCAGCACCGACGTGTGGTCGAAGACCTGGGAGTTGACCCAGCCGCCGCGCGACCAGGGCGAGATCACCCAGAGCGGGACGCGGTTGCCGAGGCCGATGGCGCGGCCCTGGGTGAACTCCTCGGGCGTGCCCGGCTCGGGGGTGGGCGGCACCATGTGGTCGAAGTAGCCGTCGTTCTCGTCGTACATCACCAGGAAGACGGTGTGCCGCCAGACGTCCGGGTTGGACATCAGCGACTGCAGGGCCTGGTTCACCCAGTGCGCGCCGTACGCCGGGCCGGCCTCGGGGTGCTCGGAGAACAGGTAGGGGGCGACCAGCCAGGAGATGGTCGGCAGGGTGCCGTCCTTGCAGTGCGCGTCGAAGGCCGCCGGGTCGAACTTGGTCATCGCGTTGATGTAACGCGGGTCCGTGGCAGGGAAGTTGTGGAACTGCCTGAAATAGGAGAGCGCGTTGTCGTCGTAGTCGCCGGTGCGGTCGTCCTTGCTGGGGTTGTGGTAGACCCGCCAGCTCACACCGGCCTGTTCGAGGCGCTCGGCGTACGTCGTCCAGTCGGCGACGGGGTTGTCGGTGACCGGGGTGTTGTCGATCCACGGGCCGGTGGTGCCGTCGCGGCCGGGGCCGGCGGTGCCGGTCCACAGGTAGAGGCGATTGGGGTCGGTCGGGCCGGCGAGGGAGGTGAAGTAGGCGTCGCAGAGGGTGAAAGCGTCGGCCAGCGCGTACTGGTAGGGGATGTCCTCGCGGGTGAAGTAGCCCATGGCGCGCTCGCCCTTGGCGGCGATCCACTTGTTCATCGCGCCGTTGTTGATGGCCTGGTGGCCGGTCGCCCAGTCGTGCGGCAGGCCGCCGGCGTTCTGTGCGTTGTACTTCGAGGTGTCCATCCGGTATGGCAGCATCACCTGGCCGTCGCTGCGGCCCGGGTCGGGCTGGCGGAACACGTCGGTGCCGTCCGGGAACCGCAGCGCCTGCTTGTCGCCGAAGCCGCGCACGCCGTTCAGGGCACCGAAGTAGTGGTCGAAGCTGCGGTTCTCCTGCATCAGCACCACGACGTGCCTGACGTCCTTGATGGTGCCGGTGAGCCGGCCCGGCGCGGGGGCGGCCTGCGCCGGGGTGCCGGGCAGACCGGTCAGGGCGGCGGCGCCGGCGGCCGCGGTGGCGCCGACGAACGTACGGCGGGAAAGGTCGGACATCGCGAACTGGCCTTTCAGAGCTGGAAGGTGGCGACCGCGGCGGCGGTGTCGGACGGCCACTGGTTGGCGGCGAGGGCGGCCTGGCGGGTAGCGGTGGCCGGGGCGGTGCCGGTGGCGGGGTCGGCGCCGGTGGCGGTGGCGGGCCAGTCGGCGACCAGGGTGTGCGCCTCGACCAGCTTCAGCCGGCCGCGGTGGAGCACGTAGTCGGTCCGGTCCTGCGGCTCGGCCCTTCCGTCGGCGCGCTGCTTGCGGACGGGCGACCAGGTGATGCCGGGCGCCTTGACCGGGTCGCGGTTCTCCTCGCGGAAGGTGTCGGTCAGCCCGGCGGCCTGGAGCACCGTGGTGACCGGCCAGTCGAGCGCTCCGACGCCGCTGTGCGCGGCGGCGGTGGCGGCCGTCCAGTCCAGGTGGGACGGCGAGGACAGCGCGCCGGCCAGCACCACCGGGACGCCGGCGGGCTCGGCCCGGACAGCGGCGGCCAGCGCCTTGGCCTGCTGGAAACGGGTCGAGGCGGTCTCGGCGGCGGTGATCCACGCGGCGCTGCGCCCGTCCTGGGCGGCGTACGGGCCGTAGTCGGCCTCGTCCAGGTGCGCGCTCCAGACGCGTACGGCGCGGCCCCCGGGCAGTTGGACGGTCGCCCCGGCGGCGGGCAGGGCGGCGGTCGGCGCGGTGACGGCGGTCAGCGGGTGGCGGCTGAGGATGCCGACGCTGCCGGCGCTCTGGTAGGCGTGCCAGCCGAGCGCGTCGGCCAGCGCCTGGGCGGCCCTGCCGGCCGTCTCCTGGAGCGCCAGCACGTCCAGGCCCTGGGCCAGGACGACGCGCAACTGCTTCTCCAGCGCGTCGGTGAAGGCGGCGCCCGCGTCGGCGAGGTTCCAGCTCGCCACCTTCAGGCGCGGCGCGGCGGCCGGGTCGGCGACCGGGAGCAGCACGGTGACGGTGTCGGCGGCCCCGGCGCTGTCCTTGACCCCGACGACCAGCACCTCCGGGTGGCGCGTCGCCTTGCCGGCCGGCGCGGTGCCGGTCACGGTGCCGTCGGCGGCGACCGCGAGCCAGGCCGGGCCGGAGACCTTGCGGAAGGCCGCGCTGCCGGGCGGGTTCCCCTCGGGGCGGGACCAGAGGCCGCCGAGCTTGACGGTCACGGCCCCGCCGGGGGCCACCGGGGTGGCGGTGAAGGCGTCCACGACGGCGTGCGGGCGGACCACGGCGGGCTTGGGGCGGAAGGTGAAGGGCTCGGTCCTGGCGAGGACGCCGTAGCCGTCCTTGGCGAGCAGGTAGGCGGTGTACGGGCCGCCGGTGAGCGCGGTGGTGTCGAGCTGGACGTCGCCGGCGGCGGCGGGCGTGTACTTCCAGAGCAGCGAACTGCCGTTGCCGGGTCGGCGGTCGCCGTCGTAGACGCCGACCCAGTTCTTCGGGTCGGGGGCGTCGGTGGTCCAGTGGAAGGTGAGGCGGTCGCCCTCGGAGGGGGCGTTGGACGAGGTGATGCGCAGGGTGCTGCCGGTGGCCACGGATGTCCTGTCCGCCGCGCGGGCGCCGGGCCGTCGGGGGGTACCGGACCGGGGCCGTCCGCGGCTGCTGACGGAGGCTGGGAGGGGCGGCCCCTTGGGCAGTTGGCTGTACAACTGCGGGGCCGGGCCCATTCATCCGAAGGTCGGCGACGGGGGTGTGAACGAGGTGTGACGCGGCGTCGGGCGGTTCGGGAACTGTGGTGCCGGGCGTGGGTCGGGCCGGGACCGGGCGGGGCCCGACGGCGGATCAGTCCAGGCCGCGGGCGCTGCGCAGGCGGTCGGAGAGGGCGGTCGGGTCGACGATCGGGTCCGGGTAGCCGGCCGGGCGCTCGTCGAGCAGCCAGGGGCGGTGCACCGCCCGCCCGGGGACGTGCGCCAGCTCCGGGACCCAGCGCCGCACGTAGGCGCCGTCCGGGTCCAGCCGGTCGGCCTGCGCCAGCGGGTTGAGCACCCGGTTCGGCCGGGTGTCGGTGCCGGTGCCCGCCACCCACTGCCAGTTGAGCTGGTTGTTCGCGACGTCCCCGTCCACCAGCAGCCGCAGGAAGTGGCGGGCGCCGATCCGCCAGTCCCGGTAGAGGGTCTTGGTGAGGAAGGAGGCGGTGACCAGCCGGGCTCGGTTGTGCATCCAGCCCTCGTGGGCCAGTTGGCGCATGCCCGCGTCGACCAGCGGGAAGCCGGTGTGCCCGGCGCGCCAGGCCGTGCACTCCTCGTCGTCCTCCGGCAGCCAGTGGTCGCCCCGGTCGCGGTAGGGGTGGTGCGCGGCCCCGGGGCGGGCGGCGAGCACCTGGTGGTGGAAGTCGCGCCAGACCAGTTGCCGGACGAACGCCTCGGCTCCGTCGCCGCCGCGGCGGAGCGCACCGGCGGCCAGTTCGGCGGCGGAGAGGCAGCCGAAGTGCAGGTAGGGCGAGAGGCGGGAGGTGCCGTCGGCGGCGAGGTCGTCGTGCAGTTCGGCGTAGCGCTCCAGCTCGTAGCCCCGCCAGAGCCGCCGGCCGGCCCGCTCGCCGCCCGGCGGGAGCGCGGGCGACTCCGGCTTCGCGGTGGGGACGGGTTCGCTCGCGATGCCGTCCGGCGTGCGCAGGGCCTTCGGCGGGCGGTGCACCGTCCGGCGGGGCGCCTGCGACCAGGCGCGGAAGTACGGCGTGAAGACGGCGTAGTGGTCCTTGCCCGCGGGGGTCACCGCGCCGGGGACGACGGCGGTGAGCGAGCCGTCGTGGACGTGCAGCCGGTCGCCGAGCACCGCGCGCAGCGCCTGTTCGCGGCGCTGGGCGAAGGCGCTCACGCCGGCGGCGAGGTGCACGGAGGCGGCGTCCAGCTCGGCCGCGAGCCGGGCGGTGGCGGGGGCGGCGGGGCCGGCGCGCAGCACGAGGCGGCCGCCGAGCGGGCGCAGCGAGGCGTCCAGGTCGGTGAGGCAGTCGGCGAGGAAGGCGGCGCGGTTGGGGGCGGTGAAGCCGGTGGCGGCGATGTCGGGGTCCAGGACGAAGAGCGGGACGACCTGGTCGGCGGCGGCGCAGGCGGCGCGCAGCACGGGGTTGTCGTGCAGACGGAGGTCCTGGGTGAGCAGGGCGATGGCGACGGTCATGGGGTGGCCAGCCTGGCACGGACGGGGGCCGGAGGGTGTGTGGCACGCGAACGGCGGGGGCGCGTGCCTCGTGGCGCGCGCCCCCGCCGGCGGACGTTCTCCGGGCGCCGGGGCTCAGGCCAGGGCCAGGAAGAGCTTCTCCAGCTCGGCCTCGGTCATCGGCGGAGCGTCGGCGTCCGCCCCCGCCATGCACTGGCGCATGCCGCTCGCCACGATCTTGAAGCCGGCCCGGTCGAGGGCCCGGGAGACGGCGGCCAGCTGGGTCACCACGTCCTTGCAGTCCCGGCCCGCCTCGATCATGGCGATCACGCCCGCGAGCTGCCCCTGGGCACGCCGGAGCCGGTTCAGGACCGCACCCACGGCCTCCTCGTCCACCTGCATCTCAGCACCGCCTTACGCTGTCGACTACCGGCTGTCCAGTGTACCCCGTGGGGTATCAATGCCCCGGTGGCCGACGGGCGGGCCGGTGGTGGGATGCGGGTGGGATGCGGGTGGACGCTCAGCGCCGGGCGAGCCTGCGCTCGCCGCCGGCGCCGGTGGCGTAGTCGAGGCCGTAGTGCGCGAACACCTCCGGTTCGGCCTCGGCGGGCAGCACGTCGTCGACGCCGATCGACGGCGCCGACTTGACCAGCGCCCTCGCGAACGCCACCTTGAGGTAGCCCGGCCCCAGAACGGCCCCGTCGAGGGGGACGAAGACCAGTTTGCTGTTGACGTTCAGCCCGACCGCGACGGCCGGCCCGATCGTGACCGTCGCGAAGTACGGCTCGTCGCTGGCGGTCTCGACGTAGACGGACTCCAGCTTCCCGATCCGGTGCCCCTTCTGGTCCACGACGGCCTGACCCCGCCACTCCCTGATGTCGGCCGGAACGATCTCGGCGACGGCCATGGCGACCTCCCGTAGCCGCCCCACGGCGGCGGCTCCTCGGCTGGGCGGCGGCCTCGGCGGGCAGCGGCCCCGGACCCTCCCATCCTGCGCCGGGACGGCGGGGAGCGCCTGCCGGGGCGCGCGGCGCACAACCGGGGGCATCGCGCACAACCGAGGGCGATCCGGGCAACCGCGCCCGCGGACGCGCTCGAACATCTACGCTGTCCGCCGACGGATCATCAGATCACCATTGGATCACCTGGTTTGGCGGAGGCGCGGCGGCAGTGGTCAGTTACGAGAGCATGTGGGAACAGGGCGAGCCGGGCGTCCCGGCCGACCTCCGTCCGGAGATCCCGCACCCCGCCCGGATGTACGACTACTACCTGGGTGGGAAGGACAACTTTCCGGCCGACCGCGAGGCCGCCGAGCGGGCGCTGGCGGCCAACCCGGAGTTCCGCTCCACCGCGCGCGCCAACAGGGGCTTCCTCACCCGCGCGGTGCGGTGTGTGGCCGGCCTCGGCATCGACCAGTTCCTCGACATCGGAACCGGCATCCCGACGGCCGGCAACACCCATGAGATCGCCCAGTCGGTCGATCCCGGCGCCCGGGTCCTCTACGTCGACAACGACCCGATCGTGCTTGCCCACGCCCGCGCCCTGATGGGCGGCAGCGCCGTCGGCCGGACCACCGTCATCCAGGCCGACCTGCGCCGACCCGCCGAACTGCTCGCCGACGCGAGGGCCCAGGAGCTGCTCGACTTCGACCGCCCGATGGCGCTCGTCCTCGCCGCCGTCCTGCACTTCGTGCGGGAGGAGGAGGACCCCTACGAGGTGGTGCGCACGCTGCTGGACACCCTCGCCCCCGGCAGCCACCTGATCCTGTCGCACGGCACCGCGGACTTCCTCCCCGCCGAGGTCCGCGACCGGGTGACGGGGGTCTACAGCAAGGCCACCGCTCCCCTGGTCGGCCGCAGCCGGGAGCAGGTGCGGGACTTCCTCGACGGCCTGGAGGTCCTGGACCCCGGGGTCGTCACCGTCCCGCTGTGGCGCCCCGACGGCGCGCTGCCCGCCGGGGCCGACCGCGTCAGCATGTACGGCGCGGTGGCCCGCAAGCCGTAGGGCCCACCGGCCGCCGCGCGTCCGGCTGCCGTCAGGCGGGCTTGCCCGCGCGCAGGGAGTACATCAGCGGGACGCGCGGCTGCCCCGCCGGGAAGCGGTAGCCCCGGTCCTGCTCCAGCACCGGGAAGCGGGCGAACACGGTGAAGTCGTGTTCGTGGAGGAACTCGATCCGCAGTCCCGCGGCCACCAGGGCGCTGACGACCTCGCCGATCCCGTGCTGCCACTCGACGGTCCGGGCGGGCGTCGTGGCCGCCATCTCGCCGTCGGTGTAGGTGCCGGCCTCGTTCCAGACCGTCCCCTCGGCCTGGAAGTAGTCGTACTCCACCGTCCGGCCGTCCTCGGCCAGGGTGTCGCCGAAGGGGTGGAACTCCGCGAGGTAGAGGAAGCCGCCGGGGGCGAGGAGGGTCTCCACCGTCCGCGCCCAGCGGTCGATGTCCGGCAGCCAGCACAGCGCGCCCAGGCCGGTGTACACGATGTCGAAGCTGCGCCCGTCAAGCGCGGCGACGGCGTCGTAGACGTCGGAGACGACGAAGCGGGCGGAGTCCATGCCGATCCGCTCGGCCAGGTCTGTGGCGGCCTCCACCGCCGGACGGGAGAAGTCCAGCCCGGTGACGGTGGCCCCGCGCCGGGCCCAGGACAGGGTGTCCTGCCCGAAGTGGCATTGGAGGTGGAGCAGCGACTTCCCCCGCACCTCGCCCACCTCGGCGAGCTCGAAGCTCCGCAGGGACTCCTTGCCCTCGACGAAGCCGGCCACGTCGTAGAAGTCGCTGGCCACATGTACCGGAACGCGCCCGTCCCAGTTGGCGCGATTGGCCGCCAGCCAGTCGGGGGTCGGGATCTTCTTCATACCACCACGCTAGGCAGGCTGCGGCAGCCGCTCAAGCCGTTTTCGGCCGGGGTACCCGGGTGCGGTACCCGGTGCCCGGTGCCTCAGGTGCCTCAGGTGCCTCAGGTGCCTCAGGTGGTGAGGACGGTGAGGAGGGGTGGCTGGAGGGGCCAGGGGAGGTCGGGGGCGGTGGCGGCGAGGCGGAGGGCGCCGAGGAGGGGCGGGCCGTCGGGGGTGCGGGGGTGGGCGGCGGGGAGGCGGGTGGCCAGGGCGTCGAGGGTGGCACGGCGCAGGGCGGTGAGGCGGAAGAGGCCGCCGGTCAGGGCGAGGTCGGGGGCGGGGAGTCCGGCCGAGGTGGCGGCGGCGGTCGCGGTGGCGGCGATCTCCTCGCCCGCGCGGCGGAGCAGGCCGGCGGCGACCGGACAGCCCTGCTCCGCCGCTGCGGCGACACCCGGGGCGAAGGCGGCGAGCAGGGCGGCCCGGTCGGGGCGTGGCTGGAGGGCCGACGGGAGGCCGGTCGCCGGGCCGTAGCGGCGTTCGGCGGCGGCGAGGAGAACGGGCGAACCGCCGGGCCGGCCGTCGTACGCCCGCAGGGCCGCCTCCAGACCGGCGCGGCCGAGCCAGGCGCCGCTGCCGCAGTCGCCGAGCAGCTGGCCCCAGCCGTCCGCGCGCCACCAGCCCGCGCCGGGCCGGTACCCCAGGGCGACCAGCCCCGTCCCGCCGGCCACCGTCACCCCGGCGCCGGTGCCCAGCGCGCCCGCATGGGCGGTGACCGCGTCCCCGGCGAGCACCAGATGCCGGGCGCCGGTGGCCTCGGCCAGCGGACCGGGCAGGCGGGCGGCGAGGTCGCGGCCGAGCAGCGCCATCCCGGCGGCGCCGACGGCGACGGCCCCGATCCGCGCACCCTCCGGCAGCCCGGCGGCCAGCCGGCGGAGGGCGGGGAGCAGCCCGTCGAGCAGCACCCGCGCGTCGTGGCCGCCGCTCGCCGCCGCTACCCGGGCGGGCACCGCCACCTCGGCCGTCCGCGCCTCCGTCAGCCCGTCCGGCCACCGGTCGGGCGCCAGCGCGACCCGGATCCCCGACCCGCCGGCATCGACCCCGGCAACCCAGCACTCCCCCGCCGTCCGCTCCACGATGTCCCTCCGGGGCTCGTCACCGTCCCACCGCGTTCATCGTGCCGTGCTCGCCACGCCAGCGGCAGGCCGAACCGCGCGGCGAGTCGGTCCGCCAGGACGGCGGCCCCGCCGGCCGGTGCCCTCCGCTCCACGGCGGTCGGCTGCTCGCACCGACGGCAAACGGCAGCAGCCGGGGAGGCGCGGCACCCCAGTCCGCCCAAACCGGCAGCGCGCGTGAGCCCGTCGGCCCGACAGCCCTTCCGCCCACCGCGGTCAGCGGGCCGCGCCGCATGCGACGGCACCGGCCCCAACCGCCCGGCAACCCCATCCGCCAGGGCGGTGGTAGGCAGCTACCACGTCGGCTACAACAGCAGTAGGCCGAACCGCACGGCAGCCCGATCCGCCAAGGCGATGGCCGCCGCGCCGGTCAGCCGGGCACGGCAGCAGCAGAGCTGGCCGCACGGCGATCCGATCCGCACAACGGCGGCGGGCGGCGACTCCGATAGTCCGGCGCCCTGCACTCCCCTGCAGTAAGCAGTGCCACGCCGACTGCGACAGCAGCAGACCCGACCGTGCGGCGACCCGATCCGCCAAGCCGACGCCGGGCGCCTACCTCGGCAACCCGCCCCGGCCAGCGGGCCCCGTCGGCTACAACGACATAGGCCAAACTGCACGGCGGCCCGATCCGGCAAAGCGGCGGCATCCGCTCCGCTGCGGTCAGCAGGCCGCACCGACTACGGCTGCGGAAGGCCGAACCGCGCGGCGACCTGGTAGGCCAGGGCAGCGGGGGCAACGGCCCCGCCACCCGGCAGCAGCCAACTGTGCCGTGCCGGCTACGGCAGTGGCAGGCCGAACTGCGCGGCGAGTCGGTCCGCCAGGGTGGTGGTAGGGGTGGTCCCGTCGATGGTGAGGAGGGTGGCGGCGTGGAGGGGGGACTGGTGGCGGACCTCCTGGTCCCACAGGGCGTCGCGGGTCAGGCGCTTGGCCAGGGCGGTGGCCAAGTCCTCGGCGCCCCAGGTGGCGTGGGCGTGGGCGGGGTCGGCGTACCTGGTGGTGAGGGCGGACTGGCGGAAGGTGGGGGTGGGCAGGAGGAAGACGGCCTGCGAGGGGTGGCGGAGCAGGGGGGCGAGGTCGCGCGGGAGGATGCCGAAGTAGTCGACCAGGACGGGGCGGTCGGCGGGGAGGGCGAGCAGGTCGTCGACCAGGAACCCGGTCATCTCGCCGTGCAGGCCGGGCATCGCCCGGAACACCTGCTCGGCGGTGCGGTCGTGCCACGGGGCTCCGGGCGGCTGGTCGCGCAGGGCGGCGAGCCTCGGGTGGCGGGCGGGGTCGCAGCGGGCGAGCCAGCGGTGCTCGGCGCGGTCGCCGTCGAGGACGGTGGCGTCGTGGCGCTCGGCGAGCAGTCGGGTCAGGGTGCTCTTGCCTGCCGCCGTGCCGCCGGCGATCCAACGCACGTGGGCCAGGCGGTCCGTGAGGGGAGGCGTCATGGCCTCCATGGTCGGGGACCCGGTGCGAAAGTCGCAGACGGGGGCCGTGGCCGGCGCGGTTCGGCGGCGGCCACGGCCCGGCGGGGTCAGGCGGCGGCTGCGGGCAGGCCGAGGAGTTCGGCGGAGCCGCTGCGGTTGTGACGTTCCTGCCAGAGTTCGAGTGCGCTGCGGCAGGCGTGGTCGAGGTGGCGCACGCCGGTGAGTTCGAGGCTCACGGGGCGGTCGGCGGGCAGGCCCTCCAGGGATTCCAGGGTCTCCAGGAGACGCGGCAGCCGCAGGAAGGTGGCGTTGCCGTGGAGCGTCACCCGGACGGCGCCGTCGGGGAGTTCGGTGACCGCGACCTGGAGGTGGGAGGTGTCCCAGGCGCTCTTGAGCACCGCGAGCAGCAGGCCGAGCAGCACCCCTTCGAGGAGGTTGGTCACCACGATGGCGATCGCCGTGACGGCCAGGATCGACGCCTCGCCACGGTCGGCCCGCCAGAGCGGCCGCAGGGTGCGGAGCGGGACCAGCTTGGCCCCCGCGTGGACCAGGACGCCGGCCAGGGCGGCGAGCGGGATGGCCGAGAGGGCCGAGGGGAGCAGCGCCGCGAAGAGCAGCAGCCACAGGCCGTGCAGGACCCGGGAGGCCTTGGTGCGTGCGCCGGCCTGGACGTTGGCGGCGCTGCGGACGATGACGGCGGTCATCGGCAGGGCGCCGAGCACGCCGCAGACGGTGTTGCCGACGCCCTGGGCGAGCAGTTCCCGGTCGTAGTCGGTGCGCGGGCCGTCGTGCAGGCGGTCGACGGCGGCGGCGCTGAACAGGCTCTCGGCGGAGGCGATCAGCGCGAAGGCGACGGCCGTGCCGAGGACGCCGACGCTGCCGAGTGCGGCGAGGTCGGAGGCGCCGGGCAGGTCGATGACCCCGGCGAGTCCGGCCACCTCGACCCTGGCGACGGGCAGGTCGAACAGGGCGGTGACGGCCGTCGCGGCGGCGACGGCGGCGAGCGGCGCGGGGACCACCTTGATCCGGGCGGGCAGCCGCGGCCAGAGCAGCAGGACGGCGACCGTCCCGGCGCCGATGGCGGCGGCGGCGAGCGCGTCCGGGTTCCCGGCGACGTCGCCGATCAGGCCCGGGATGCCGGCGATCTTGGCGGGGCCGTCGGACGGTCCCTTGGCGTCGGCGAGCGAGTAGAGTTGACCGGCGATCAGCACCAGGCCGATCCCGGCGAGCATGCCCTGGACGACCGAGACGGAGATCGCCCGGAACAGCCGGCCGAGGCGGGCGGCGCCCATGGCGAGTTGGATCAGGCCGGCGACGGCGGTGATGACGCCGAGCGCGGCGAGGCCGTGTTCCTGGACGGCGGCGAAGACCAGCACGGTCAGGCCGGCGGCGGGGCCGGACACCTGGAGGCTGCTGCCGGGCATCAGGCCGGTCACCAGGCCGCCGACGATTCCGGTGACCAGGCCGAGTTCGGCCGGGACGCCGGAGGCGACGGCGACGCCCACGCAGAGCGGGAGGGCGACCAGGAAGACGACGAGGGAGGCGGGAAGGTCGGAGCGCAGAGTGCTCAGCCGAAGGGCGGGACGACGAGTCATCGGGTCCTCGGGAGAGTGTGGTCGGTGCGGTGGACGACGGTGCGGAGTGCGGTGGCGCGGAGTGCGGTGGTACGGAGTTCGGTGGTGCGGTGAACGCCCCGGGGGCGGTTCGGCCGAGGACGGTGCCCCCGGGTCACAGCGGGAGGAAGAGGCCGGCGTCGGCCCGGTGGGAGAGGACCAGCCCGGTGTGGATCTCGTAGAACCAGCCGTGCAGCCGGATCCGGCCCTCGCTCAGTCGGCGGGCGACGGCCGGGTAGCCGCGCAGCCGGTCGAGCTGGGTGAGGACGTGGCGCTGCACCGGGCCGGCCACCGTCGGGTCGAAGACGTCGGTCTCGTCCGCGCGGAGCGCTGCCCGGTCCGCGTGGCGCAGCCAGTCGCGGACGGCGGGGACCACGCTGAGGTCCTCGTCGCGGACGACGGCCCCGACGGCGCCGCAGTGCGAGTGCCCGCAGACCACCAGGTCGCGGACCCCGAGCACCTCGACGGCGTACTCGATGGTGGCGGTCTCGCCCGAGGCGCCGTCGGCCCGGTAGGCGGGCACGATGTTGCCGGCGGTGCGCAGTTCGAAGAGGTCGCCGGGGTCGGCGCCGGTGATCAGCGCGGGCACCACCCGGGAGTCGGAGCAGGTGATGAACAGGGCCTGCGGGGCCTGTCCGGCGGCGAGTCCGGTGAGTTCCCGGCCGGTGTCGCCCGCGCGCTGCGGGAACGCCCGGGCTCGGTCGATGAGCGGTTCCATGAGGGTGGATGCCTCCTTCGGTGACCCTCGCGGCGCCGGCCGGGAGGGGCGGTGGACGGGCAGGCACGTCGGAACCAGGTGTCGCTGGACCGCTGGGCGGGTGGGTGCGGCGACGGTGGGCGCGTGGCACCACCGCAAGGCCGCGCCGGTGACCCTCGGTGTCCCCCCGATGACCTGATGACGCGTCAAGACGAAGTAAAACACGGGTATCGGGTCGGCAAAAGCTCGTCCAGCGCGCAAGATGTGCCGATCTGGTTAACATCCTGTTTCCTTTAGCGGTGCCCCTCCTTCCGCCTTGACATTCACACGCCACGGGGAACCTCACGGAGCTCCGGGGCGTTGATGCACCACTGTTTCCGGGCGCCCCTCGTGAGGCTTCCGCGCCCCCACGCACACCTGCCCGGGCCCGCGCCGTTCGGCGAACGGCGCGGGCCCGGGCACGTCAGTTGACACTCTGTCAGTTGTTCAGGGGTGGTTGACGGTCAGACCCGGGGCGGGGCGAGGACGGGCCGGGGCGATCACCCGGTTCAGCAGGTGGAGGCCAGGTTGTTGGCGTATGACTTGAACGCGGCCTGGGTGCCCGGTCCCGCCACCCCGTCGATCGCGCCGCTGTAGCCCCAGCCGTCCGCGAGCCGCCGCTGGAGGGCCGACACCGTGCCGGAGCCGACGATCCCGTCGATCGAGCCGTTGTAGCCGTAGTCCGCGGCGAGCCGCCGCTGCATCGCCTTCCAACTGTCGGTGCCCAACTGGCCGTCGATGCCGCCCGAGTAGCCCCAGGACGCCTTGAGGTAACACTGGACGTACTTGGCCTGCGTGGTGCTGAGGCCGAGGTTGACCACCGCGTTGAGCGTGGTGCCGGCGCTCACCGACGCGCCCGGGCCCTGGGCGGGGGCCGCGGCGACGACGGTCGCACCCGCCAGACTCCCCACCGCGATTCCGGCGAGGGCGGTGACGCTGACGAGGGTGCGGGTCAGCAGGTTCGGCTTCGTTCCCATGCTCGTTCCCTTCCTGGCGGCTTCGGTCGTGCTTCCGTGCCCCGATGGTGGGTCAGGAGGCCCCCGCGCGGTACCTCGTAGATCCGAGGGCCGGGCCGGGGGTGGCCGTGCAGTCCGGTACCCAGGTGTGCGAGCGCGGCCGTTCGCCCTCGGCGAGGTTGCGCCGCTCGCCGACCTGAACACAGCCCAGGAGCCACTGCCGGCCGGGGTCGGTGTAGTAGAGGACGTCCACCAGACCGGCGCCCTCCTCGTAGGTCTGGCCGTTGTTGTAGACGGACCGCGGCGGCCGTCCGGCGGACCACTCGCAGGCGAGGCCGCCCACGGTCCAGTCCGCGTAGCCGTCCACCCAGGCGCAGACCTCGCCGTGGCCGTCCGTCTCGCTGAAGAAGCACACCTGGCCGTGCTCGCAGCGCCCGTAGGCGGTGGGGTCGCCACCGACGCCGAGGCCGAGCACACCGGCCAGCAGGCCGGTCGCCGCGGCGGCGATCAGCGGGCGGCGGTGGCGGCGCAGCACCGGCAGCAACGGGCGGCGCGGGCGCCGGCCGGCGGCGGCGGTCCGCACCCGCGCCAGCAGCGAGGCGGTGCTGTGCAAGGCCCGGTCCTCGGGGCGGCGGGCCAGGCAGTCGTGGACGATGTCCCGCCACAGCAGCGGCAGCCGGGGCGAGATCCGCAGCTCCTCCTCGCCCCGGGCGTAGCGCACCGCGGCGTCCCGGCGGGCGGCGGGCGTCGCGCCGGGCAGCGGCAGGGCGCCGGTGAGGACGAGGTGGGCGAGGATGCCGAAGGCCCAGATGTCGGCGGTCGGGCGGATCTGCCGGCCGCGTTCGCCGATCTCGGCCCACAGCAGGTCCGGCGGGGTGTAGTCGGGGGTGGCGAACGGCGGGGCGTAGGCGTGGGTGCCGTCGAGTTCGGCCGCCAGGTTGAAGTCGGCGAGCCGGGCGGTGCCGTCCGGCATCAGCAGCACGTTGCCGGGTTTCAGGTCGCCGTGCACCCAGCCCGCGCGGTGCAGTTGGGCGAGTCCTTCGCAGATCTGGGCCAGCAGGGCGGGGCCGGCCCGGGGTGTGCGGTCCTCGGCCAGCAGGGCGTCCAGCGAGCAGTCCGCCTCCTCCAGCACCAGGACGGTGGCGCCGTCGAGTTCGGGCAGGTCGGGCGCGTCGACGGCGAGGATCTCGTAGAGCCGGATCAGCCGTGGTGCGCGGACCCGGCTGAGCACCTCGGTCTCCCGGTCGGCCAGTTCGCGCAGGTGGCGCAACTGGCGCGGGGTCCGGGTGCCGGTGGGCAGGAACTTGAGCGCGGCGCGCGACGGCAGGCCGAGCCTCGGCAGGGCGCGGCGGGCCGCGTAGACGCTGCCGAAGGCGCCGTTGCCGAGCAGGCGGTCGACCCTCCAGGCGCCGATCCGGTAGCCCTCGGGAACGGGCAGCGCACCGGAGGCGCCGGGCGGCAGGGTCACCGCGCGGTCCCGGGGGCGAGCAGGGCGAGGTCGTCCTCGCGGACCAGGTCGAAGCGCAGGGCGAGGGAGGCCAGCGCGTCCTTCTTGCCGACCAGGCGCGGGCCGGACGCCGCGGTGTCCGGGGCGGGCTTGAGGCGCAGTTTGACGGCCAGGTAGTCGATGTTCCACTGGACGGCGGCACGGTTGGCGCACGGCCAGAGCGGGCGCAGCCGTTCGACGACCTGGTCGACGGTGGGCGGCAGGGCGTGCGGCTCTCCGCGCAGCCGGGACTCGCAGAGCGCGGCGAGCACCAGGAAGTAGCGCTTGGAGCGGTCGAGCGGGAACGCCAGCAGGGTGGGCTCGCCGCCCGGTCCGCCGAGCGGGTCCGGCCCGCCCGGCGCGTCCCGGTCGGCGTAGTCGTGGCGCGGCGCCCAGACGTCGAGGCTGAGCAGTTCGGACCCGGCGGGCAGGACGATCCGGGCGAACTCGAACGGGACGGGCGCGGCCAGCCGGCCCGGTGCGACCTTGATGTGCTCGCCCGCGCCCTCCGGGTTCTCCACCACGTAGGTGGAGGTGCGGCTGAGGTTGCTGAGCGTCCAGTACGTGCCGGTGGCCCCGATCTCGCCCGCGGTGCGGGAGACCCCGCTGTGCGGGATGCCCAGGCCGGGCGCGCCGTCCCCCGTGGTGGCCCGGCCGAACCGGAGGTTCTGCCCCGGGGCCAGGTGGAGCCGGTCGGCCGGCTCCATTCCGGGCCCGGGTACCACGATGATGCTGTACATACCGCTTCCCTTCCCCCGTGTGCGGTCGGGGAAAGGGTAACGAGCGGAATCAATCGTTCATATAACGATCGGTCAGAAACCCTCCGGGCCAGGAATAATTCTGGCGCCCGGTCCGTTCAGCACTCGCCGCGCCAGCGGAAGGCGTCGATCGTCCGCCCGCCGGCCGGGAGGTTGCCCCGTCCTTCCACCGGGCCGAAGTGCAGGCACTGGCCGCCGCCCTCGCGGAACGTCACCTGGACGTGGTCGTAGCCCGGCTGCTCCGTGCCGTTGTTGAAGTACGAGCGGCGCAACCCGCAGGTGCTTGCGGACTCGTCGCCGGCCGAGCGGCAGACCGTGCCGGTGCCGTTGAGGCCCGAGTAGAAGCAGACGCTGCCGGACGGGCAGTCCTGCCAGGGCTGGGCCTGGCCGCCGGTGCAGTTGCGGCTGGTGACCTTCGGCCAGTACCGGTTCAGGCCGCTGTACTCGACGCCGTCGAAGTGCACGGGCACCCGGTCCTTCTCGTGGGTGAAGTCGCCGGTGGCCGCGTACCGCTGCTCGTAGTG
Source organism: Kitasatospora sp. NPDC008115 (assembly GCF_042957205.1). Taxonomy (NCBI): domain Bacteria; kingdom Bacillati; phylum Actinomycetota; class Actinomycetes; order Kitasatosporales; family Streptomycetaceae; genus Kitasatospora; species Kitasatospora sp. NPDC008115. The sequence continues at coordinate 300,546 of NZ_JBIBHU010000005.1, read as the reverse complement.
CAGGTGCGCCCACTCGGTGCCGGTGTTGCCGATCCGGCCGATCCGCGTCGACGGCAGCACCGGGTCGCCCTTCTTCACGAAGGCGGCCGGGTCGTCCATCAGGTGGTAGTACGCGGTGAACCAGCCGTTGCCGTGGCTGATCTGGATGGTGTTGCCCGAGCCGTTGTCCCAGTAGGTGGCGGACACCGTGCCCGCGGCGGAGGCCAGCACCGGCAGGCCGTCGGAGCCGGTGTTGTGCTCCACCACGATGTCCAGCGCCGGGCTGTGGTCCGGGCCGTAGGTGTCCACCTCCCAGGTCGTCCCGCACGGGAACGGCATCTGGAACGGCGGCGGCGCCGGTTGCGCGGTGGCCGCCCCCGCCCCCGCCCCCGGGACGGCGGCGAACGCCGTCAGTACGGTTCCCAGGACGGCCGCCAGGACCCCTGACCGCCACCACGCGCGAACGCGGCTTCCCATGATGACCCCCCTTGTGCCGGTGGGCGGCGCCCGGCCGGACGCCGCCGACCGCCATGTTCCGGCCCGGCCGGAGGCCGTGCCACCTCGCAACAACGAGGGTGCGGGGACGGAACCGGGAGCGCTACTTGGTCGGGCGGGGGGCCGGGACCAGGCCGGTCTGGTAGGCGAGGGCCACCAGCTGGGCGCGGTCGCGGGCGTCGAGCTTGGCCATGGCGCGGTGGATGTGGGTGCGGATGGTGAAGGGGCTGACGAACATCCGGGCGGCGATCTCCTCGTTGCTGAGGCCGGTGGCGGCCATGGCCATCACCTCGCGTTCGCGGGCGGTCAGGGCGGCGAGGCGCTCGGGGGCGGCGGCGGGGCCCTGGTCGGGTTCGGGCCGGGCGAGGAGCTGGTCGATGACGGCGCGGGTGGCGGCGGGCGACAGCAGCGGATCGCCCGCGGCGACGCGGCGCAGGGCGGCGAGCAGCTCGGTCGGTTCGGCGTCCTTGCCGAGGAAGCCGCCGGCGCCGGCACGCAGCGCCTGGGCGACGTACTCGTCGATCTCGAAGGTGGTGAGGATCAGCACCCTGGTCCCGGTGAGGTCGGGGTCGCCGCAGATGGCGGAGGTGGCGGAGAGGCCGTCCACGCCGGGCATCCGGATGTCCATGAGCACCACGTCGGGGCGGGTGGCCTTCGCCAGGTCGACGGCCTCACGGCCGTCGGCGGCCTCGCCGACCACCTCCATGTCGTCCTCGGCGTCGATCAGGACGCGGAAGGCCCCGCGCAGCAGCGCCTGGTCGTCGGCGAGCAGTACTCGGATGGTCACGGGTGTTCCTCTCGGGCGGCGGTGCGCAGGGGCAGTTCGGCGGAGACCAGGAAACCGCCGCCGGGCCGGCGGTCGGCGGTGAGGCGCCCGCCGACGGCGGAGGCGCGCTCGCGCATGCCGATCAGGCCGAAGCCTCCGCCCGCGGCGGCGACGGCGGGGGCCGCGGCGGGCGCCGGGCGGTCGTTGGCGACGGTCAGCAGGACGCGGCTGCCGGAGAACGCCAGGGTGACGTCCGCGGCGGTGCCGGCGGCGTGCTTGGCGACGTTGGTCAGGGACTCCTGGAGGATCCGGTAGGCGGTGAGGTCGACGCCCGGGGAGAGCGGCTGCGGCTCGCCCTCGACCGTGAGGCGCACCGGCAGGCCGGCGCGTTCGAAGGCACCGATGAGGTCGGGCAGCCGCTCCAGGCCGGGGGCCGGTTCGAGTGGGGCCAGCGGGTCGTCGGCCCGGCGCAGCAGGCCGACGGTGGCCTTGAGCTCGCGCAGCGCGGAGCCGGTGGCGTCGGTGAGGTGGCTGAGCATCTCGCGGGCCTGGGCGGGGTGGCGGTCGAGGAGGTGGACGGCGATGCCGGCCTGGGCGTTGGCGAGGGCGATGTGGTGGGCGACCACGTCGTGCAGGTCGCGGGCGATCCGGATGCGTTCGTCGGCGACCCGGCGGCGGGCCTCCTCCTCGCGGGTGCGCTCGGCCCGTTCGGCGCGCTCCTCGATGGCCGCGAGGTGGGCGCGGCGGTTGCGGACGGAGTCGCCGAAGGCCCCGGGCAGCAGGATCCAGGCGACGACGCCGATCTTGACGCTGATGGAGGCGTCCGGCTCGTTGATGATCGTGGCGAGGGTGACCAGGACGGCGGCGACGGCGGTGGCGGCGCGCGCGGTGGTGCGGTCGGTGCGCACCGCGAGGAAGTAGAGGGAGGCGATCACCGGGGCGACCAGGCCGGCGTTGAGCTGGGTCGCGACGAAGCAGAGGGCCAGGCTGCAGGCGAGGGCGACCACGTAGACCACGCAGGGGTGGCGGCGGTGGCCGAGCATCGCGAGGCTGGCGACGACAGCCAGGACCAGCGCGGCCGGGTTCGGCTCGATGTGGTTGCCGAGCCGGTCGACGGTGGTCGTCCCGGCGGTGACGATGAACGTGGCGAGCACGAGCAGTGCGTCGAGCACATGGGGGTGACGGCGGCGGGTGCGGCGCAGCCAGGTGTCGATCATGCTCGCTTCTCCCCGTCCGGGCTGCCCTGGGGGCTCCTCGGCCGGGCCCGGACGATCCGGCGAGGGGGTGGGGGGACGGGTCACGGTGGGGACGTACTGCAGATGCAGTACGCGCGGGTGGGCGGGGTCGTCGTTCGGTAGCGGTTCATACCATTTTGACCGGTCGGCGGGCCGACCGGTCGCGGACGGCCCCGCCGCGGCTCCCGGTGGGGGTGGGAGCCGCGGCGGGGCGGGGGGTCAGACGCCCACGGACTGGCGGGCCGGGTCGGCCTCGGGGCCGTCGGCCGGGGCCTGGGCCGGCGCCGCGGTCTGGAGGCGGGCGCCCTCGACGTCGACGTCGGGCAGGATCCGCTCCAGCTTGGCCGGCAGCCACCAGGCGCGGCGGCCGAGCAGGGCGAGGACGGCCGGGACGATCGCCATCCGGACCACGAAGGCGTCGAAGGCGACGGCGGCGGCCAGGCCGAAGCCCATCATCTTGACCATCGGCTCGTTCATCCCGATGAAGCCGGCGAAGACGCTGATCATGATGAGCGCGGCGGCGGTGACCACCCGGGCGTTGTAGCGGAAGCCGGTGACCACGGCCTCGCCGGGCTCCTCGCCGTGCACGAAGGCCTCCCGGATGCGGGTGACCAGGAACACCTCGTAGTCCATGGCCAGGCCGAACACCACGCCGATCATGAAGATCGGCATCATGCTCATCACCGGGCCGGTCTGCTCGATGCCGATCAGGCTCGCGAGCCAGCCCCACTGGAAGACCGCGACGACGGCGCCGAGCGCGGCGACCACCGAGAGCAGGAAGCCGAGGGCGGCCTTGAGCGGGACGAGGATCGAGCGGAAGACCACCAGGAGCAGCACCACCGCGAGGCCGACGACGACCGCGAGGTAGGGCAGCAGGGCGTCGTTGAGCTTCTGCGAGACGTCGATGTTCATCGCCGTCGGGCCGCTGACCAGCACGGTCGCACCGGTGGCGGACTTCAGGTCGGGGGCCTTGTCGCGGATGGCGTGGACCAGGTCGGTGGTCGCGGCCTCGCTCGGGCCGGTCGCCGGGATGGCGTTGACCATCGCGGTGTCGCCGGCCTGGTTGAAGGCCGCGGGGGCGACGGCGACGACGCCCGGCAGGGCCTTGACGGTCGCGGCGACCTGGTCGGCGGCGGCCTTGGGGTCGGGCGTGCCCTTGGCGTCCACCAGCACGGTCAGCGGGCCGTTGAAGCCGGGACCGAAGCCCTCGGAGAGGTGGTCGTAGGCGCGGCGCTGGGTGGTGGAGGTGGGCTGGGCCTCGTCACCGGGCAGGCCGAGCCGCAGGTCCAGGGCCGGCAGGGCGAGGACACCGAGGCCGACCACGCCGAGGATCAGCACGGCGACCGGGCGGCGCAGCACGAAGCGCGCCCAGCGGGTGCCGCCGTTGGGGCGGGCGTCGTCGGAGCCCGTCGCGGCGCGCCGGCCCTTGCGGACCTTGCGGGGCAGCGCCTTGCGGCCGAGGAAGCCCAGCAGCGCCGGGACCAGGCTGAGCGCGACCAGCACGGCGATCACCACGGTGCCGGCCGCGGCCATGCCCATCTTGGCGAGGATCGGGATGCCCACCACGGAGAGGCCGGCCAGCGCGATGATCACGGTGAGGCCGGCGAACACCACGGCCGAGCCGGCGGTGCCGACGGCCCGCCCGGCGGCCTCCTTCGGCTCGTGGCCGTCGAGGAGCTCGGCGCGGTAGCGGGAGACGATGAACAGCGCGTAGTCGATGCCGACGGCCAGGCCGAGCATCATCGCCAGCGTGCTGGTGGTGGTGGACAGGCCGAGGGTGCTGCCGAGCGCGGTGATCAGGCCGATGCCGAGGCCGACGCCGATCAGGGCGGTGAGCAGCGGGAGCCCGGCGGCCAGCAGCGAGCCGAAGGTGATCACCAGCACGACGGCGGATATCGCCATGCCGATCGCCTCGGCGGAGCCGCCCGCCTCGCCCATCTCCATCAGCGCGGTGCCACCGATGTCCACGGTCAGGCCCGCGTCGCGGGCGTGCTGGGCGGCGTCCTTCAGGGCCTCGGTGGCGCTCTCGCTGACCTTGCCCGGCTTGGCGCTGTAGCTGACCGTCGCGTAGGCGGTGGTGCCGTCCTGGGAGACCGCGCCGGCCTGGAACGGGCCGACGGCGCTGATGACCTGGTCGCTGTGGGCGAGCTCGGTGACCGCCTTGTCGACCGTCTGCTGGTTGGCGGCGGCGGTGATCTTCTGGCCGGACGGGGCGACGAAGACCAGCCGGGCCGAGGCACCGTCGGACATGGCGCCGGGGAAGCGCTCGTCCATGAGGTCGAAGGCCTTCTGCGCCTCGGTGCCGGGCATGGCGAAACCGTCGTCGGGGGCGGCCGGCGCCTTGGCGGCCAGCGCCCCGACGGCGACCAGCACGGCGACCCAGAGCAGGGTCACCAGCCGGCGCCTGTGGAAGGACCATCGGCCCAGGCGGTAGAGGAAAGTGGCCACGGGAGAGCGGACTCCTTCGGATGGCGGGCAGGAATGGATGCCGGGCGGTGCCTGCGGCCGCGGGGCCGGGACGCCCGGAGCATGAACATCCTGCGTCGGCGGGGGTCTCCTCGGCGTCGGCTCTGTGCAGGCATTCCGGGGTAATGCGGACGCAGCAGCCCGGGCCCGGACGGTCTACTCCCCGAGGCGGAGACCGGGTGCCGGGCTCCGACCTGCGGCCGAGGGGCGACCCTGGTGCGGCGGTGGCGACGGGTTCCCGCGGCACCGCCGTCGTAGCGATCACCGTCGTGTCACCCGGGTGGGGGTGCGGACGGGCCGGGGACCGGCGGGCGAAGTAGCGTGATGTGCCTGGACCGGGCGATTCGTCCCGGTCCGTCCGGATGTGTTCCCGGGGATCCCGGCGGCCCGAGCAGCCGCGGCCCGTCCGCAGCACGTCCCGCAGCCGGAGGTGGCCCATGGGCGTTCCCGCCGCCCGCATCGTGTTCGACGACAACGACCGCGCGACCGTCGCGGAGGCGGTGAGCGAGATGCTCGCCACCGGCGCGCTCACCCTCGGCCCCTGGACCGAGCGGTTCGAGCAGGCCTTCGCCGCCGAGCACGGCGCGGAGCACGCGATCGCCGTCGCCAGCGGCACCGCCGCGCTGGAGATCGTCCTGCGCGGCCTGGACGTCCGCGGCCGCGACGTGGTCGTCCCCGCCGTCACCTTCTACGCCACCGCCGGCGCCGTGCTGCACGCCGGCGGCCGGCCGGTGATCGCCGACGTCGACCCGGCCACCCTGGCGCTGGGCCCCGGCACCCTGGAGGCCGCGCTCACCCCCGACACCGCCGCCGTCGTGCTGGTCCACATCGGCGGGCTGATCACCCCCGAGGTGGACGCCCTGCGCGCGATCTGCGACGCCCGGGGCATCCCGCTGGTCGAGGACGCCGCGCACGCGCACGGCAGTGGCTACCGGGGGCGGGCCGCCGGAACCTTCGGCCTGGCCGGCGCCTTCTCCTTCTACCCGACCAAGGTCACCACCAGCGCCGAGGGCGGCATGATCCTCACCGGGTCCGCCGGGCTCCGCGACGAGGCCCGCATCCACCGCGACCAGGGCAAGGGCTCCTTCACCACCAACCACCACGTCCGGCTCGGCGCGTCCTGGCGGATGAGCGAGCCGAACGCCGCCATCGGCACCGTCCACCTGCGCCGGCTCAAGGAGTTCGTGGAGACCAGGCGCCGGGTCGCCCAGCGCTACGACGCCGCGCTCGGCGCGCTCGACGGGCTGGAGCCGCTCACCGAGCCGGCCGGCTGCCGGAGCAACTACTACAAGTACATCGCCCTGCTGCCCACCGGCACCGACCGGGCGGCCTTCAAGCGGGCGGTCGCCGAGGAGTACGACGTACGGCTCCCCGGCGAGGTCTACGACCTTCCGCTGCACCTCCAGCCGGTGCTCGCCCCCTACCGGCGCGACCGGCTCCCGGTCGCCGAGGACGTCTGCGCCCGGCAGATCTGCCTGCCGGTGCACTCCGACATGACCGAGGGCGAGACCGACCTGGTGATCGAGGCGGTGAGCGCCGTCCACCGCCGCCTGGCGGGCTGACGCGCCGCCGGGAGAGAGCAGAGCCGTCGGGAGAGAGAAGAGAGGAGACAGCCGTGCGGATTGCGGTCACCGGGGGATGCGGATTCATCGGCTCACACGTCGTCGACCGGCTGCTCGCCGCCGGGCACGAGGTGCTCGCGGTGGACACCACCGACAAGTACCTCAACCCCGACGCCGACCACGCCCGGATCGACGTCCTCGACCTGCCCGTCCTCACCAACGCCCTGGACGGCTGCGAGGTCGTCTTCCACCTCGCCGCGCAGGCCGACGTCGAACGCGTCGCCGCCGACCCGGTCGGCGCCGTGCGGGCCAACATCGACGGGACGGAGGCCGTGCTGGAGGCGGCCCGCCGCAACGACCTCAGCCGCACCGTGCTGGCCAGCACCGTCTGGGTGTACGGCGCCGCGCTCGCCGAGGCCGCGCTCGACGGCGAGGAGCAGGAGCTGGACGAGCACGTGCCGATCGACCTGGAGCACAGCGGACACCTCTACGTCGCCACCAAGCTCGCGGCGGAGATGCTGGTGCACAGCTACCGCCAGCTCTACGGACGGCACTTCACCATCCTGCGGTACGGCATCCCCTACGGGCCGCGGATGCGCGACGAGCTGGTCGTCGCCCGGTTCGTGCAGGCCGCGCTCGCCGGACGGCCGATCACCATCGCGGGCGACGGGCGGCAGAGCCGCAACTTCGTCTACGTCGAGGACCTCGCCGACGCCCACGTACGGGCCCTCTCCCCCGCCGCCGAGGACCAGACCTTCGCCCTGGAGGGCTCCACCGCCGTCTCCGTCCGCGACATCGCCGACACCGTCGACGAGCTGCTCGGGCCGGTCACCATCGAGCACATCGAGGCCCGGACCGCCGACTACGCCGGGCGCAGGATCTCCGCCGCACAGGCCAAGCGGCTGCTGGGCTGGTCGCCGCGGACCAACTTCGCCGACGGGGTGCGGCGCTACGCGGACTGGTACCGGGCGGAGGCCGGGCCGCGGCCGGGCGCCTGAGGCCGGGAGGGCGCGACCGTGCCGCACGCGCTGCTGGTCTCCGGCTCGCTCGGGCAGGGCCACGACGTGATGGCCCGCGCCTGCGCGGACTCGCTGGAGGCCCGCGGCTGGACCACCGCCACCGTCGACGCGATGGCCCTGCTCGGACACCGCGCCGGCACCACCGGCGAGGCGGTGTTCCGGCGGCTGCTCGGCCTGCCCGGCCTCTACGACGCGTTCCACTTCTCCGCGCTGCGCCCCGGCGCCCGGATCGCCCTGCTCGCCGACGCGGCGGCCCGGCGCCGGTTGGTGCCGGCGCTGCGGGCGCTGCTCGGGGAGCAGCGGCCGGAGCTGGTGGTGTCGGTGTTCGCCACGGCCACGTCGGCGGTCAACCGCCTGCGGGGCGCTCCCTGGCCCTTTCGGCACCTGGTGCTGTGCACGGACGTCACCCCGCACCGGCTCTGGGTGCAGGAGGAGACGGACCTGTTCCTGGTCACCTCGGAGGTCGCCGCGTGCGGCGTGCGCCGCTACCGCCCCGACGCGCCGGTGGCCGTGCTGCCCGCCCCGCTGCGGGCGCCGTTCTACCGCCCGCCCTCGCGGGCCCAGGCGCGGGCGGGGTTGGGGGTGCCGGCGGAGGCGCGGTGCGTGCTGCTGATGTCGGGCGCGTGGGGCCTCGGACCGCTGGCCCGCACGGCGGCGGCCCTGGCCGACGCCGGGCCCCACGTCCTCGCGGTGGCGGGGAGCAACGCCGAGCTGGAACGCCGGCTGCGCCGTACCGCCGAACGACGGCCTCGCCTGCACCCGTACGGCTGGACGGACCGGGTACCGGCGCTGATGGCCGCCGCCGACCTGGTCGTCACCAGCTCCGGCGACACCTGCAGCGAGGCCCGCGCCCTGGGCCGGCGCCTCCTGCTCCTGGACGTCGTCCAGGGCCACGGCCGCGACAACCTCCAACACGAACTGGAACTCGGCCACGCCGACGTGGTCTCCGCCCGCCCGGATGACGTCGTCCGCTCCGCCCTCGCCGCACTCACCCGCCCCGAGCCACCCCCCTCCCCCGGCGCCACCCCCGAGGGATGGCGCACGGGCTTCACGGCAGCACTGGAGCGCGTGGGTCTGGCCTGACCGGCCCGCCTCACCGGATTGTCACTGGTGATGGGGATGATGGCCGTGGCCGGTGTGAACATGCCGGCATCGCGACTTCGGGGTGGCTCGGATGGATACGTGGCAGGGGCTGTCGGCGCTGGTGGCGGAGCGGTTGAAGGTGGTGTCGGCCGGTGAGCGTCGGGTGTTCGCCGCTGGTGTCGCGGAACGCCTGATGCGTCGGCACGAGGCATTGCCCGAGGACGAGCAGAGGCCGTTCACCCTGAGCCTGCGCCCCCTGCTGGACTCCGTGTGGGAGGGCGTTCTCGGTGACACGACGGCCTTCTCGGCGGTCAACCGTGGTGTCGCCGAGTACATGCTCGGCGAGTACTGCCACAACGACGGCCAGGACGGCCCGGACGACGCGGACGAGTCCGCTGCGGCGGCGACGTTGTACGCCGCGCACACCTACCTGTTCGGCTGCCACGATTTCGCCGTCTGGACCAGCGGCCGGGCGGTGGAGGCCGTTGACGAGCATCTTCAGCACCTGGCCGAGCTGGAGGAGGAGGACGACGTCCTGATCGGCACGGACGAGGCGCTGGCCGCCGAACTGCGGCGTCAGCTTCAGGATCTCGACCTCATCGCGGCCTTCTCGAAGGAACTCCGGCACTCCGGCCTGGGGTTGCCCACCGACACGGCGGTCCGGCTCCGCGTGGAGCTACGGGCTCCTCTCTCCGGTCGGGGGTGAGGGTCCGAGGATGGCGTGGTCCCGCAAGGGGCCCAGGGTGAGGCCGTGTTCCCGGCAGTGGGTGGCTATCAGGGGGAGGGCTGCGAGGGTGGCCTGCCAGGAGTCCGGGGCCGAGGTGCAGTCGGAGTCGTGGAGGAGGAGGGTGGCGCCACCGGCCAGGCCGGGGCGGGCGGTGGCGTAGACGGTGGGGCCGGTGGCGCCCTGCTCCCAGTCGCGGCCCCAGGTCGTCCAGAGGACGGGGCGCAGGCCCGAGCGGTGGGCGGCCAGGGCGAGGCCGGTGGTGAGGACGCCGTACGGGGGGCGGTACCAGTGCGGGGGTGCGCCGGTGAGGGTGGTGATCGCTTCGATGGTGCGGCGGAGTTCGCGGAAGTCGCGGGCGGGGGCCGGGCGGTACTGGCGGCGGTGGTGCCAGCCGTGGGCGGCGACCTCGTGGCCGCGGACGACCAGGTCGCGGCCGATGTCGGGGGCGCGTTCGAGCATGTCGCCGAGCAGGAAGAAGGTCGCGTGGACGCCGAGGGCGTCCAGGGCGTCCAGGATCGGCGGGGTGCCGCGCGGGTCGGGGCCGTCGTCGAAGGTGAGCGCGATGCGGCCCGGGTCGCCGTGGCCGGCGGTGCGGCGGGCGAGGTGGTGGCGGACGGGGGGCAGGCGGACGGCGGCCGGGGCGAGGTGGAGCAGCTCCACCGCGGCGAGGGAGCCGAGGAGCAGGCGGGCGGCCCTCACCCGAAGCGGGCGGCCATCCGCCGGAACAGGCCCGGGGCGGCGCCGTGCAGGCGGGCGGGGTAGCCGAGCCAGTGCGGCACGAAGACCCGGTCGCGGTCGGTGGTGAGCGCGCCGAGGACGATGTCGGCGACGGCTTCCGGCGGGACGGGGCGGGGTCGTTCGCGCTGGTAGTCGGTGCCGCGGGTGGCGAAGAACGGGGTCTCGACGGCGCCCGGCAGGACCAGCCGGACGCCGACACCGGTGCCGCGCAGCTCGTACCAGAGGCTCTCGGCGAACATGGTCAGCCCGGCCTTGGTCGCCGCGTAGGCGGCCTCGTCGCGGACGCCGACCTGGCCTGCCATCGAGCCGAGCAGGACGATCCGGCCCCGGTCGCGCTCCAGCATGCCGGGCAGCAGCAGACGGACGAGCCGCAGCGGGGCGGCGAGGTTGACCTCCAGCATCCGGTCCAGGGTGTCGGTGGGCGTCCGCGCGAAGGGGCCGCGCCAGCCGATGCCGGCGCTGGCGACCAGGGCGTCCACCTGCCCGGCCGTGGTGAGGGCGGCTTCGGCGAGGCGCTGGGCGCCGTCGGGTTTGGCGAGGTCGGCGGGCAGCGGACGGCCGCCGGTGCGGGCGGCGACCGCGTCCAGCCGGGCCTGGTCGGTGCCGGAGAGCAGCAGCCGCCAGCCGGCGGCGGCGAGGCGGTCGGCGGTGGCGGCGCCGATGCCCGAGGAGGCGCCGGTGACCAGGGCGACCGGCGGGGCGTCGGAGGGGCGCCGCCGGGCCCGGCGGGAGGGCGGATGGTCGTCGTCCGTGGTCATGGCACCTGCCGCTCTGTGCGCACCTCGCCGTCCGATTTGTCCGGCAAATCACCTTCGCACGACGGAGCCGTCCGAGCGACCGGGGTCGGGCCCAGCTCGGCCTCCACCTCGCCGAAGCGGGAGAGCACGAAGGTGCCGCCGACCGCCACCGCGAAGCCGGTCAGCGCGCACCAGCCGTAACCGGGGCGGGCGGCGTCGCCGAGGACGGCCACCCCGACCAGTGCCGGGCCGAAGGTCTCCGACACGGTGCCGGCGGCGGTCGCGGCCGTCACGGTGCCGCGCTGCAGGGCGAGCGCGTACGCGAGGTAGCCGCCGAGCCCGCCCAGGGCCAGCCCGTAGGCGGCCGGATCGGTGAACACGTCCAGCGGACCGGCGACGTCGAGGACCCGGACGGCGAGGCTGGTCACGCCGAAGCCGACGCCCGCCAGCAGGCCGAGTCCGACGGCCGCCGCGGTGCCGTTGCGGCGGGCCAGCAGGAGGGTGAGCAGCAGCATCAGCACGGTGGTGGCCAGCAGCGCCCAGTGGAACGCGGGCGGCGCGTGGTCGCGGCCGACGTCGCCGGAGCCGACCGCCAGCAGGGTGAGCCCGACCACCACGGCGACGATGCCGAGCAGGTCGGCGCGGTGCAGCCGGGCGCCGAGCAGGCGGGCGGCGGCGAGCGCGGTGACGGCGAGACTGGCGTTGGTGACGGCCTGGACCAGGAAGAGCGGCAGGGTGCGCAGGGCGACGATGCTCAGCGCGAAGCCCGCGATGTCCAGGCCGGTGCCGAGCAGGAACCGCCAGGAGCGGAGCAGCGCCGCCAGCAGTCCGACCCGTACCCGGTCAGCGCGCGGGGCCTCGCGCGCGCCACTGGCCTGGAACACCGAGCCGAAGCCGAAGCAGACGGTGGCGACCAGGGCGGTGGTGAGTCCGAGCAGCATGGCCCTCCCGGCGTCGGGGGCGCCCCCGGGGTACGGGGGTCACCCTCAGTCTCCGCCGGTCGCGGCCTCACCGCAGCGGGGGCCGGCGCTACTCCCAGAGTCCGGAGCAGCTGTAGCCGGTGGTCGACTTCTCCGGCCCGAACTTGATGTGGACGCTGGTGATGTGCCCGTGGCAGATGCCGCCGTCGGGAGCGACCTCCAGCAGTTCCGCGTCGACGAGGAGGCGGTTGACCGTCCGCCCCTCGGCCTCGGTGATGCGCTTCAGGAACGCGCGCGGTCCCTTGCGGAACTCGGCCCACTCCTCCTCGGTGAACTCGACGTCCCAGACCTCGACCGGGTGGTCCGCCTCCTGGTACTTCGGCGTGAATTTGGCCATGATCGATCACCCCGCAATGGGAAAACCCCCGTACCTCCAGGCTTCCGCTCCCGCACGCTCCCGGCAACCGCGGTCACACCCGGTCACCGGCGGGGCGGCGGCGCTGCGGCGGCTCAGCGCTCGGACGCAGGCCCCGACACGGCGGCGAAGACCCCGGCCGCCACGGGAAGCGCGATCCCCATGGCGACCGCCCCGCCGAGGCCCTCAACCCCCGCAAACCACCGGTCCGTGACCGACAGGAGGGCGATGCCCGTCACGACGAGTGCCGGCAGTGCGGCCAGCACTCCGCGGCGGCGGTGCGGCGGACGCCGGGCGAAGTGGTCGGCCAGGGGCGCGATGGCGGCCATCAGCGGCAGACCCGTCCAGGCGACCCCCTCCGTCCAGTCACCCGGCAGCAGCCGGAACAACGAGTAGACCAGGCCGGCCAGCACCGCTCCCAGCAGCTCCGCCAGGATCGTCGCCGTCACCAGCCTCCGGACGTGCATGTTCCGCTTCCCCCCTCGACTCGTTTGCGAGGAGGGTACCCCTGCGGGTGTCAGACGGCCCGGCCGGAGCCTTCGGCGAGAACCGGGAGGTCGGACCAGACGGGCGGGACGGCGTCCGGGCGGGCGTGGACGATGTAGTGGTGCGGGGCCATGGCGGTGGCCCGGCCGGGGAGGGCTGCGATCACCGCGCGGTGGGCGGCGGCGGGGGTGAGGCCGGGGTCGGTGGTGGCGATGCGGGCGGTGACGCCGTCCTCGGTGCGGGTGAGGTCGATCGCCGCGGCGGCGGGGCCGAGGGCGTCGGCGAGCAGGGCGCGGACGGCGCCGAGGTCGATCCAGTCGGCGCCGACGCGGTGCCAGTCGCCCGTCCGGGTGCCGGGGCGCACACCGCTGAGTGCGGCCAGAGCGGTGAGCGGGAGGGGCCGGTCGGCGGCGGCCGCGAGGACGGCGGGCACGGCGCGGGCGAGGCGCTCGGTGTCGTCCCGGCCGAGCACCTGGGGGCAGGCGAGCAGGACGAACTCCAGCATGCCGGTGGTGCGCAGGATGTTCATCATGAGCCGGACCGGCAGCGGCTGGTCCGGCAGCCACTGCGCCTCGGGGTCGGTGGTGGGCCCGGGGCGGGCGTCGGAGAGCGCCTCCGGAATGGAGAGGCTGAGGTCGTTGACCACCACCTGGCGGGTGAAGCGGGCACCGCGCCGCTCGGCGACGTCCTCGACCAACTGCCAGACCTTGTCGGCATTGAGGGTGCTGTGCCAGTAGCCGGAGAAGGAGGCGGACTTGGTCCGGCCGATGAGCGCGTCGAGGTCGTCGACCGCGGTGTCGAGCGCGATCAGCGCGTCCTGGGCGAGGGTGCCGATGTGGTCGGCGAGCGCGGCGCGCTGGCGGTTGGCGGACAGTGCCGAGATCACCAGGTCGGTGCGGTCGGCGCGGTGCGCGGTGAGGGCGGCGAAGACGGCGAGCAGGACGACCGACGGGCTGGCGCCGGTGCGTCGGCAGACTGCCTGGAGGTCGGCGGCGGCGGTGCGGGAGCGCAGCATCACGGTGGCGAGCGGGCCCTGCTCGCCGGTGATGCCGTCGGTGCCGAAGACCGCCGAGGGGCCGGTGGTGAGGATCGACTCCCAGTGCTTGAGCGCGGCGGCGGTCTTGCGCCGGCCCTGGGTGCTCTGCTCCTGCGCGGCCACCTGTAGCGGGGTGCGGCAGGTGGCGGGCGGCAGTTCCTTGCCGGCGGCGAGGTCGGTCCAGTCCCGGATCAGCAGACTGACGGCGGCGCCGTCGGCGCCCGCGTGGCAGACCGTCACGACCAGCCGGCGCACCAGGTCGCCGTCCACGACGAGGGCGAAGCGCACCCGCGGGAGCGCCGCGAGGTCGAACGGAACGGCGACGTCAGCGATCCCCAACTCGCCTGCCAGCGCATCGAGTTCAGCGCCCGTCCGGTCGCCGGCGGGGATCGTGGCGACGGTGAACGCGCCCTCGGCGCCGACCTCCTGGCGCTCGGGGAAGGCACTGTCTCCGGGGCCGGGCGGGAACGCGGTGCGCAGCGACTCGTGGCGCTCGACCAGGGCGCGCAGCGCGTCGAGGGCGGCGGTCACGGTGGTGCCGTCGGGGACCGGCCAGGCCGAGGCCTGGTTGATCTGCTCGGGCCGGTCGCGCCGGATGCAGCGGATCATGTTGTCCTGGCCGAGGGTGAGCGGGCCGCAGCCGCCGCTCGCGCCGCGGTACCGGACCGTGATCCGCCCGGCGGTCTCTTCCACGTCGTTCGTCACGTCGGACGCGCCCTTCGGTTCAAGAGGTCTCGGCGGGATGCGGTCGGGACGCTATCAGCGGGCCGATCATCCGGTCCAGACCAGAAATCTGGGATGCCGCCCTGTGCTGACGCTCAGTCAACTATCTGACATGACATGGTCATTGGACATCCGCCAGGTGCGGACGCGGGTCTGGAACGGGCGGGCGCCGACGGCCGCGAGGGCGGCGCGGAACGGCCCGGGGGCGGGCAGGTCGTCGATCCGGCAGGGCCCGGGCCCGAGCGCGCCGGGGTCGGCGAGCAGCAGCGGCGCGGGACCGGCCAGCGGCAGGCCGAAGCCCTGGACGAGCCGGCCGCCGTAGGCCTTGACGCAGGCTTCGCGGCGGCACCACAGCTCGGTGAACCGCTCGGCGGGAAGCGGGTCGGCCTCGACCGACGCCGCCTCGGCCGCGGGGAAGTAGCGCCGGGCCAGGCGCACGGCGGCCCTGGCGTCGCGGACCTCCTCCACGTCGACGCCGACGGCGCGGTCCTCGGCGAGGGCGACGGCCGCGAGGGCTCCGGAGGCGGACTGGTTGACCGCGATTCCGTCGAACTCGGGCTTGCCGTGCGGGCCGCGGCGCCAGACCAGCCGTGCGGGATCACGGCCGAGCCGGGCGCCGGCGAGCAACCGGACGGCGCCGTGGGCGACGGTGAACCGCCGCCCGAAACGCGGGTCGGGCCCGTCGGCGCGGGCGAGTTCGGCCGGGTCGAGCAGGGCGCGCAGCGCGCGGACCACCGGCTCGGGCTGGTCGGTGGGGATCAGCCAGACGTCGATCCGGTCGACGCCCTCGGCGGCCCCCGCTCCAGGGCCCGCGTCGGGGGCGGCGTCGGGGGTCACCGCCGCGGGCCGGCGCGCAGGGTCAGGGTGGAGAGCACTCCGAGCCGGGGGTCGAGGTCGGCGAGCAGCACGGGACGCCGTTCGTCCCGCCAGGCCGGCAGCCGGTCGGCGAGCGCGGACCAGAGCCCGGTGAACGGCTGGCCGGCCGGCGCGCGGACGACGTCCAGGCCGGACACCTCCGGTACCGGCACCTCCAGGCCGGGCACCTCCAGCGCGGCGGAGAGCAGCACGGCGGCCCCCTCCCCCAGTTCCTTCGCCCGCCGGAGCACCTCCTCGGCGGCGGACCCGGGGTCGGCGCCGCTCTCCTGGGCGACCTCCAGCTCCTCGCCCGGCGCCGTCTCGCAGACCAGGACCACCGCGCAGTGCCGTTCGGGCAGGGTGACCGGCGCGGCCGGCTCGTAGTGCAGGGCGGTCTGCTCGGCGAGGACGACGACGGCGCGGTGGGCGACACCGGTCCGCTGGTACGCGGTGGCGGCGCGCAGCGCGGCGAACGCCCCGCCGGTGCCCTGGTCGCAGAGCCCGAGCGCGAGCGGCGAGCCCGCGCAGGAGCGGCTGAGCGCGAGCGAGGTGGGCGCACCGGGCCGGATGTCGGGCGAGTCGAAGGCCTGGACGAGCACGTCCGCCGGCTCGTCGGGGCCGAGCGCCTCGGCGAGCAGGCCGGCGGCCAGTTCCTCGTAGGCGTGTCCGACGCCCTCGGCCAGCAGGTCCTCGCGCAGCGGCAGGCCGTAGGGGCGGACCAGGTCGGAGACGAAGACCCGCAGGTCGGGGTCGAGGGAGAGTTCGGAGCGGCCGTCGGCGTGCCGCGTCAGCACCCGGGTGAGACCCGGTGCGGCGGGCACCGGTCAGTCCTCGGGGATGACGTGCGAGGCGACGTAGTCGGCCAGGTTGGTGACCGAGCGCAGGTCGTCCTCGGTGATCTGCTCGACGTCGACCTGGATGTCGAGCGCCTCCTCGACCTCCAGGATCAGCTCGATGGTGCCGGCCGAGGTGAGGCCGAGGTCGTCGAAGAGGCAGGCGTTCTCGGGGATCTCGGGCAGGTCCCGCTTGAGGACGCGCGGCAGCAGTTCGCCGAGGCTGTGCAGGATCCGGTCGCGCAGCTCGGTGTCGGTGGTCTGGACCACTTGGTCGGACATGGGTGGGACCGTCCCGTCGTGCGTGGTGGACTTGGGTCCGGGCGGCCGGGAAACCGGCGTCCGGGGTGGAGCGACTGACCGAGCGTCAGTGCTCGACAACCATGGCGGAGAAGGTGGCTCCGATGCCTGCGGCGGCGATGAGGTAGCGCTCGCCGCGGCCGAGCAGCCCCCGCGTGGTGGCGGTGTGCAGGTTGATCAGGCTGTCCGCAGCGAAACTGTGCCCCACCGCGGGCACGTTGTCCAGCAGCACCTTCCCGATCGGGAAGCCGAGCCGGCGCGCGATCATCCGCCAGGAGGCCTGGTTGACGTTGTGCGGCAGCAGCAGCGCGAGGTCGGAGAGGTCCAGACCGGCCTGGTCGAGGGCTTCCTCGATCGCCTCGATCATCACCGCCGGGTACTCGCGCTGGTAGCGGGCGAGCAGCTCCGGGTCCTCGGCCAGCCGGCCGTCGAACTCGGGGCGCTGGCGCATCGTGTAGGAGAGCACGCGGTCGTGCTCGCCGTCGGCGCTGACCAGGCAGGCGGCCGCGCCCTCGGCGAAGATGCCGGTCTCGGGCACCACCTGGGCGTCCTTGGTGAAGGTCTTCTCCCCGGCGAGCACCAGGGCCAGCGCCTCCCGGTCGGGTTCTCCGGCGAGCAGGCGGCCGGCCAGGTCCACGGCCAGGAGCCCCACCGCGCAGGCGTGGTGGGTGACGGTGAAGGCCTGGGCGTGGCCGAGGCCGTAGCGGTGGAGCAGGTCGTGCAGCGGGTTGAGCGGATAGGGCACCGCCACCGGCATGCTGCGCGCGTGGATCACGAAACGGACGTTCCGTTCGCGTCCGCGCAGCTCCGGAAGGGCGTCGACGGCGGCGCCGAGCAGGTCGGGCAGCTTCCCGTCCGGGTCCAGTCGCAGCTGGTCCAGGCCGTGGAAGCGGCGGAAGAGTCGAAGTTGACGTGGGGTCAGGCCGATGCGCTCGCCCACTGCCTCGATGGGCACGATGTGGTGGGGGAGGTGAACGGCCACTGCCTCCAGTGCGGTCACGCGGGCTAGTATTCCCACGCCCGACGGGTCCGCACAAGTGATCTCGGGCGGTTGCGGCACACAGCCCGCACATCACACCCATGGAACGCGCACGTTTCGTGCCGCCGTCCCCCCGCCCCCGCTTCGTCGAGACGGTGGAGTCCCAGATGACCGATCGTGAACCTCCCATCGCCGTGCCGCCGGTCCGTCCGGCGCTGGTGTCCCTGCTGGCCGACGTCGCGCAGGCGCCGCCCGGCTGGGCCGCGGGGGTGACCCCGCAGGCCCGGCTGGACGGGGACCTGCTGCTCGACGAGACCGAACTCGCCGCACTGCACGAGCGGCTGCGCCGGGACTTCGGCCCGTCGGTGGACCTCGCCGCGCTGCGCGCCGGGCTCGACCTGGCCGCGCTGGAGGCGCTGACCGTCGCCGACGTCGAGCGCCTGCTGCCCGCGCAGGACGCCCGATGAGCCGCTTCCTGCTGGTGGTCCCGCCGCTGACCGGGCACGTCAATCCGACCGTCGGCCTGGCCCGGGAGCTGGTCGCGCGCGGCCACGAGGTGGCCTGGACCGGCACCGAGTCGGCGCTGCGCCCGCTGCTCGGCCCGGAGGCGAGGGTGTTCGGCACCGGCACCCGGGCGTTCCGGGCGCAGGGCGGGCACGGGCTGGCCGCCGTCCGCTCGCTGTGGGAGGGCTTCATCGTCCCGTACGCGCGGTTCACCCTGAAGGCGCTGGACTCGGCGGTGCGCGAGTACCGGCCGGACGCGCTGCTGGTGGACCAGCACACGCCGGCCGGGGCCATGGTGGCGCACCGTCACCGGCTGCCCTGGGGCACCCTGGCGCCCGGCGCGATGGAGCTGGGGCGGCCGTTCCGGGCGCTGCCGCTGGTCGAGGAGTGGATGACCGGACTGCTCCGGGGCCTGTGGCGGCGGGCCGGGCTGCCCGAGGAGGAGTACGTCGACCCGCGGTTCTCCCCCGCGCTGGTTCTCGCCTTCACCGGCCCGGCGCTCACCGGCCCGGCGCCGGCCGGTCCGCAGGAACCGCCGGCGCATTACGCGCCGGTGGGGCCGGTACTGGCGGACCGCCCGGCCGATCCCGCGTTCCCCTGGGAGCGGCTGCTGCCGGACCACCGCCGGGTGCTGGTCACCATGGGCACCCTCTCCGGCGAGCTGGGCGCGGACTTCCTGGCCCGGGCGGCCCGGGCGCTGGAGCTGGCCGGGCCCGGCGTGCAGCCGGTGTTCGCGGCGCCGGGCGAACTGCTGCCCGCGCTGCCGCCCGGCGCGGTGGCGGTGGACCGGGCCCCGGTGCTGGAGCTGATGCGGCGCGGGGTGCTGGACGCGGTGCTCTGCCACGGCGGGATGAACACCGTCGGCGAGGCGCTGGCGCACGGGCTGCCGCTGGTGACGGCGCCGATCCGGCACGACCAGCCGTTCGTGGCGGCGCAGGTGGCCGCCTCGGGCGCCGGACTGCGGGTGCCGTTCGCGAGGGTGACGCCGGATCACCTCGGCGCGGCGCTGCGCACGGTCCTGGAGGAGCCCGGGTACCGGGCCGCGGCGGCCCGGATCGGGTCCGAACTGCTCGCCGGTGGCGGGGCCGTGACGGCCGCCGACCGGGTGGAGGCACTGGTCGCGACGGGTGCCCGCCGAGGCAATCCACTGGTCTAGGCCATTGTTTCCGGGGCGCCGCAGACTCTAGGGTGGCCCGCAGCACCGCTTCGCAGGTGCCCCGCGCGCCGCCTTCCCGGCGCCCCGGCAAGCCATCCCCGCACGGGAGTTCTGGTTGATCGAGACCAAGGGGCTGAGAAAGTCCTACCCTTCCAAGAAACGCGGCCAGCCCCCCGTGGACGCCGTCCGAGGCATCGACCTGAACGTCGAGCCGGGTGAGATCGTCGGCTTCCTCGGCCCCAACGGCGCCGGGAAGACGACCACCCTGCGGATGCTCGCGACCCTGATCCGCCCCGACGGCGGCGAGGCCAGGATCGCCGGCGCCGACCTGTTCGCCGACCCCGCCGAGGTGCGCCGCCGGATCGGCTACGTCGCCCAGGGCGGCGGCACCACCGACGCCGTCACCGCCCGCGAGGAACTCGTGATGCAGGCGCGGATGCACGGCAAGGGCAAGGCCGAGGCGCTGAGCCGCGCCGAGGAGGCGCTCAAGGCCTTCGAGCTCACCGAGTTCGGCGACCGGCCGTGCCGCACCTACTCCGGCGGCCAGCGCCGCCGGCTGGACATCGCGCTCGGCGTCATCCACGCGCCGAAGGTGCTGTTCCTCGACGAGCCCACGGTCGGCCTCGACCCGGCCAGCCGCGGCCACGTCTGGGCCGAGATCCGGCGGCTGCGCGGCGAGGGCATGACCGTCGTCGTCACCACCCACTACCTCGACGAGGCCGACGCGCTCTGCGACCGCGTCTCCATCGTCGACCACGGCGGAATCGTCGCCGAGGGCACGCCCGAGACGCTCAAGCGCGAGATATCCGGCGACGTCGTGCTCATCGGCCTCGGCCCCGGCGAGGCCGAACGGGCCGCCAAGGCGCTGCGCGAGCAGCCCGGGCTGCCGGTCCTGCACCGCCTGGAGCTGAACGGCGAGGACGGCGTGCGGCTCTACCTGGACGACGGCGCCGCCGCCGTCCCCCGGCTGCTGCGCGCCCTGGACGCGGCCGGTGTCGTCACCGGCACCGTGCAGTTGCAGCGGCCCAGCCTGGACGACGTGTTCCTGGCCCGCACCGGCCGCTCCATCGAGCAGTCCTGACCCCACCTCCGGATCCCCTAGGAGGGGCCAATGAAGCTCGCCCGCGACACCTGGCTGGTCTTCCAGCGCCAGCTGCTGCTGATGTGGCGAACACCGGTCTGGATCGCCGTCGGGGTGATCCAGCCGATCTTCTACCTGCTGCTCTTCGCGCCGCTGCTCAAGAAGGTGCTGGAGCCGATGGGCGCACGGAGCTACGCCGAGGCCTACCAGATCTACGTGCCGGGCCTGTTGGCGGTGCTGTGCATCTTCGGCGGCCTGTACACCGGCTTCAGCCTGCTCGGCGAGCTGCGGGCCGGGATCATCGAGCGGGCCCGGGTCACCCCGGTCAGCCGGCTCGCCCTGCTCCTCGGCCGGGCGCTGCGCGAGACGGTGGCGCTGCTCGTCCAGGCGGTGATCATCACGCTCATCGCGCTGCCGTTCGGCCTGCGGGTCGGGCCGGTCGACCTGGTGCTGGCCTTCCTGCTGATGGGCCTGCTCGCGCTGATGACCTCGGCGATCTCCTACGGGATCGCCCTGGTGCTGCCGGCCGACGAGGCGATGGCGCCGGTGGTGAACACCGTCGCCCAGCCGATCGCGCTGCTCTCGGGCACGCTGCTGCCACTGGCGCTGGCGCCGATGTGGCTGCAGACGATGGCCAAGTGGAACCCCTTCTACTGGGCCGTGGAGGGCATGCGCTCGCTGTTCGCGGGCGATGTCGGGGACAGCGTCGTCTGGCAGGGCCTGCTGGTGGTCGCGCTGATGACGGCGGCTGCGGTGTTCTGGTCGGCCCGGTTGTTCTCCACCCGGGTGCGCTGAGATTCGACGGCCGTCCGGTGGCCGAGCGGTGGCGGGCCGGGAAGCCTTCGGACCGTCACCACAGGCCGGACGGCCATCGGTTGGTTGTCCGGCCGGTCGCGGCGGCCCTATCGTCGGATCAGCCGATCATCTGTTCGTCCGTTCGTCGAGAGGAACCGTATGAGCCTCCGGTCCGAGAACACCCCGGCCGCCGACCGTCCCGGTACGCCCGCGCGGCGCCGGGGCGCCCGGCTGGCCATCGCGGGCGGGGCGATCGCCGCACTGCCCGTGGTGGGCCTGCTCGCCGCCACCCCGGCCGCCGCCAAGCCCCCCATCAAGGTCACCGACGCCCGGCCGGCGGCCGCCGTCGCGGCCAAGCCGCCCGCCAAGGCCGTCGCCGCCAAGCCGCCGGCGAAGGCTGTCGCGGCCAAGCCACCCGCCAAGGCCGTCGCCGCCAAGCCGCCGACCAAGGCGGTCGCGGCCAAGCCCCCGACGAAGGCGATCGCCGCCAAGCCGCCCGTCAAGGCCGTCGGGAGCGGCCCGCAGGCGGCCGGCACCCGCTGACCGTACGACCGCGAAGGCGGCGCCCCCGTTCACGGGAGGCGCCGCCTTCGCGGTGTTCCGGGGTCCGGGGCCTACCCCGCCGCCGCCCTGGCCGTCTCGGCGTGCACGAAGTCCGCGAGCCGGGCGACGCCGGCCGCGATCCGCTCCGGCGTCAGGGAGCTGATGGAGAGCCGCAGCCGGCGCTCCCCGCCGCCCGCCGGGTAGAACGGCGCCATCGGCGTCCAGAGCACGCCGAAGTCGCGCGCGCAGCGCTCCATCGCCGCGTCGTCGGCCGCGAAGGCCACCTGGAGCACCGCGAAGAAGCCGCCCTCCGGCACGTTCCAGGACAGGCCCAGGCGCTCCCGCCCGGCGGCCGGGAAGCGCCGCTCCAGCTCGGCCAGCAGGACGCCCATGCCGGCCGCGTAGTGGGCCGTGGCGGGGGCGTTGGCGGCCCGCAGCCGGCAGTCGTGGGTGAGCAGCATGCCGCCGATCACGGCCTGGCTGAGGGCCGGGGTGTTGACCGTCGTCATGCTCTTCAGCTTCGCCAGCTCGTCGGCCAGCAGGCTGCGCCGCCCGCCCGGGCCGGTCACCTCCTGGTCGGCGACCACGAAGCCGAGCCGGGCGCCGGGGAAGCAGGTCTTGGCGAAGGAGCCCAGGTAGACGACCCGTCGGTGGCGGTCCAGCGCCTTGAGGGTGGGCCGCTCGACGCCGTCCCGGGAGAAGAACCCGTACGGGTTGTCCTCGATGACCAGCAGGTCCTCCTCGGCGGCCGTCGCCAGCAGCCGGGTGCGGGCCGGGACGGGCATCGAGGTGCCGGAGGGGTTGGCGAAGTCCGGGACGACGTACAGGGCGCGCGGGCGCCGGCCGGTCGCGCGGACCTCGCGGGCGGCGGCGCGCACGGCCGCCGGATCCGGTCCGCCGTCCGGGCCCTCGGGGACGGGCACGGTGGCCAGGTCGAGGATCCGGGCGGCGCCGGTGACGCCGACGTAGCAGGGCGAGCTGACCAGCAGCACGTCCTCCGGGCCGGCGCACAGGGCGCGCAGCGCCAGCAGCATGCCCTCCTGGGCGCCGACGGTCAGGACCAGCGCCTCGGGCGCGACGGCGAGGTTCTCGTCGTTCGCCAGGGTGCGGGCGACCAGGTCGTTGACGACGCCCTTGGTGGGCCCGTACTGGAACAGGGTGGTGCGGACCGCGTCGCGGTCCAGGCCGCTCGCGGCCAGGTGGTCGAGGTAGGCGTCCAGGTAGACGGCGACGTCCTCGGGCTCGAAGAAGCCCTCGTAGGGGCGGCCGGGGGCGAAGGAGACCGCCTGCGGGTAGCGGGTGGTGACCTCGTTGAGGAAGGTCATCGCGTCCAGCAGCGGGTCCGCGAGGGAGGCGTGCAGCCCGGCGAGCGGCAGCGTGACGGGCGCGTCGCCAGGTGCGGGGGCCGCGGGCCGCAGCGGGGCGGCGGGGGCGCTCACGCGAGGGCCTCGCGCAGCCGCTCGGCCGCGTACGCCTGGGCCTCGGCGGCGCCGTCCAGGGTGCCGGTCATGGCGAAGAACCCGTGCGGCATGCCCGCCCAGCGGCGCAGCTCCACCGGCACGCCCGCCGCGCGCAGCGCCTCGGCGTACTGCTCGCCCTCGTCGCGCAGCGGGTCGTACTCGGCGGTGATGACGGTGGCGGGCGGCAGTCCGGCGAGGCTCGGGGCCCGCAGCGGGGAGGCGTGCGGGTGGTCGCCGTCGGCCGGGTCGGCCAGGTAGTGGCCCCAGTACCAGACGACCGAGCGGCGGTTGAACAGCGCCGGGTCGTCGTGCTCGCGCAGCGAGGGGGTGTCGGCGCGGGCGTCGGTGTTGGGGTAGACGAGCAACTGGTGGCGCAGTGCCGGGCCGCCCTCGTCGCGGGCGAGCAGGGCGAGCACGGCGGCGAGGTTGCCGCCCGCGCTGTCGCCCGCGACGGCGAGGCGTGCGGCGTCCAGGCCGAGCCCGTCCGCGTGCGCGGCGAGCCAGCGGGCGGCGGCCGCGCAGTCCTGGACGGCGGCGGGGAACGGGTGCTCGGGGGCGAGCCGGTAGCCGACGGAGGCGGTGGCGCAGCCGACCGCGTTGGTCAGGGCGCGGCAGATCGCGTCGCTGGTGTCGGGCGAGCCGAGGGTCCAGCCGCCGCCGAACAGGTAGAGCAGGACGGGCAGCGGGCGGCCGTCGGCGGGCGCCTCGGGCCGGTAGAGGCGCAGCGCGAGTTCGCCGCCGGGGCCGGGGAGGCGGTGCTCCTCGACGGCGGCGACCGGCTCGGGGGTGCCCGCGGCGGCGCGGATGTCGGCGAGGTCGGCGGCGCGGGCCTCGGCCACGGTGAGGGTGTAGAGCGGGGCCGTGGCGGCGCTCGCGCGGTGGTCGCGCAGCGCCTGGGCCTGGGGGTGCAGGGGCATCGGGGTTTCCTCGGGACGGGGCCGCGTCAGCGGTCGGCCTCGACGTAGATGGTCTCGTCGGTGCGGAAGGCGGTGTCCAGGTCGGCGACGTCGGCGCGGGCCCCCTCGCGGTAGGCGCAGTGGCGGATCCGCGCGTCCTCGAAGCCGGCCAGGGTCAGGACGTGGCGCAGCTCGTCCAGGTCGTAGATCCACTGGTGACCGTAGTAGCGGAAGATCTGGTTGACCAGGAAGGCGGGGCGCTGCGGCATCGGCGGGCCGAAGCCCATGGTGGTCAGGCGCCGGCGGTGCTTGGCCAGGAAGCCGTCGCCGGTGGCGTAGCCGACCAGGTAGCGGGCCAGGTCGGGGGTGGTGATGCGCAGGACGCCGCCGGGGCGCAGCACCCGGCGGGCCTCGCGCAGCCAGCCGACCGCGACGGGCATGGTGACGTGCTCGATGAGGTGCTCGGCGTAGACCCAGTCGACGCTGGCGTCGGCGAACGGCAGCGGTTCGGCGATGTCGAGCTGGGTGAACCAGCGGTCGCCGTCGACCCGGTAGAGGGTGCCGGGTTCGGTGGTGGTGTCCGGGCCGCGCAGGGCGGTGAGGTCGGTGCCGAGACCGGCCGGGTGCTCGGTGCGGAAGGCGGCGAACTCCAGGCCGGTGATGCCGAGGTCGGTGAAGTCGGCGTGGTCGTGGGGCAGTCCGCCGGCGGCGGGTTCCAGCTTCCGGCAGGTGGCGACGTCGGCGCTGAACCGGTCGAGCTGTCCGGCGAGGCCGTCCGGGTCGTCCCAGTCCCAGCCGGGGAAGGCGTCCTGTCTGTTCATGGTGTCGGTCTTTCGGTCGTTCCGTCGGGGGTGGTGCGCGCGCGAAGGGGTCAGCCGGGCCACGGCGCGAGGGCGGTGCGGTCCAGGTCGGCGACGGTGGGGCGGCCCAACAGGGCCATGGTGTGCTCCAGTTCGTCGCGCAGCAGGTCGAGGACCCGGCCGACGCCGGCTTCGCCGCCGGTGGCCAGGCCCCAGAAGGCGGGGCGGCCGACCAGGACGGCGCGGGCCCCGAGGGCGAGGGCGACGGCGATGTCCGCGCCGCCGCGCACGCCGCCGTCGAGCAGCGCCGGGATGTGCGGCGGCAGGGCGTCGACGACCTCGGGGAGGGCGGCCAGGGCGGGCAGCGCGCCGTCGAGTTGGCGGCCGCCGTGGTTGGAGACGACGACCGCGTCCACGCCGTGGTCGGCGGCGCGCCGGGCGTCCTCGGCGGTCAGGATGCCCTTGAGGACCAGCGGCAGCCGGCTGCGTTCGCGCAGCCAGGCGAGGTCGGCCCAGGTCAGGGTGGGGTCGAACTGTTCGCGGGCGTGCTCGGCGATGCCCGAACTGCCGTGGTCGGCGCGGTGGGTGGCGGTCATCAGGGCGGGGTCGAGGTTGACCGCGCGGATCTCCGGGGGGACGGCGAAGCCGTTGCGCAGATCGCGCAGCCGGCGGCCGATCCGGGGGGCGTCGACGGTGAGCAGCAGAGCGGTGAAGCCGGCCGCATCGGCGCGCTCCACCAGGGCGGCGAGGGCGTCGCGGCGGCGCAGCCAGTAGAGCTGGAGCCAGAGCGGGCCGCTCGCGGCGGCGGCGATGTCCTCCAGGGTGCGGCTGGCGAAGATTCCGGCCACCAGCAGCGCGCCGGCCTTTCCGGCTGCCCGCGCGGTCGCGGTTTCGCCGTCCGGATGGACCAGCCGGTGGTAGGCCATCGGGGCAATTCCGACCGGAAGTTGCAGCGTGCTGCCGAGCAACTCGACGGCGGGCGTGCAGCCGGAGACGTCGACGAGCGTGCGAGGGCGGAACGCATAGCGTCCGAACAATTCCCGGTTGGCCGCCAGGGTGCGTTCAGCGCCGCTTCCGCCTTCGATGAAGTCCCAGATTTCCGGCGCGAGTTGCTCGCGTGCGGCGCGTTCTGTCCCGGCCAGCGTGAGTGGTGCCACGGGCGTCCTCGTTCCCGGACCGGCCGCGTTCGGACCGGTCCACGGATCGGCAGCGTAGGAGGTCTGCACCACATTGGTATAGACCTTGATTTGACCAATCGTCTGTGCAATGGTCTGGCAACGGAATTGGACGTATTGCTTGTTGACGACACGTGAACATCGTCCAAGTGTCCATGACAAACCTCCTTACGTGTGGAGTGGCGTTGACCGGCTTTTCCCCTTCTTCACCGCCGCCCGCCTCACCCCCGCACGCCGACGCTCCCGCCGACTGGGTCGACCGGGTGCTGCTGGCCGGTCCCGGGAGTGAGGAGTGCCTGCGCTTCGGCACGCCCGTCGACCGCGACGCCCTGCGCGCGCTGGTCGCCGAGCAGGCCGAGCGGCTGGCCGCGGCCGGCCTCGGCCCGGGCGGTACCGCCGCGCTCCGGCTGCCGCCCTCACTGGGCTTCGTCGCGGTGCTCCTGGCCGCCTGGCAACTGCGGGCCCAGGTCTCCCTCCTGGACCACCGGCTGACCGACCACGAGGTCGAGCTGGCGGTCGAGCGGCTGGCCCCGCAGGTGCTGGTCGGCTCGGCCTCGCGGCCCGCGGCCGCGGCGCTGCGCGGCTACTCGCTGGTCGACCCGGTCCCGGTCCGGCTGCCCGCCGGCCGGCCCGCCGGGACCGGCCACGCGCTGGTCCAGCTCAGCTCGGGCTCGACCGGCCCGGCCAAGGTGATCGCCCGCACCGCGGGCGACCTGATCCGCGAACTCGACTGCTACCGCAGGCTGACGGCGTTCCCCGGCGAGGGCGAGCGGGTGGTCCTGCTCTCCTCGGTGGTGCACGTGCTCGGCCTGGTCGGCGGGCTGCTCAACAGCCTGCACGCGCGCGCCCCGCTCACCGTCCCGGACCGGATGACGGCGGCGGGCATCCTCGGCGCGGTCGCCGCCGACGGCCGCCCGACCACCGTGATCGGCGTGCCGTTCCACGCCGAACTGCTGGCCGGCGCCGCCGACCCACCGGAACTGCCCCAGCTGCGGCGGATGGTGGTGGCCGGCGAGCTCGTCCGCCCGGGCCTGTCCGCCGCGTTCACCGCGCGCTACGGCGTCCCGCTCGGCACCATGTACGGGATGACCGAGACCGGGGTGATCGCCACCGACCTCGACGGCACCCTGCACCCGGCCAAGCGGCCCGTGCACGGCATGGAACTGCGGCTCGTCGGCGGCGAGCTCCACCTGGGCACCCCCGCCTCGCCCTACCCCGGGCTCGACGACCCGACCCGCTGGGCGGACGGCTGGCTGCACACCCGCGACGCCGCCGTCCTCGACCCGGACACCGGCCTGGTCACCGTCCTCGGCCGGCGGGACTCGCAGGTCTCGATCGGCGGGCTCAAGGTCGACCTCACCGAGGTCGAGCAGACCCTCGCCGCGCTCCCCCAGGTCCGGGAGGCCGTCGTGGTCTTCGACGACGGCGCCATCGAGGCCTACCTCTCGGCCGAGGAGGGCGCCGACCAGGCACTCGTCCAGGACGGCCTCGCCCGGCAGCTCGCCGCCTACAAGCGGCCGCGCCGGCTGGCCTTCCTCCCGCAACTGCCCCGCACCGCCACCGGGAAGCTGCTGCGCGACCCGGCCGCCCTGCGCGCCGCCGCCGGCTGACCCCCGCGCCGCGACCCGGCGCGCCCGGCCGTACACCCTTCACCCCCCGGCACCCTCGGCCGACCGCTGCCCGAGCACCGCCGGACCGCCCCGACGGGGCCGTGTTCCCTTCCCCGACCACCCCGGGCGCCGCACGCGCCCGGGCAGCACAAGGAGCCCACCATGCAGGACCGCATCCGCGCGTTCGTCCTCTCCGCGCTGGCCGAGATGCAGTACGACGTCTCCGAGGTCACCGGCGACACCGACCTCGGCCCGGCCGGCCTCGACCTGGAGTCGCTCGCCCTCGCCGACCTCTCGGTCCAGGTCGAGGACGAGTACGGGGTCAAGTTCGACCTCGACGAGATGGAGACCACCGCGCTGATGACGCTCGACGAGTTCACCGCCGACGTCGCCGCGCGGATCGCCGCCGCCACCGCCACCGCCGCCTCGGGCAGCCCGGCGTGACCGACCTCGTCCGCCCCGACCGGGCCGAGGTCCTGGCCATGCTCGCGGCGTTCGGCCAGCGCGCCCCCGAGGACGTCCCCGAGGAACTCGGCTCGCTCGAACTCACTTGGCTGATAGCCGAGTTCGAGCAGCGCTACGGCATCGAGCCGGACCTCGACGACGACGCCTTCGAGGCCGTCCGGACCGTCGACGACGCCGTCGCGGTGTTCCAGGCCGCCGTGCTCGCGGCCGCCGGCTCCACCGCCGAAGCCACCGCGGGGGCCGCGCGGCCATGAACCGCCATGCCCCGCCCGCCGTCCGGCCCGTGGTGACCGGCGTCGGCGTGCTCAGCGCGGCCGGCGACGGACCGGCCGCGCTCACCGAGGCCGTCGTCCACGGCAAGGCCGCGTTCGCCGCGGTCACCCGGTTCGACGTCTCGGCGCGCCGCACCGTCCGCGCCGCGCTGCTGCCCGAGCCGCCGCCGCTCGCCGACGCCGTGCTCGCCGCCGTCGGCCAGGCCTGCCGCCGGGCCGGCCTGGACCCGGCGGCCCCCGACGCCGGCCCGCCCGTGCTGCTCGCCCTGCACAGCGATCTGCGCACCCGGGCCACCGTCGCCGCGGTCGCCGCCGGGGTGGCGGCCGGCTGGGGCGCGCCCGGGGTCACCCGCACCTACACCGGCGCCTGCGTCGCGGCGGCCACCGCCGTCGCCGACGCCGCCGCGCTGGTCGCCGCCGGCCGCCACCCCCGGGTGCTGGTCGCCGCCGGGCACCTGGTCGAGCCGGGCGTCCACGCCGCCTTCGACGCCGGCCGGGCGCTGGCCCGCGACGGGGAGCTGCGCCCGTTCAGCGCCGGGCGCACCGGCACCCTGCTCGGCGACGCCGCCGCCGCCGTCCTGGTGGAGGCCGAACCGGAGGCCCGGCGGCGCGGCGCGCCCGTACTGGCCCGGCTGGCCGGCTGGGGCCGGTCCGGTGACGCCCACCACGTCTGCCGCCCCGAACCCGAGGGCGAGGGCGTGGCGCGCGCCGTCCTGGCCGCGCTGGAGCGGGCCGGGATCGAGCCGGACGAGGTCGGCTACGTCAACGCCAACGGCACCGGCTCGCCGATGTCCGACCTCGCCGAGGCCAAGGCACTGCACCGGGTCTTCGGCGCGCACACCGCGCGGCTGCCGGTCAGCTCCAGCAAGGCCGTGCACGGCCACGCCCTGGAGGCCTCGGCGCTGCTCGAACTCGTCGTCACCATCGGGGCGCTGGCCGAGGGACTGCTGCCGGTCAACGCCGGCTGGCTGGGCCCGGACCCGGACATCGGCCTGGACCTGGTGCTGGACGGCCCGCGCGCCGCCCGGCCGCGCTACGCGCTCACCCTCAACTCCGCCTTCGGCGGTGCCAACACCGCACTCCTGGTGGCCGCCCGATGACCGCGCTGCGCATCCTCGCCCAGGCCGCCTGGCCCGATCCCGACGCCCGCGGCCCCGAGCCGCTCCCGCCGCTGCCCGGCTTCGCCGCCTCCACCTTCAACCCCCTGGTGGCCGAGACCGCCGAACGCTGCCTGCGGGCCCACCGCGGCGCGGCCGGCGACCGCGGCCGCAGGACCGCGCTGCTGCTGGCCAGCGCGAGCGGCGACCGCGCCACCGCCCGCGCCATCGACGAGGCCGCCGCCGACACCACCCGGCGGATGCCCCCGCTGCTGTTCTTCCAGTCCAACCCGAACGCCGTCCTCGGCCACATCGCCGCCCGCTGGGGCCTGACCGGCCCGGTGGTGGCGATCAGTCCGGCGCAGGCCCCGCCACCCGGGCGGGTCCCGCAGGACGCGCTCGACCTGGCGGAGCTGCTGCTCGCCGACGGCGACGCCGACCACGTCCTGGTCATCGCCGCCGAGCAGGCCGACGGCGGCGACGGCCCCGGCGACCCGGCCGCCACCGACCGGGCCGTCGCCCTGCTGGTCACCACCGTCTGAACCCGGCCCGAACCCGCCTGAACGCCTTTCGACCCCCGCCCACCCGACCGACCCGGCTCCACCGCACAGCCGCCCCCGCCCCACCCCTGCGCACCACCGGCGCGAACGGTCCCCCACCCGCCGCGTCCCGCCGCAGCACGCCCCGCACGCCCGCACCCCGGGAGGGATCCACCCCGTGAGCATCCGCAGTATCCGCACCCGGCTGGCCGACGATCCGGCCGTCGGCGCCGGAAACGTCCTCACCAGCCGCCTCGCACTCGGCCTCGGCCTCGACGAGCCGCTGCTGACCTTCGACACCCCGGTGGACGGCCACGCCGCCTGGCAGCCCTTCACCCTCGCCGAGCTGGACCGCGCGGTGCGCGCCCGGGCCGCCGCCCTGCACGCCCTCGGCATCGGCCGGCGCGACCCGGTGGTGGTGTACGCGAGCGACGCCGCCGAGCATGTGCTCGCCTTCCTCGCCCTGGCCCGCCTCGGTGCCGTCCCCGCGCTGCTCAACCCCAACCTGGACGGCGAGCGGGCCGCCCGCTACATCGCCAAGCTCGGCCCGGTCGGCATCCTCGCCGACGCGCCGCACCTGGCCGCGCTGGCCGGCCACGAGCCCGGCGCCCCCGCGCTGCCCGAGATCTCCACGCTCGGCACCGGCGACCCCGAGGCCGCTCCCGAGCCCTACCGGCACTGGGCCGGCGACCCGGTGGCGATCACCCACTCCTCCGGCACCACCGGCATGCCCAAGGCCGTGGTCCACTCGCACGCGAGCCTGTACGCGGCGATCCGCCACCGCGCCCGGCTGCCCCGCCCGCAGGGCCAGGACCGGATGCTCAGCGCGCTGCCCGCCCCGCACGCCGCCACCCTGATCGCGGTCAACCTCGCCCTCTCCTCGCACTCCCAACTCGCCGTGCTCTCCAGCCAGTCCGGCGCCGGCGTACTGGACGCGATCGAGCAGTGGCGCCCCAGCGGCGTGATCGGCTTCGCCGCCACCTGGGCCGATCTCGCCCACCACGACCTGGCCGCCCGGGAGTTGGACTCGGTCGCGCTCTGGTGGAACACCGGCGACTGCGCCCACGAGGTGCACATCCGCCGCCTGGTCGCCGCCGGCAGCCGCGAGTCGGTGACCCGCGAGGGCCGGATCCGGGTGCCGGGCTCGCTGTTCGTGGACGGCCTCGGCTCCACCGAGATGGGCCACTCGCACTTCTTCATCACCCACGGCCCGGACACCGAGCGCTACGGCCGCTGCGTCGGGCGCCCGCACGCCTTCGTCGACTGCGAGCTGGTCGGCCCGGACGGCGAACCGCTCGGCCCCGGCGAGGTCGGCGAACTCGCCACCGACTCACCGACGCTGGCGCTCGGCTACTGGAACGACTCGACCACCACCTACCGCACCCGGCTGCGCGGGCGCTTCCTCACCGGCGACCTGATGTACCGGGACGAGGAGGGCTACTACTACCACGTCGACCGGGCCGTCGACTCGGTGGAACTCGGCGACGGCAAGCGGCTGTTCACCGCCATGTCGGAGGAGCGGGTCCTGGCCGCCTGCCCCGACGTGCTGGACTGCACGGTCGTCGCGGTGCGCGACGGCGAGCGGGTGGTCACCGATGTGCTGCTGGTCCTGGCCGCCGGGGCCGACCCGGCCGCCGACCGCACCAAGGCCGTCACCGCCGCCCTGGACGAGGCCGCCGCGGCCACCGTCCGCCAGGTCGTCGTGGTGGCCGGGGAGGACATCCCGCTCGGCCCCACCGGCAAGGTCCGCAAGGTCCTGCTGCGCCAGCGCTACCTGGACTCGGTCGCCGCCGGGGCCGGCGCATGAGCGCCGCCCGCCGGCCCGGCGCCGTGGTCACCGGCATCGGCATGGTCACCCCGCTCGGCCGCAAGCCCGCCGAGGTCTTCGACGCGCTGACCGCCGGCCGCAGCGGCATCCGCGCCCTGCCCGAGGGCCACGCCGCCCACGGCTGGCTGACCGCCGCCGGCGTCGCCCCGGCGGTGGACGGCCGCGAGGTGCTGCCGCCCACCGAGACCCGCTGCGTGGACCGCTTCGTCCTGCTCGCCCTGGCCGCCGCCGACGACGCGCTCGCCGACGCGGGCCTGGTCGTCGGCCAGGACGCCGACCCGCACCGCACCGCCGTGGTGCTGGCCACCGGCGGCGGCGGCCTGGAGACCTTCGAGCAGCAGTCCCTGCGGCGCGTGGAGCGCGGCCGGCCCGGCGTCAGCCCCTACCTGCTGCCCGGCATGCTCTCCAACATGGCCACCGCCCGGATCGCCATCAAGCACGGCATCCGCGGCTTCAGCACGGCCATCGTGACGGCCTGCGCGGCCGGCGCCCAGGCCGTCGCCGAGGGGCTGCGGCTGATCCGCTCCGGCGACGCGGACGTCGTGGTGTGCGGCGGCACCGAGTCCTCGCTGCACCCGACGATCGCCGCCGCGTTCACCAACGCCCGTGCGCTGTCCTCGGGTTGGGAAGACCCGGCCGACGCCAGCCGGCCCTTCGACAGCCGGCGCAACGGCTTCGTGCTGGGCGAGGGCAGCGCCGTCCTGGTACTGGAGAGCACCGAGCACGCCGCCGCCCGCGGCGCGGCCGGCTACGCCGACCTCACCGGCTGGGGCGCCTCCACCGACGCCCACCACCCGACCATGCCGCGGCCCGACGGCGCGGGCGCCGCCGACGCGATGCGCGCCGCACTCGCCAACGCGGGCCTGGCGCCCTCCGACATCGGCTACGTCAACGCCCACGGCACCGGCACCAAGCTCGGCGACGTCGCCGAGAGCGCCGCGCTGAACGCCGTCTTCGGCGGGCACCGCCCGGCGGTCAGCTCCACCAAGGGCGCCACCGGCCATCTGCTGGGCGCCGCGGGCGCGTTGGAGGCGGCGGTCACCGCACTCGCGGTGGCCCGGGGGACGCTTCCACCGACCGTCAACCTCGACGAGCCGGACCCGGCCTGCGACCTGGACCACGTCCGCGGCGCGGCCCGCACCGTCCCGCTCACCGCCGCCCTGAGCAACGCCTTCGCCTTCGGCGGGCACAACCTCAGCCTGATCTTCGAGCCCGCCTCCACCCCGTCCGCCCGCTGACGCCCACCGGCACGGCGGCCCGGACTTCAGTGCCAGGCCACTCGTCAACTCGCCATCCCCCGGGGAGATCCCGTTGTCCATCCAGTCCATCGCCCACGTCGAGTACCACTGCGCCGACGCCGACACCGCCGCGGCCGGGCTCTGCGCCGACTACGGCTTCACCGCCGCGACACCCGATCCGGACCAGCTCGCCGCCGCCGAGTCCGCGGGCGCGCGCACCCTGCTGGTCCGCCAGGGCGGCATCCGCTTCCTGCTGCGCTCCGCCACCGACCCGGCACACCCGGTGGCCCGCTACGCCGCCCGGCACGGCGAGGGCGTCGCGGCCCTCGCGCTCTCCTGCCCCGACCCGCAGGCCGCCCTGGACCGCGCCGAGCGGCACGGCGCCCGGGTGCTCGACCGGGCCGGCGGGCTGGTGGCGGGCTTCGGCGACACCGCCCTGCGGTTCGTCCCCGAGGCGCCCGCGCCCGAGC
Source organism: Kitasatospora sp. NPDC008115 (assembly GCF_042957205.1). Classification (NCBI taxonomy): domain Bacteria; kingdom Bacillati; phylum Actinomycetota; class Actinomycetes; order Kitasatosporales; family Streptomycetaceae; genus Kitasatospora; species Kitasatospora sp. NPDC008115. The sequence continues at coordinate 267,263 of NZ_JBIBHU010000005.1, read as the reverse complement.
CCGCCGACGGCGACGCCCCGCGGCTGCTGGACGCCCTCGACCACGCCGCCATCTGCCTGCCGGCCGGCGAGCTGGCGGACGCGGTGAAGTTCTGCGAGGCCGCGCTCGGCATGCACCGCATCTTCGGCGAGTACATCGAGGTCGGCGAGCAGGCGATGGACTCCAGCGTGGTGCAGAGCGCCTCCGGCGAGGTCACCTTCACCCTGATCGAGCCCGACACCACGCGCCGGCCCGGCCAGATCGACACCTTCCTCGCCGACCACGGCGGCGCCGGCGTCCAGCACCTGGCGTTCCGCACCGGTGACATCGCCACCGCCGTCCGCACCGCCCGCGCGCGCGGCGTGGGGTTCCTGACCACCCCCGGCACCTACTACGACGCGCTCGCCGAGCGGCTCGGCGGCACCGCCATCCCGGTGGAGACGCTGCGCGAACTGGACGTGCTGGTCGACCAGGACCACGGCGGACAGCTGTTCCAGATCTTCGCCCGCTCCACGCACCCCCGCCGGACGTACTTCGTGGAGCTGATCGAGCGCCAGGGAGCCGGCACCTTCGGCACGGCCAACATCAAGGCCCTCTACGAGGCCGTCGAACGGCAGCGCGCCGCCGCCTCCGTCTAGGGCGTGCCCACCCCCCGAGCCCTCACCACCACAGGAGGCCCGTCCCCCATGACCACCGCACCCGCCACACCCGGCTTCCAGCTCACCGAGGCCGAGCGCGCCCTGCTGCCCACCCCCGAGGAGGTGGCCGGCTACCTGGAGCACGGCTGGTACCTGTCCCGCAAGCTGTTCAGCGACGAGGAGCTGGACACCCTCCAGGCCGCCACCGAGCGGTACTACGCCGGCGAGCGCGACCGCACCCTGCCGGTCCGCCCACCGCGGCTGGCCTCCTGGGAGCCCTCGCACGGCCCGGTCCAGCGCCACAACGACTACGTGCACTACGAGAGCGACGCGATCGGCGCGATCCTGCGCAAGCCGCTGCTGGGCGCCGTCGCCGCGCTGCTCGCCGAGGCCGAGGAGATCCGGATCTTCCAGGCCACCCTCATCTACAAGCCCCCGGTGCCGGGCGAGCCCAGCAACCAGGTGCCGTGGCACTTCGACAAGCACTACTGGCAGACCTCGACCTCGGAGCGGATGCTCACCGCCTTCCTGCCGTTCCACGACTGCGCCGAGGAGAACGGCACCATCACCATGGTGGACGGCAGCAACCGCTGGAAGGAGCTGCCCTCCGAGGAGGACTCCACCCGGCACTTCGCCGACCGCGACAACTCCGAGCTGGACTCGATCCTGGACGCCAACGCGGCGTACAACGGGACCGAGGTCCGCAAGATCCCGATGATCATCCCGCGCGGCCACGTCAGCTTCCACCACTGCCTCACCTACCACGGCAGCGGCCCCAACCTGGCCTCCCACCCGCGCCGGGCGGTCTCGCTGCACCTCCAGGACGGCGCCAACACCTACCGGCGCGCCGCCCGGCCGGACGGCGGGACGGTCGTCTACAACCACGACGTGCTCGTGCGCCGCACCGCCGACGACCGCCCCGACTACGCCGACCCGGACTTCTGCCCGACCGTGTGGCGGGGCACCCTGTGACGACCACGGCACCCGCCGTCGCCGCACTCGACACGCCCGAGCGGCGCTACCGGATGCTGCGGCTGATCCGCTCCTTCGAGGAGCGGGGGCTCGACCTGGTGAAGTCCGGGGTGATCACCGGCGGCATCCACCCGTACATCGGACAGGAGGCCGTCGCGGTCGGCGTCTGCGCCGCGCTGCGGGCCGGCGACCGGCTCGCCTCCACCCACCGCGGGCACGGCCACGTCCTGGCCCGGGGCCTCGAACCGGCCCGGCTGCTGGCCGAGCTGGCCGGGCGGGTCGGCGGCTCCAACCGCGGCCGCGGCGGCTCGATGCACGCCGCCGACCTGCGGCTGGGCATCCTCGGCGCCAACGGCATCGTCGGCGCCGGCGCGCCGATCGCGGTCGGCGCCGCCTGGGCCGACCGGCAGGCCGGCTCGGACGCGGTCGCGGTCGCCTTCTTCGGCGACGGCGCGCTCAACCAGGGCGTGCTGCTGGAGTCGCTCAACCTCGCCGCGATGTGGCGGCTGCCGGTGCTCTTCGTCTGCGAGAACAACGGCTACGCCACCACCCTGCCCGCCGGCACCGCGGTCGCGGGCAGCGCGACCGGGCGGGCGGCGGCCTTCGGCATCCCGGCCGCCGAGGTCGACGGGATGAACACCGAGGCGGTCCGGGCCGCCGCCGAGCAGGCCGTCGCCCGGGCCAGGTCCGGCGACGGGCCCGGCTTCCTGGAGTGCCGCACCTACCGCTTCGAGGGCCACCACACCATGGAACGGCGGATGAAACTGCACTACCGCACCCCCGAGGAGGTGGCCGCCTGGCGCGAGCGCGACCCGCTCCCCCGGGCCGCCGCCGCGATCGGCGCCGAGCGCGCCGCCGCCCTGGACGCCGAGGTGGCCGCCGAACTCGCGGCCGCCGAGGAGTTCGCGCTGGCCTCGCCGCACCCGGACCCGGGCGGCGCCGCCGACCACCTGTACGCCTCCGGACTGCGGCCCAGGGCGGGGGCGGTGACATGAGGCTGTCCTACACCAAGGCGCTCAACCGGGCGCTGACCGACGAGTTGGACGGCGACCCGGCGGTCTGCGTGTTCGGCGAGGACATCGGCGCCGGGATGGCCGGGCCCACGCTCGGCCTGCTGGACCGGTTCGGGCCGGAGCGGATCGTCGACACCCCGCTCTCCGAGCAGGCGTTCACCGCGATGGCGCTCGGCGCGGCCCTGGCCGGCCGGCGGCCGGTGCTGGAGTTCCAGATCCCCTCGCTGCTGTTCCTGGTCTTCGAGCAACTCGTCAACCAGGCGCACAAGTTCTCGCTGATGAGCGGCGGCCAGGCGGGCGTCCCGCTCACCTGCCTGGTGCCCGGCTCCGGCTCCCGGGACGGCTGGGCGGGCCAGCACTCCGACCACCCGTACAGCCTGTTCGCGCACGCCGGGATGAAGACCGTCGTCCCGGCCACGCCGACGGACGCCTACGGGCTGCTCCGCTCGGCGATCCAGGACCCGGACCCGGTGGTGGTCTTCGCCCCGGCCGCCGCGCTGCCGGTGCGCGAGACCGTCACCTGGGAGCTGGCGCCGATCCCGCTCGGCAGCGCCCGGGTGCACCGCCCCGGCACGGACGTCACCCTGGTCGCCGTCGGGCACCTGGTGCACGACGCGCTGGCGGTGGCCGAGGAGCTCGCCGGGGAGATCTCGGTCGAGGTGTTCGACCCGCGCACGCTGTACCCGTTCGACTGGGACGCGCTGGGCGCCTCGCTGGAGCGCACCGGGCGGCTGGTGGTGATCGACGACTCCAACCGCAGCTGCGGGATCGGCGCGGAGGTCCTGGCCACCGCCGCCGAGGAGTTCCGGCTCATCGCCCCGCCGCGCCGGATCACCCGGCCGGACGGCACGGTGCTGCCGTTCGCCCCCGCGCTCGACCGGGCCCTCCAGCCGGACCGGGAGCAGCTGCGGCACGCGCTGCGCGCCGTCATGAAGTGATCCATCGTCAGCACATGAACCGGGGGCGGTCGTTGCGGCCGCCCCCGGTGGCGTTCCCGGGGCGCGCTCAGAGCACCCGGGGCACGGCCTCCAGCAGCTTCGGCAGCTCGTCCGACGGGTCCCGGTAGCGGTGCAGTGCGGCCCGCCCCTCCGTCCCGCGCAGCCGTGCGGCCAGCCGGGCCGGCAGCACCGCCGTGGTGAGCAGTCCGGTGCCGCCGAAGCCCTCGACGGTCCAGCAGACCCACGGGATCGGGTAGTTGGCGGCCGGGCTGAAGAACACCGGCCGCTGCCCCTGGAAGGTCGCGTCGTAGAGGCCGAAGCGGCTCCAGTTGGAGAAGCTGATCCGGCGCTGCTGCGGGTCGAAGCCGAGCGGCACGCAGTCGCCCAGCCCGGGGCGGCCGAGCTCGGCCAGGAAGCGCAGATTGGCGCGCAGGTTGAGGTGCTCCTCGGTGTACCCCAGGACGGCGGTGCGCAGCGCCCCGGCGAGGGCGGCCGGGCCGTCCTGCGGCGCGTACGGCAGGTGGATGTCGCCGAGCAGGTTGCCGACCAGGGCGGCCGACAGGCCGAGCGGGCGTCGGACGTTGACCGGGACGGTGAGCCAGCGGGTCTCCCGGTCGCCGTCCACCTCCCGCAGGGTGTGCGCGACATGGGCGCAGACCGCGTCGCCGGAGGAGATCCGACGCCCGGCCGCCGCACCGAACTCCTCGCACATCCGGGCTATCTCGGCGTCGCCGAAGTACAGCTGGACGGTGCGGTTGGCGCGCGGTCCGGCCGCCACCTCGCGGTCCAGAACGGCGCGCTCGTCCGGCCCGGGCACCCGGAAGCCGGGCCGGCCGCAGTCCTCGGCGGGCAGCACCCGGTCGAGCAACGCGTCCTGGTCCTCGACGAGTTCGACCTCCGGCAGCTCCTCGCCCTCGACCGCCGCCGACCAGGCGCGCAGCAGCAGCGCGAAGCTGTGCAGGTCGCCGATCGCGTGGTGCCAGGAGCAGCCGAGCACGGTGCCGCCGTCGCCCGTGCGGGTCACCCGCACGGCGAACAGCGGTCCGCCGCCGGTGCGGGCGGCCGGGGCGTCCAGCGGGTCGACGTGCTGCGCGCCGGGCGCGGTGACCCGGCCCATGGACTCGGCGAGCGTGCCGTCGACGCGGTAACTCACCATCGGAACACCGGAGTCGTCGCAGACCGCCTCCAACACGCCGTCCACGGTGCGCAGTCGGCCGGCGAAGACCGGGACGCGCTCCAGCGCCCGGGCCAGTCCGGCGGCGAGGCGGTCCTCGTCCAGGGCGCGCTCGAAGAAGAGGACGACCGAGACGGAGAGGTCGGCGAACATGGTGTCGGCGAGGCCGCAGCGGAGCACCGTGCCGGGGGCGGAACCGGCTCTGACGGTCCGGGTGTCGCGCAACTGCGGCCAGACACTCATCGATTCACCCCGGGGCGTGGGAGGGGGTCGTGCGGAGCGCCCCGGACGACCGTGCAGATCACTCCGAACGATAGGGCAGTCCCCGGCGGCGATCCAGTGGTCCAGTCCAATTCTGTGTTATCGGACCGGACGGACGGTATGTGACGGCCTCCGGACGCCCCTGATGCCCCCGGACGCCCCCGGGCCGCCGCCGGACTAGACTCCGAACCATGGGAGAGCGCCCGGGCGCGCCCGCCGCGCCGCCCCTGGTACTCGTCACCGACACGGACTCGCAGCTGATCGACCCGTGCCGGGCGTACCACGTCGGCCGAGACCCGACCAGCGAGATCGTCCTCGACGACCCCCGGGTCTCCTGGCACCACGCCGTACTGCGCACCACCGGGGGCCGCTGGCACCTGGACGACGTCGGCAGCACCAACGGCACCTTCGCCGACGGCCGCCGGATCAGCTCCGAGGACATCGGCCCCGGCACCCGGCTGCGGTTCGGCAACGCCGCCGACGGCCCGTCCGCCACCTTCGCCGGCCTGCCCGCCCCCTCCGCCGACGAGCGCCCCTCGCTGGTCGCCCCACGCGTCTCCGGCACCTTCCGCCGCCCCAGCGCCGTCCTGCGGCTGCCCGGCCGGACGGTGCGGATCGGCCGCGCGCCCGACAACGACCTCGTCCTCGACGACCTGGTGGTCTCCCGCCACCACGCCGAACTGCGCACCCTGCCCGACGGCGGCCACGAGATCGCCGACCTCGGCAGCCACAACGGCACCTACCTCAACGGCAGCCCCGTCCAGCGGGCGCCGGTCGGCCCCGCCGACATCGTCGGCATCGGCCACTCCGCGCTCTGCCTCTCCGGCGACGAACTGGTCGAGTACACCGACACCGGCGAGATCTCGCTCAATGTGCAGGGCCTGGTGGTGCGGGTCGGCCCCGACCGGCGGGTGCTGCTCGACGACGTCTCCTTCCCGCTCGCCGAGAAGGCCCTGCTCGCCGTCGCCGGCCCCAGCGGCGCCGGCAAGTCCACCCTGCTCAACGCGCTCACCGGGCTGCGCCCCGCCGACGAGGGCACCGTGCTCTACGACGGGCGCGACCTCTACCGCGACTACGCCGAGCTGCGCCGCCGGATCGGCCTCGTCCCGCAGGACGACATCCTGCACACCCAGCTGACCGTCCGCCGCGCCCTGTCGTACGCCGCCGAATTACGCTTCCCCGGCGACACCGCCAAGGAGGAGCGCGAGGCCCGGGTCTCCGAGGTGATCCGTGAACTCGGCCTGGACAGCCGCGCCGACCTGGTCATCTCCAGCCTCTCCGGTGGCCAGCGCAAGCGCGTCAGCGTCGCCCTGGAACTGCTCACCAAGCCCTCGCTGCTCTTCCTCGACGAGCCGACCTCGGGCCTGGACCCGGGCATGGAGCGCTCGGTGATGCAGATGCTGCGCGGACTGGCCGACGACGGGCGCACCGTCGTCGTGGTCACCCACAGCGTGCTGAGCCTGGACGTCTGCGACCGGCTGCTGGTGCTCGCCCCCGGCGGCCGCACCGCCTACTACGGGCCGCCCGCCGAGGCGCTGCCGTTCTTCGGCTTCACCGAGTGGCCGCAGGCCTTCGAGGCCTTCGAGAACGAGGACCACGAGGCCTGGCAGCGCCGGTTCCGGGAGTCCCCGCAGTACGAGCGGTACGTCGCCGCCGAGGCGCTGCCGCCCGCCCGGCCCGTGCCGGCTCCCGCCGCGCCGGGTGACGCGATCGGGCCGGAGCAGCCGCAGGGCTGGTTCTCCCAGCTCGGCACGCTGATCCGCCGCTACACGGCGGTGCTCGCCGCCGACCGGCTGTTCCTGACCGTGATGATCGCCCTGCCGTTCCTGATCGGCGTGATGTGCCGGGCGATGGCGGGCAGCCGCATCTCCTCCCAGAACGCGCTCAACATCCTGCTCACGCTCTGCATCGGCGGCCTGCTCACCGGCTCCGCCAACGCGGTGCGCGAGATCGTCAAGGAACGGCCGATCTACCAGCGAGAACGCGTGGTCGGGCTGTCCCGCTCGGCCTATCTGGTCTCCAAGGTGGTGGTGCTCGGCACCATCACGGTCGCCCAGGCCGCCGTGCTGACCGTGGTCGGCCTGGCCGGCGTCGACCTCGACCCCGCGCTGCCCACCGGCGTCACCGTGCATAGCGGCGTCCTGCTGCCACCGCTGGCCGAGCTGATCATCGCGGTGGCGCTGCTCTCCTTCTCCGCCATGATGCTCGGCCTGCTGGTCTCCGCGCTGGTCCGCAAGGAGGAGGCGACCATGCCGTTGCTGGTGCTGCTCTCCGTGGTGCAGATCGTGTTCAGCGGCGCCATGCTGAAGCTGCACGGGGTACCCGGCCTGGAGCAGTTCGCCTGGCTGGTGCCCTCCCGCTGGGGCCTGTCCGCGATGGCCCGCACCGTCGACCTGCACACCGTGCTGCCGAACGACATCACCGCCGACCCGATGTTCCGGCAGGAGCGGGCCGGGTGGCTGCTCGCGCTGGCCGTGCTGGTCGCGCTCGCGGTGGTGCTGGCCGTCGCCGTGCTGGCCCTGCTGCGCCGGCAGGAGCCGTCGATCATGCGGAAGTGAGAAGTGACCCGGCCGATGGAGGAGCCCGCGTTCCGCCCCACCCATGTCGCCCCGCCGGACGGCCTGGCCAGCTGGGCCGCCCCGGACCCGGCGCAGCCCGCCTCCGCGCTGGACGCGCTGCTGCCGCTCCAGCTGATCGGCCGGGCCGGCGACTGGGCGCAGGTGCTCTGCTCCAACGGCTGGACGACCTGGGTGGACGGCCGGCTGCTGCTCTCCCTGCCCGGCACCCCGCCGACCGCCGCCGGACCACCGTCCCGCACCGCCGATCCGCGCCCCGCGCTCGCCGAGGCGGAGGGCACGCTGGCCCGCTACCGCTCGCTGCTGGAGGACCTCGCGGCCGGGGGCGCCGACCTGGAGACCTTCCGGGACCGGGCGCACGGCCTGCGGGTCGGACTGGTCGTCGACGGCGAGCGGCTCTGGGTGTTCGACCCGCTGCACGACCGCTGGTGCTACTGCGACGGCCTGCAACTGCACACCTACGCCGTCGGCAACCGCCCGAGCCCGCCGGTCGGCCGGGCCCCGGGCACCGACGAGCCCACCCGGGTGGCGGAGCCGTGATCCCGCCCCCCGACGCCACCGGCGAGGAGCCCCCGCACCGGCCCACCGAGGCCGGCGGGCCCCGTGCGCCTCTGGGCGACTGGCCCGGGACCGAGGGCCCCGGGAGCGACGAGCCCGCGACCGACGGGCCCGGGAGCGACGAGCCCGCCGACGCCGTCGAACCGCCCAGCCTGCCGGCCGGACTGGTCGGGCGCCGGGTCGCCGGCTACCGCCTCGGGGCCGAGATCGGCCGCGGCGGCATGGCCGTCGTGTACCGGGCCAAGGACCTGCGGCTGGGCCGCACCGTCGCCGTCAAGCTGCTCGCCCCCGAGCTGTCCCGCAACGAGGTGTTCCGCCGGCGCTTCATCCACGAGTCGCAGGCCGCCGCCGCGATCGACCACCCGCACATCATCCCGGTGTTCGAGGCGGGCGAGGCCGACGGCATCCTGTTCATCGCGATGCGCTACGTCGAGGGCGGCGACCTGCGCACCCTGATCACCCGCAGCGGCGCCCTCCCGATCGGCCGGGCCGCCGGGCTCGCCCTGCAGATCGCCTCCGCGCTGGACGCCGCGCACGACCACGAACTGGTCCACCGGGACGTCAAGCCCGGCAACGTCCTGGTCGCCGCCGGCACCGACAGCGAGCACCCCGAGCACCTCTACCTCGCCGACTTCGGCCTCACCAAGAAGTCCCTGTCGCTCAGCGGCCTGACCGGCGTCGGCCAGATCGTCGGCACCCTCGACTACGCCGCGCCCGAACAGATCTCCGGCCGCCCGCTGGACGGGCGCTGCGACCAGTACGGCCTCGGCTGCGTGGTCTTCGAGATGCTCGCCGGCGCGCCCCCGTTCCACCGCGAGAGCGACCTCGCCCTGCTCTGGGCCCACCTCAACGAGCCGCCGCCCGCCCTGCGCGAGCACCGGCCCGACCTGCCCTCCGCCGTGGACGCGGTGGTCGCCCGCGCCCTCGCCAAGGCGCCCGACGAACGGTTCGCGAGCTGCCTCCAGTTCGTCGCCGAACTGCGCGCCGCCGCCTCCGCCGCCCCCGACGCCGCTCCCCCGGCCGCCGGCCCGTGGGCCACCGGCGGCCCGCCCACCGCGGTGGTCCCCGTCGCCGCCGTCCCGCCCCCGGACGTCCCCGAACCGCCCGCCTGGGCCCTCCCCGCCGTCCGCCCGCCCGCGCGCAGGAGCACCGGATGAACGCCGTCAGCCAGGTCTTCGCGCTGATCGCCGCCGCCGTCCACCTCGTGGTGTGGCCGTTGGAGAGCTTCCTCTACGGCCACCCCCGGGTGCGCCGACTGCTCACCGCCTCCACCGCCGACGCCCCACAGGTCCGCCTCTGGCGGGTCAACGTCGGCTTCTACAACCTCTACCTCGCCCTCGGCCTGGTGGCCGGCCTGGTCGCCCTGCACGTGGGCGAACCCGTCGTCGGCCGCACCCTGATCCTCTACCTCAGCGCCTTCATGATCGCCGCCGGCGCCACCCTCCTCGCCTCCAACCCCCACCTCTGGCCCGGCGCCCTCGGCCAGGCCCTCCCCCCAGCCGCCGTCCTCCTGGCCGACGCCCTGTAGCCGGCCCGCGCCTCGTTGGCCGTGGAGTGGGAAGTCGGCCGATCCGACTTCCCACTCCGCTCACCCGAGGCACGGCCCGACGGCGGGCCCAAGACGGTCACCCACCCCCTCACCCGGGCGGAAGCCCGGTTCGGCTTCTTCTGCGTCGGTCGGCGCGCTCGGCGCCACTCGTCTGCGTGACCCGCTGCGGGTGCGTAGGGCGGGGCGGTGTGCGGGGTCCGGGCGCTGCCCCGGCCTGCCTCGATGCCGGGCGGTCAGGGGCCCGATTCGGGGTGGGCCCGTCGCGTGCGGCGCTGCCCGCCTGCCTCTACGCGGCGTGATCCGCCGAGGTCGGGCCCCCGGGCCGCCGAGGCCCTCGGGGCAAGCCGGACGGCGTCCGGCGCCCCCGGTTACCTTCCTCGTCGCCCCGCAACCGGGCTCCCGGCCTCCGGTCAGCCGCAGCGGGTCAGCCGAACCGCGGGTCCGCCATCAGCACCACACGATCGGCCGCCGGGTCAAACCCGAGCACCGGGTGCCCGTGGTCGCCTTCGGCCGTCATGACCACCGGCTTGCCCAGCCTACGACCGACCGCGGCCAGGAACCGGCACAGTCCGTCCACTCCTTCCTGGCCCTGCAACTCGCGAAGGTCGACATCGAAGTCGATCTCCTCGGCAGACATCGGCCGGAAGACCGCCAGCACGCCCGGGGCCGGCCGGACCCGGAGATCGACCGTCTCCGCGTCGGCGGGACGCGTCAGCACCTCGACCGCAGGCGGGAGCGACCTGATGACGCGACCCTGCGAGTACGTCCACGCCCAACCGCTCGACCGGACCAGATCGAACACCGCCTGCCAGTCCTCCACCGAGGTGCCCTCCACGGACACATCCGGCAGAGCGCCCATCAGGTCGGGGTCGAAGAAGTTCCTGACGTCGTCCCACAGCAGATCCGGCATCCCGCCATGCTGCCCGCCCACGCCCCCCGTCGCAGCCCGATCTCCTCGACGAATCCCAGAGAGGCACCCCCGGCCCGCCGCACCAGGCACACCACCGCACGGCAGGCCGGGCGGCGTCCGGCAGGCCCTCAGTCGGTCTCGCCGCGGCGGGGGAGGCGGGTGGCGGCGAGGGCGCCGAGGGCTCCGGCGAGGAGGCCCCAGGCGGCGGCGAGCGGGACGAGGGTCCAGAGGTGCGGGTCCAGGGTGAGGGTGCCTCCGGTGAGGGCGGCAGCGGGGCCGGCCGGCTCCAGGGCCGGGCCGAGGACGGAGCTCAGCAGGTCGCCCAGGCCGCCCTCGCCGAGGCCGACGCCCAGCACCGAGAGGCCGTAGTCGGCGGAGACCCTGGTCCAGACGCCGACCAGCAGCATGGTGACGGCGGCGGCCGCCGCCAGCCGGACGGCGTGCTGCCAGGGGCGGACCTCGCGCGGTGAGCGGTGGGCGGCCAGCACTCCGGCGGCGAGCATCAGGACGGCGGCGAGCGGGAGCAGCCACCACGCCCGGCCGTCCTGTTCGGCGAGCGTGCCGAGGCTCACCGTGCCGTCCTCCCCCTCGCCGGCGCGCAGCACGGCGGCCAGCGACTTGGGCACCGGCAGTCCGATCGCGCCGACCAGGTGGCCGTGCCACTCGCCGCCGAGGCCGACGCCGAAGGCCAGCCAGACCAGGTTGGGCAGGGCGAGCAGCACGACGGCCGCGACCTGCCGGGCGTCGCCGTTCACGGCGGCCGTGCCGATCGCCGCCACCACCCCCAGCAGCACGCAGCCGAGCAGCACCAGCAGCATCGCGAACGCCGCCGGGCGGACGGCCTGCTGGAACGGCACCAGGGAGCGCGGCAGCGGCGCCCGGCGGGAGACGGCGAAGGTCGCGGCGAGCACGACCAGCAGCCAGAGCAGCCCGAGTCCGAGGGTGCTCGCGGGCTCCGCGTGGAAGCCCACCTCGGGGGTGAGCCCGAGGACGCCGCCGAGTTGCTCGGCGAGGCCGTCGCCGAGCGGCACCGTGACGGTGTGCCGGGCGGCGGCGCAGATCAGGGCGAGCGCGGCGAGCCAGACCACCGCCGTCCGGGCGGCGCGGCCGAGCAGTTCGCGGCCGCCGGCCACCGCGCGGTAGCGCAGTTGGCGCAGGAAGACCTCGGCCACGGTGAGCGCGCCGGCCAGGCCGACGGAGAGCGGCATCGCGGTGATCCCGGCGTCGACCGAGGCGAAGAAGCCGGCGCCGCCGTCGAGGCCGACCGAGCCGCCGACGGCGAGCGCGAGGGTGGCGGCGAGCACGGACGGGAAGCCGCCGCCGGGCAGCGTGTCGGCGCCGGCCGCCCAGAGGCCGAGCGCGGCCACGGCCGCCATCACGGCGAGGCCGGCCAGGACCACCGCCACCGCGTCCAGCCAGCCGCGCAGCGCGCCGGGCGGTCCGGCCGCCGGGGTGCCGGCCGGCCGGCTCGGACGGGCCTGCTGCTGCATGCGGGCCTCCCTGTCGGGGTCGGTGGTCGGTGGTCCCCCGCGCCTGGCACCAGGGTCGCCCAGGACGGGCCGGCCCGCCCGGGCAGGGCGCCGCGCCGTCGGCCAGTCGGCCGCTCGGCGGGTACCGGGGGCGGGTGCTGCTGTTGCGGCCGACGGGGACCGGGGGCAGAAATGGATGCCAGTGGCAGGAGCCTCCTGCGCCGACCGGTCGGACCGGCCATGCGAATCGCCGTCTCCGGGCCGCCGTCCGCGAACCGCCCTGCGTGTACCCGCCTTGCGCGTACCGCCGAACCGCCGGCCCGTACCGCCGTCCGCGCGCCGGAGCCCCCGATCGGAGCCCTCGATGAGTTCCCAACCGCCTTCCTCCGGTTCGCCGCTCGGCCCGCCCTCCGGGCCGCCGTCCGGGCCGCTCTCCGGCCCGCCGTCGGGCGGCGGCCGTTCGGGGCCGCCCGGGCCGCCGCCCGGGCCGCCGTCGGGTGGCGGCGGTCCCGGCGGCTCCTCGGGATCGGGCGGGCCCTCCGGGCGGCCGACGCCGTGGTGGCGCTCGCGCCCGAAGGCCGCGGTGGCGGCCGGCGTGGCCGCGCTGGCGGTGGTGGGGACGGTGCTGATCGTCAACAACGCCGGTGGCGGCGGTGGTCAGCAGGAGAACACCATCCCCACGGCCAACGAGGTCGCGCTGCAGGCTCCGCAGGACCCGGGCCCGGCGCCGTTCACCCCGTCGGTGGAGACCCAGGCGGTCCAGGCACCGGCCCCGGCCTCGACCCCCGCCGGACCGACCGCCACCCGAACGGCCGGTGCGACCGCGACGGCCGCCCTGCACAGTGTCGAGGGAACCTCGGCGGGCGTGTACGGCGGAACGATGAACAAGCCGAGCTGCGACATCGAGCACCTGGTCTCGATCACCTCGACCGGTGACACCGGCCGGGCCTGGGCCTCGGCGCAGGGCATCGAGCAGTCCGCCGTCCCGGGCTACCTGCGCTCGCTGACCTCGGCGTACCTGCGGGTGGACACCCGGGTCACCAACCACGGCTACCAGGGCGGCGCGGCCGTCGCCTACCAGTCCGTGCTCCAGGCCGGCACCGCGGTGCTGGTGGACGCGCAGGGCGTGCCGAGGGTGCGGTGCGGCTGCGGCAATCCGCTGAAGCCGCCGACGCTGGTCAGCGAAGCCAAGTACACCGGCAAGGCGTGGGCGGGCTTCCAGCCGAGCGCGCTGATCGTCGTGGTCGCCGCGCCGAAGCCGGTGACCGAGATCGTGCTGGTGGACGTCACGACCGGCGGCTGGTACGCCCGGGCGACCGGGCAGGTCCAGGTCGTCGACCGGCCGACCCCGGCGCCGACCGGCCCGCTGGCGCCCGGCGTCCCCGTCGCCACCGTGTGGAAGACGGTCTCGCCGACGGCGTCCGGTCCGACCTCCGCCTCGACCTCCGCCACCACCTCGGGCGCGACCACCTCGGGGGCGACCACCTCGGGCGCCACCACTTCGGGCGCCACCACCTCGGGCGCGACGACCTCCGGCTCGGCGAGTCCGACCACCGCTTCACCGACGGCCACCACCCCGGGCGCGACCACGACGGGTGCGACCACGCCGGGCACCCCCAGTGGCCAGACCACCCCCGCCCAGACCACCCCGGCCCAGACCACGCCCGCCCAGACCACCCCGCCGCCGACCACCACGGCGAAGCCGACGGTGACCGTGACGAGCACCCCGGCCGCCACGGCGACGACCGCGAAGACGGCCACCGCCACGACCACCAGTACCACCACCACGACGACGACCACCCCCGCCGGTACGGCCACCGGCACGACCGCGACGAACACCTCCGTCGACGAGCCCGCGACGGCCACCGGCAGCACCGGCTGAGCCGATCCGAACAGTTGGAGGACCCATGCCCCGCTCCCGCCCCAAGCGCACGGCCCTCGGTGTGGCCGGCGCCCTCACCGCCGTGCTGACGGCGTTCGCCGGCGCCGGTGCCGCACCGGCCCAGGCCGCCACCGCGCCCGCCGCCGCCGGGCAGGTCCTGGTCGCACCGCCGGCGCCGCCGCTCCAGGCCCAGCTCCAGATCCAGGCCCAGGCGCAGACACAGGCCGCCGGTTCGCCCACCGTCTCCCCGGCGGCCCCCTTCGACCACGTCCCGGCCAACAGCGACTACCGCTGCGACCCGGGCAACCTCTGCACCCTGGTCTGGGACCCCACGACCGGCGACTACAAGATCTTCTACCTCTACGCCTGCGCCCGGTACAGCCTCAGCGGCTGGTTCGGCCAGGGGTTCTACGCCGACAACCAGAGCGGCGGGGTGCGGTCGTACTTCTACGGCGCGAACGGCGCCGTGCTGAAGTCCTTCACCCCCGACGGCGGCCTGAACCACACCCAGGACTGGACGCCCGTCTGGGCCATCCGGAACTGCTGACGCCGCCCCACCCCGCGCGCCCCGTCCACCTCCGCGGTGGGCGGGGTGTGGCGCGCGGTCAGGGCAGCAGCACCTCGGCATCGTCCGGCCCGAGCACCCGGCCGTCGGCCGACCGGACCTCCACCCGGGCGACCGGCAGACCTGCGACCCGGTCGACCAGGCGGGCCCGCGGCTCGTCGTCCGTGAAGCAGTACCGCTCGCCCCACTGGCGCAGCGCGGTGACGACGGGGAACAGCGCACGCCCCTTCTCGGTGAGCACGTACTCCTGGTAGGGGCTGCCGTCGGCGGCCGGGGCCAGTTCGAAGACGCCGTTGGCGACCAGGTTGGCGAGGCGGGCGGAGAGGATGTTCTTCGCCAGGCCCAGGTTCTTCTGGAACTGCCCGAAGCGGCGCAGTCCGTCGAAGGCGTCACGGACGATCAGCAGCGTCCAGCCGTCGCCGAGCACGTCCAGCGGCCGGGCGACCGGGCAGGCCGATCCCTCGTGCGAGGTGCGTTTCGGCACGCGCGCCTCTCCTCTCGCCTGCGGTCCCGCGCTCCGGCGGGAGCGGGTTTCACCTTGCAACCCTACCGGCCCGGTCCCCGGCCGCCCTGTGGTTGCTTTACGAAACCTCGCCGTGCGAGGGTAGCGCGGTAGCACTTTGAAACCGGTAGCACTTTGAAACCACACTCCCGGCCGCCGCACTGCCCGAAGGAGCCCCTCCGCCGTGCCCACCCCCGTGGTCCCGCCCGCCCGCACCGGCGACGCCGCCGCCACCGCGACCGCCCGCCGGCTCTCCCCCGCCGTCGTCCGGCTGTTCTCGGTCGCGAGCGGCCTGGCCGTCGCCAACGTCTACTACGCCCAACCCCTGCTCGACCTCATCGCCGACGACCTCGGCATCGGCCGCGCCACCGTCGGCCTGGTCGGCACCCTCACCCAGGTCGGCTACGCCGTGGGCCTGGTGCTGCTCGTCCCGCTCGGCGACCACCTCGACCGCCGGATGCTGATCACCGCCCAGCTCGGCCTCTCCGTCGCGGCACTCACCGCCGTGGCCGTCGCCCCCTCGGCGGCGCTGATGCTGCTCGCCACGGCGGCGGTCGGGGTGCTCGCCGTGGTGGCCCAGGTGATGGTGGCCCACGCGGCCTCGCTCGCCGACCCCGCCGACCAGGGGCGGGTCGTCGGCACCGTCACCAGCGGCATCGTGATCGGCATCCTGCTCGCCCGCACCGTCGCCGGGACCATCGGCGACCTCGCCGGCTGGCGCGCCGTCTTCGTCGTCTCCGCCGTCGCCACCGGGGTCACGGCCGTCGTCCTCGCCGCCGCCGTCCCGGCCGAGCCGCGCCGCAGGCCGGAGCGGATCCGCTACCCGCGGCTGGTCGGCTCGGTGTTCACCCTGTTCGCCGAGGAGCCCGTGCTGCGGATCCGGGCCGGGCTCGCGCTGCTCGTCTTCACCGCCGTCACCATCCTGCTCACCCCGATGGTGCTGCCGCTCGCCGCGCCACCGTTCGACCTCAGCCACACCGAGATCGGGCTCTTCGGCCTGGCCGGGGCCGCCGGCGCGCTGGGTGCCGGGCACGCCGGCCGGCAGGCCGACCGGGGGCGGGCGCGGCGCACCCTGGCGATCGGGCTCACCGCGATGCTCGTCTCCTGGCCGCTCGCCGGGCTGCTGCCGCACTCGGTGTGGTGGCTGGTGCTCGCCATGGTGGTGATCGACTACGGCCTGCAGTCGGTGCACGTCGTCAACCAGCACCTGCTGTACCAGGTCCGGCCCGAGGCGCGCAGCCGGTTGACCGCCGGGTACATGCTGTTCTACTCGATCGGCAGCGCGCTGGGCGCCATCGTCTCCACCGTGGTGTACGAGCACGGCGGCTGGACGGCGGTCTGCTGGCTGGGCGGCGGCGTCAGCCTGCTCGCGCTCGCCTACTGGCGGGCCACCGAGCGGGGTGCGGCCACCGAGCGGGGTGCGGCAACGGACCCGAGTGCGGCAACGGACCGGGGCGCGGCCGAACCAGGCGCGGCCGGGCGTGCCGTCAGCCCGTGACCGCCAGCTCCGCGACCACCGCGCGGTGGTCGGAGCCGCGCACCGTGTGCTCGGTCACCGACACCGCGCGCAGCGCCTCGCCGTGCAGCACGTGGTCGATCTGGATCACCGGCCACAGTCCGGGGAAGTAGGTGTTGGACTCCGGCCAGGTCGGCGCGACGCCGCGCCCGAGTTCCTCGTGGGTGTCGGTGAGGCCGGTGCCGAGCAGTGCCCGCATCGGCGAATGGTCGAGCGTCGCGTTGAAGTCGCCCAGCAGGACGGCGTTGCGGGTGGCGCCGGCCACCGCCGCCCGCAACTCGTCGAAGTCCTCCGCCCAGCGGCCCGCGTCGCCCATCGGGTAGTAGGTGTGCACGGCCGTCAGCCGGACGGTGCGTCCGCCGACCGCCACCTCGGCCGCGATCTGCTCCCGGGCCGCCTCGGAGGCCGAGCCGTCCAGCGGGGTCAGCGGCAGCCGGGAGAAGATCGCGGTGTCCCGGCCCGGCCGCTGCTCCCGGTGGGGAAGCACCTCGGCGATCCCCGCCCGGTCCAGCCGCTCCGCGGCCCCCGGGCCGAACTCCTCCATCGCAAGCACGTCGACCCGCTGCTCGCGCACCAGCCGGACGAGCGCGGCCGCATCGGCCTGGCCGAGGTAGGCGTTGCTGGTCGCGACCCGCAGCCGCGGCGCGTCGGCCGCCGGCGTGCCGCCGCCCTCCGGCACCAACCGCGGGACGAGCCAGACGAGTTGCACCGCCACCAGGGCACCGGCCAGCGCCGCCGGCCACCACGAGCGCAGCGCCAGCAGCACACCGAGCGCGAGCACGCTGGCGAGCGCCGCGTACGGCACCCCGACCACGACGAGGGCGAGCGACGTCCCGTCGTCCCACCCGGCGAGTCGGACCACCGCCAGCCCGGCCGCCCCGGCCAGGACTGCACCGCAGACCCCCGTCAGCACCCGCCGCGTCCACCGCCACCAAGCCGCCTGCTCCACCCGCTCCCCCGTCCGCCACTCCCGCACCATCACGCTTCCCCGCAAAGACGCCCGTCCTGAAGAAACGGTTCCGCTTGCGTCCTGGCGCCCGCTTGGGCCGCGTCCTCAGTCCACGCAGGGGATGCCGCCGGCCATGACCGCCGGGCCCTGCATGGGGAGCCCGGGAGTCGGTTCGGCGGTCGGGGCGGATGTGGTGGGAACGGACGGGGAGGGCGCGAGGGTGACGACCACGTGGCCCGACGGCACCGCCGACGAGGCCGTGGCCGTGACGCCGTAGCGGGCGGCGAGCCGCTCGGCGTCGGCCTTCGCGCCCGCGCCGTAGGCGACCTTCGCCCGCGCGCCGGTCTCCGTCCCCGTCGCCTTGCCTGCCGGGAAGCCGAGTTCGGCGAGCGCCTTGGACTCCGCGGCCGCCGCCTCCGCGCTCGCGCCGTGGACGTCCACGACGGCCCGGGCCCTGCTCGGCGTGGCGGCGGGCGTCTCCACCGGTGACGAAGCCGTCGCTGTCGCTGTCGCTGTCGCCGGAGCCGGAGCCGGAGCGTCAGCCGTGGCCGACCCCTGGGGCGGCGGGGCCTCGTGCCCGAACAACTGCTTGACGATGCGCTTGATCTGGTCCGGGTCGACGGTGTTGACCTCCTGGCCCCCGATCGTCTTGAACCCGGTGATCGGCAGCGTGTTGAACTCGACGTTTCCGCCGGTCAGGTTGGGCGCCTGCTGGGCGAAGTCCAGCACGTTCCACCGGTCGTCGATGACCACGTCCTTCTTCACCACGTCGAACAGCCGCTGGAGCCGGCCCAGGTCGTTGACCACGCCTTCCTGCTTGAGCTTGTACACGACGGAGGAGATGAAGGCCTGCTGCCGGTGGGTCCGGTCCAGGTCGCCGTTCTTCAGGTGGTGGCGCTGGCGGACGAACGACAGCGCCTGCCGGGCGTCGAGCGAGCTGACGCCCGCCGGGAGCCTGAGCCCGGTGCCGCCGCCCTCGTGGTTCGCCGTCCTGGCCACGATCGGGTCGTCCACCGGGTTGTTGAGGCAGACCTGGATCGGTTCGACGGCCTTGGCGATGTCGTAGAAGCCGATCAGGTTCACCTCCGCGAAGTGGTCGATGGGGATGTCGAGGAGGGCCTGCACCGTCTGGACCGTCGCGGCCCGCCCGGCCTCGCGGCTCTGCCGCTCCAGTTCGGCCTTGGACAGCCCCTTGCCGCCCAGCTTCTGCTCCGCGGCCTCCTTGGCGATCCCGTACGCCTCCTTGATCTTGTGCATCCTCCCGTCCGCGCCGACGGTCTGCACGTAGTCGTCGCGCGGGACGGACAGCGCCGTCACCTTGCCGCCGTCGGCCGGTATGTGCAGGACGATCAGCGCGTTGGTGTTGTAGCCGCCGATCTCGCTGGAGCCGGCGTGCAACTCCTCCTCCACGAACTCCTTGGGGAGGTCGTTGCCGTCCATGTCCTTGCGGCTGTCGAGGCCGATGAGCAGCAGGTTGACGGACTTGTCGAGGTGCGGAGGGGCGTTCCTCCGGGCCTCGGTGAGCGCGGCCGACTTCACCATGCCGCCGTCGAGCCGCCGGTACTCGTACCAGGTGAAGCCGCTCGCGCCGAGGACGGCCACCGAGACGGTGCCGGCGAGGACGCGGCCGGCGATGGTCAGCGGCCTGGTGCGGGGCTCAGCCACGGTGACTCCTCCGGGCGGGTGTCGGGGCGCCGGCGGTCCGGCGCCGGTCGGCGCGGTGGTCGGTGCGGTGGGCCGGGGCCGCGCGCCGCGCCGCGCGCCGGTCGAGGACCACCCGCACGACGACTGCCAGCAGCGCGGCCACCACCGCCGCCGCCATCACCGGGAACGCGCCGACCACCCAGCGCACCGCCGCCGAGGCGAGCGCCTTGCCCTGGAGGCCGTCGCGCTCGGCGAGGTAGGCGGTGCCCGCCCGGGCGGCCAGCACGACGGGCGGCGCGGCGATGACGACCCACCAGCGGCCGGCGCGGCCGCAGAGCAGCGCGGCTCCACCGGTGCCCAGCACCGCGCCGGCCGCGAACAGCGGGCCGCCGCCGTGCCCGGCCAGTTCCCCGGCCACCGCGCCGGCCGGCGGCAGCCCGACCGCGGCGAGCAGCGCCGGCAGCGCACCACCGGAGCGCCGGGCTCCGGCCCGGCGGGCCGCCGCCCGGCCGCCGTGCTCGGCGGCGGCCCGCGGGCCCGGTACGGACACCTCGGCGGGGCGCGGCTCCACCTCCCGCTCCGAGGTCCTCGCTCGTCGCCCGGCCATGCCCCACACCCCTTCCACGGACCCGTCAGCAAACTTCTACAATGCTGTAGAGCAAGCCAGGAGCATACAAACCCACCCCCGCAAAGTCATCCCGCCGACGCCCCGCTTCCGGGAAACCCCAGGTCAGCGGCGACTAGGATGGGCTCGAACCGCGCCGGACGAACAGAAGGACCATCATGTTCGACAACCTCAAGAACCTCGCCGACAAGGCCACCGACCTCGCCCGCGAGCACAGCGGCGCCATCAGCCAGGGCCTGGACAAGGTCGCCGACGTCATAGACGACAAGACGGACGGCAAGTACAGCGGCCAGATCGACACCGCCGCCGACAAGGCCAAGGACTTCATCAACGGCCTCGACCAGTCCAAGTAGCCCCGGCGCCCGCCGGCGCCCCGGCCCGCGTCCGGCCGGGGCGAGGCAGGGCGGGGCGGGGCGGGGCAGGGCGGGACACCGGCGACGCTCCCCGCAGGGGCGGGTCAGACGGTGGCCGCCGTACGGGCCGCCCACCGCGACCGCCAGGCCAGCGCGTCCGCGACGCCCTCGGCGATGGTCCGCCGCGGCGTCCAGCCGAGCAGTTCGCGCGCGGCGGTCACATCGCTGAAGCAGCCGAGGACGTCCCCGGGCCGCGGCTCGGCCTCCCGGACGTCCAGCGTCGCGCCGACCGCCTGCTCGAAGGCGGCGACCAGCTCGCGGACGGTGGTGCCGTCGCCGGTCCCGATGTTGACGACCCGGTAGCGCTCCTCCGCCGCCGGCCCGACCACCTCGTCGAACCGGACCAGCGCGGCGACATGGGCCTCGGCGACGTCCTGCACGTGGATGTAGTCGCGGATGCCCGAGCCGTCCCTGGTCTCCCAGTCGACCCCGGTGATGGTGAACGGCGTGCCGTTGGTGTGCGCCTCGATCAACTTGCCCAGCGCGTGGCTCGGCTGGAGGTCCTGCAGCCCGGTGCGCAGCTGCGGGTCGGCGCCGATCGGATTGAAGTACCGCAGCGCGATGACCCGCGTCCCGTCGGCTCCGTCGCCGCGCGTCCAGTCCTGGAGCACCTGTTCCATCATCTGCTTGGTGCGCGCGTACGGGCTGTTCGCCTCGACCGGGCAGGACTCGTCGACGCGGCCGGTCGGGGTGGGCCGGTAGATCGAGGCGGAGCTGCTGAAGACCACCCGGGTGCAGCCGTTGCGCTGGAGCGACTCCAGCAGGTCGACGGTCTTGCCGACGTTCTCCCGGTAGTAGAACAGCGGCCGGGAGACCGACTCGGGCACCACGATCCGCGCGGCGCAGTGCAGGGCCGCGTCGATGTCGGGGTGCTCGGCGAAGATCCGGTCGACCAGCTCCGGGTCCGCGATGTCACCCCGGTAGAACACCCGGCCCTCGACGAACTCGGCCCGCCCCTTGGAGAGGTCGTCGAGGACGACCGGGGTGATGCCCGCGTCCAGCAGGGCCGACGCCACGGTGCTTCCGATGAATCCCGCACCGCCCGTGATCAGTACCTTGCGCATGACCGGACGCTCCTTTCCTCGGCGGGCACCCGGTGGCGCCCGTCGGGTGGGGGACGACCGGTTCGCACGCGACGGTTCCCCCGGCGGCGGATCCGCCGCGGCCCGGCCCGGGGCGCGCCGCCGGGCGTGCGAGCCGCGACGGGGGCGCGCGACGACGGTCGCGGGGGCGCGCGGCGGGCGATGCGGCTACCGAGCGCGGGGCGGACAATCCGCGGCAGCGCCGGGAACGGGCGCGGGTGGGCGGGCACCGCGCACAAAGCGGCGCCGGGGAGCGTACTCGGGGGGTGTACGCTCCCCGGCAGGGGGTGGTGGCGGCCACCGCACCGGTAGTCCGGGGGTCCGGACACCGGTCGCCGTGACCGGAATGCTAGACCTGCGCGCAGGTCGTGACCAGAGCTCTGACCAGCTAATTTCCCGTCCAGGACATGCCACTTGACCCCCAGGAACCGCTCCGGCCCCACCCGGCCCGACGGTCCGTCGACCACCGGGCGGTTGCCCGTCCGGCCCGCACCGGACGGCGGACCGACGAGGCGTCACGAGCGACCGGCCGCCCTCGGCACACCTCCCCGCGCGCCCTCGATCACGCCCGCGCCCCCCGTGCCCCCCGGGTCCGGCGCGAGCCGACCGTCCGGGACCGGGACCCCCGGGACCCGGCCGCCGGGGGCGCGCTCAGGCGGCGACGTCGAGCCGCTGGACGGCGAGCCGGGAAGCGCCGTGCCGGTGCAGTCCGGCGAGCCCCGCGGCGAGCCGCTTCGGATCCCCGGTCAGCCAAAACCGCAGCGCGGCGGCCAGGGCCGCGCTCGCCGGGCCGACCCGCAGCCCGCTGACCTCGGCGATCCGCCCACCGACCAGCGGGAGCAGATCGGCGACCGGCGCCGGCAGCCAGAGCGTCATCGCGCACGGGGCGGGGCGGGCCAGTACGCGCAGCAACTGCACCACCCCCGCGTCCCCGGGGATGGCGGCGAGCGCGGCGCCGGCCGGCCGCGCGGGCAGGACGTGCAGGCCGGGGATGACGTCCAGCAGACCGTCCACGACCACGTCCGACACGTCGGTGCCGTGGCCGCGCGCGAGTTCGCGCAGCAGGGCCCGCTCGGCAGCCGTGATCCTGACGGTCAGCATGACTTCTTCGCAGTCCATGGTCCCAGTTCCCGTCCAGAGCGTGGAGGTGTGCTCGTCCGTTGTCGGTCGTGTACCGGTCAGCCCGTGCCGATCATTACCTGCCCGTCAGCGGGCCCCCGCTATCGGCGCGATCAAGCCATAGTGGCCGTCGTAACGGCGGTAGAGCACCCGGCCGCGGCCGTCGCCGGGATCGGTGTGGAAGACGAACGGCCAGCAGGTGAGCCAGAGTTGGCGGGCCGCCTCGGCCGGCTCCAGCCGGGGCGCCGGGTGCGGGCTCTCGACCAGCGGCAGTCCCGGGCCGCCGAACCGGGCCGTGGAGTGCGCCCGGACCAGCCGGAACCCGCCGTTGCCGGGCCTGCGGTGGACCAGGCTGTCCTGGCCGGTCAGCACGTCCGAGAAGAGGTGGAAGCGGTAGTCCAGCGCCAGCATCTCGCGGACCGCCTGCTCGGGCGTGCGGCGGGCCAAACGTACGGACTTGCGCCGCACGATCCGCCGTTCGGCCAGTGGGCGTGCCGCGAACTGCGGCCGGTAGGAGCTCTCGAACGCCGAGGCGAGCCCTATGTCGCCCAGCTCGCGCAGTCGCACCGCGCGCCCCGCGAGCGTGCCGAGCGCCAGGTCGACCGCCTCGCGCACCGCCACCGCGGCCAGCTCCACCCGCACCCGGCCGGCGCCGTCGAGCTCCACCGACGCCTGTGCGACGGCGGGCCTGGTGACCGACCGGTCGCGCGGGCGGGTGAGCCGCAGCCGGGCCGCGTGCGCGTCCGGCCCGAGGTCCGTGATCAGCGCCAGCGACCGCGTCCGGGCGTACTCGGCGTCCTCGCGGGGCAGTTCGCCCCGGATCTCCACGCGGAGGTCGAGCGCGGGCCGGTTGCGCAGACGGGTCATCAGGGGGTCCTCCTCGGTTCTGCACCATGCTGGACCCCCGCGCACCGTCCCGCCGAGGGCCGAAAGGCCCTGCCTGCCAGGCAGGACGGCCCCGGCGGGCCGCTCCACCGGCACACCCGCGGGGCGTCGCGACCGGGTCCGCGGACCGCCTCCGCCGGAGCGCCCTCATCGGGACACGCCGCGCACACCTTGAGGACACTCCACCAATGGAGTGATCCATCCGGGCACGGCGCAACGCTCGCGCGACCGGCGCGTTTCCTATGGCGTGCGCCCTCTGTCCGTGGCGCGCGCGGGGGTCTGCTTCAACAGGCCTCCGGATCCCGGCTGTCGCGGCGGCGGCTCCGGTGGTACCGCGGCGCCGGGTCGGTCGACCGGTCCGACTCCGGCCGGTCACGCCGGGCCGTCCCACCGGTCCGTCCCCCCGGTCCATCTGGTGAGAGGTGATGTCATGATCCTGACGAACGAGACCCACAGACCGTCCGCCCCGCCCAGAACCGCCCCGGCGGAGAGCAGCCCGGCCGTCCCCCCGCTCGCCCCCGGCGCCGTGCCCGGCCTGGGCCACGCCCCCGCCCTGCTGCGCGACCCGCTCGGCTTCCTCGGCTCGCTCTCGCAACACGGCGCGGTGGTCCGGATCCGGCTCGGACCGCGCACGGTCTGCGTGGTCACCGACGCGGGGCTGGTCCACACCCTGCTGGTGGCGCTCGCCCACGACTGCCCGCGCGGCGCCGTCCAGGACACCCTCAAGACCGCCTTCGGGGACGGCCTGCTGATGTCCGAGGGCCGCGCCCACCGCGACCGCCGCCGGATCATCCAGCCCTCGTTCGGCCCGGACCGGATGGCCGAGTACCTCGCCGTGATGCACCAGGTCACCGAGGAACGGGCCCGGCGCTGGCGCCCCGGCCAGGTCCTCGACGTGGCCAAGGAGATGAACCACCTCGCGCTGGAGATCGTCACCCGCGCCCTGTTCGACGCCCGGCTCAGCGAGGACGCCACGCTCGCCTTCCACCGGGCCCTGCCCGACATGGTGAAGGGCCAGATCGTCCAGTCGCTGTACCCGCACCGGTCCCTCGCCCGGCTGCCGCTGCCGGTCAACCGGCGCTTCGACGCGGCGGTCCGGGTGCTGAACGAGGTCGTCGACCAGGCGGTCAACGGCACCGCGCCGGACGGCGGGTGCCCGCTGACCGGCGCCGACGGCCGGCGCGGCGCCACCCTGCCCGCGGTGCTGCGCGCCGCCGTCGACCCCGCCACCGGACGGCCGCTCACCGAGGCCGACGTCCGGTCCGAGGCCATCACCATGTTCGGCGCCGGCACCGAGACCGTCTCCACCACGCTCACCTGGCTGATCGACGAACTGGTGCGGCACCCCCGGGTCGAGGCGCGGGTCCTGGCCGAACTGGACGAGCACCTGCCGGCCGGCACCGTCCCCACCCCGGAGGCGCTCGCCCGTCTCACCTACACCCGCGCGGTCACCCAGGAGGTCGTCCGGCTGCACGCGCCGAACGCGTTCCTGATGCGCACCGCGCGCGTGCCGGTCGAGCTGGGCCCCTACCTCGTCCCGGCCGGCACCGAGCTGCTCTACAGCCTCACCGCCGTGCACCGCGACCCCGCGCTCTACCCGGAGCCGCTGCGCTTCGACCCCGGCCGCTGGTACGGCGCCGGCCGGACGCAGGGCCCGGCGGGCGTCGGCGGCGCCGCCCGGCAGGCGTTCCTGCCGTTCGGCGCCGGCAAGCACAAGTGCATCGGCGAGGCCTTCGCCTGGGCCGAGCTGACCGTGGCGGCCGCCGCCATCCTGCGCCGCTGGCGCCCGACGGCCATCCCCGGCGTCCGGGCCCGCGAGGTGGTGTGGACGACCGTCCAGGCCCAGGGGCTGCGCGTGCGGCTCACTCCGCGCGGGGGCCGCGCCCCGCACGCCCCCGGCCCGCGCCGCACGCCGACGGGCGGTCACGAGGACTCACCCGCCCAGTGCCTCCCGATCGTCCGGCCGCGGCAGGCCGACTCCGGCCCGTACGGCCAGCACCCGCCGTTCGCGCCGCACGGCCAGCGCGGACCGCGCGGGCCACGGCCGGGCGAGCCGTGCCCGGCGGGCGCCGCGGCTCCGGCCGGTCGCACCGGCCCCGGCGGTCCCGGTGGTCCGACCGGTCCCGGCGGTCCCACCGACTCCTCGGGTTCCCCCGGTCCCACCGGTTCCGTCCTGCTCCCCGCCCAGTCGTCGCTCGCCAACCGCCGCTCCGCGACCTCCACCACCGTGGAAGGCCCGCATCCGAGCGCCCTGGTGACCGCGGCACGCACCGTCGCCCCCCGGGCCGGAACCACCACCCGCGACAGCACCGCCGACCCGATCCGCACCATCCGGCCGGCCACCTGTCCGGGGCCGCTCAGCACGATCGTCCCGGTCACCGACCTCGGTCCGGTCACCACGCTCCGGCCGGTCACCGCGCTGCGGCCGCTCGGCACCGTCCCCCGGCCCGCGCCGCCGGTCCGCATCGAGGCGCTGTCCGCCCCGACCGCTCCCCCCGCCGCTCCCCCGGCCGCCCTGCGCGCACCCGACGCGCTGCGCCCGCAGGGCGAACCGCGCACCGCAGGCGAGCTGCGCGCGGCCACCGCCCGGCACAGCGACTGGGCGCTCGGCCACGGACTGCTCGCCCCGGAGGACCTCGCCCGGTACCACACCTACGCGCTGCCCGAGCTGATCGGCCACTCGTATCCCCGCGCCCACGGCACCGAGCTGGACCTGCTGGTCGACATCCTCGGCTGGTTCACCATCCTCGACGACCGCTTCGACGGCCCGCCCGGCCGCGACCCCGCCGAGGCGCGCGCCATCGTCGAGCCCCTGCTCGCCGTCCTGGCCGGGCGGCCCGTCCCCGCGGGCACCTCGCAACCCCAACTGCTCGACGCCTGGCGGGAACTGTGGCAGCGGCAGACCGCCCCCATGCCGCCGGGCTGGCGCCGCCGCGCCGCCGCCGAATGGCGCTCCTGTCTGAGGACCTTCCTCGCCGAGACCGCCCACCGGGCCGCCCGCACCCAGCCCGACCTGGCCGAGACGGTGCGGCTGCGGCGCCATGCCAGCTGCCTCTACCCGTTCATGGACATACTGGAGCACGTCCACGGCGGCGAGGCACCGGCCGGCCTGCACGCCGACCCCGCCCTGCACCGCCTGCGCGCGAACACCGCCGACGCGGCGACACTGATCAACGACCTCTACTCGGCGGACCGCGAGGAACGCCAGAACGTCGCGGCCTTCAACACCGTGCTCACCCTGCAACGGATCCGCGGCTGCACCCGCAGCCGGGCCGCCCGCGCGGTCGGGGCCCGGATCGACCGGCTGACGGCGGAGAGCGAGGTGCTGCGCCGCAGCCTGCTGCTCCGGCACCCCGCGGGCCGCTGGTACCTCGACGGCACCCGGGAGCTGGTGGAGGGCGTCTACGCCTGGACCAGCACCAGCCTGCGCTACACCGGGGAGGACGTCCCGCTCTGACCCCGGCGGGCGGCCGTCGGGCCGCACCGGACCGGTCCCGGCCGCTCCCCGGCCGGGGCCGGCCGTGGCGGTCGCGCCCGCCGTTCCGCTCGTTCCGCGCCTGTTCCCGGCCCTTTCCGGTCGCTTCGGGTCACTTCCGGTCGCCGAGGGCGAACAGCAGCAGCACGAACCCCGCGAACAGGTGGGTGGCGAAGATGTAGATGCCCGCCCGGATCAGCATGGCCTTGCGCCGCGCCTTCTCCTCCCGCGTGGCCTCGGCCTCCCGGCCGCGCTCGCCGGTGTTCTCACTCATGCCCGGGCACTCCTTCGGTCGACGGGCCGGTCGGTCGACGGGCCGGTCGGTCGACGGGCCGGTCATCGCTCGCCCGCGGGCGCGGTACCCGCCTCCGGTGCCCGCAGCTCGGTGAGCAGCGCGCCCTGGTCGGTGATCAGTTCGGTCAGGATCCGCCGCGCGGCCCGCAGCAGCTCGGCGACGTCGGGCGTGCTCAGCGCGTAGACGACGGTGTTGCCCTCGCGGGTCGCCGTGACCAGCTGGGTGCGGCGCAGCACCGCGAGCTGCTGGGAGAGGTTCGAGGGCTCGATCTCGATGGCGCCGAGCAGTTCGCGCACCGGTCGCGGCCCGTCCTGGAGCAGCTCCAGGACGCGGATGCGCACCGGGTGCCCGAGCGTGCGGAAGAACTCCGCCTTCGCCTGGTACAGCGGGACCGGCATCGTCCGTCACTCCCTGCGCGTCGCTGGATGGGCCCTGGATCGGCCTTTCGGCGGGAAGCATCATCCTTGCAGATGAAGATTTCTTCAAGTTGTCACGGTCAGCCGCCTGCGCCGGACCGGGCCGGCCTGGCCGCACAGCGAGACGCCGTCGCCGTTCGCCGGGTTCATCAACGCGCCACATGTGACATGTCGCATGTGCGCGAAAGAGATCCGGATGTGATCTCGACGGCCCGCGCTGCGCTCCCCCGCTACTCCCCGAGGGAGAGCCGGCCCGGAGCCAGCAGCTCGGCGCTCGTGATCGCCATGTCCATGAACGCGAGCGCGTCCGCCCGCCGGACGAACGGGTTCGGGTAGTACGAGCGCCGCCGCCCGCCGTCACGGATCCGCAGGCACTCGTCGACGATCCGGTGCCACCGCTCGTCGAACACCGCCCGGGCGTACTCGCCGGCCCCGCGCTTGGAGGCGATCCGCCCGGTGGCGAGCGTGTAGTGCAGGCGACTCACCCCGAGCACCCCCCAGGCCGGTCCCCACGCGTTCAGACAGGCCAGCCCCGGCCGCGACGCCAGCCGGGAGGAGCGCCGCCACCACGGGCGCCAGTACTCCTCCAGGTTGCCTGCCGTCCAGCCGGCCAGTTCCTCCGGGTCCGTGTCGATCATCAGTTCCTGGGCGCGCGGCCCGCAGAGCGTCACCCCGTGCCGGGCCAGGGTGTGCCAGAGCACCGGGGTGCGGCCGGACCGCACGCGGTGCCGGACCGTCCCCCCGAACACGTGCGGCCCCGGCGACGCCTGGGCCGGCGAGCCCGCCAGTTCGTGCCAGGTGAGGTAGGGCCCGTCGAACACGGGGCGCGGATGGCGGACCGCGAGCCGGGCGTGCACGCGCTCCAGCCCGATGAGCTGCTCCGCCGTCACCGGGTCGGCGGTCACGGCCACGAAGTCGATGTCGCTCCGCGCCGGGTGGAAGTCGTCCAGGGCCGTCGAACCGACCACGTACAGGCCCTCGACCAGCCCGGGCGAGGCGGCGTCGACCAGGGCCAGGTAGGCGTCGGCGATCTCGTGTACGAGAGGGTGCGCAGTCACGGCAGAAAGCCTGCCATCCGGATGACCCTCCGTGTCCGCTCGTTTCCGCTACGGATCGGCGCGTGTTGATCGTCCGTGCACCCTCTTCGCGCCACCCTCACTCCCTTTCGCGCCACCCCCGCGCCACCCTCGCCAACCTGCGCCACCCCGGCGGCCGGGCGTCAGGGGGTCGTCGGCGAGGTGCGGAGGGCGTCGACGCGGTGGACGGCCTCGGTGAAGCCGGCGGTGTCGAGGCGGCCGCTGTCGAGGGCGGTGGCGAGGGCCTCGACGGCTGCGTCGCCCTGGGCGACGTCACGGCCCGAGCAGAGCACGAGGTCCATACCGGCCTCGGCGGCGGCGACGGCGCGGTCGCCGGCGTCGCCGAAGTCGGCGAGCGCGCCGGCTTCGAGGGCGTCGGTGACGGTGACCCCGCGGAAGCCGAGGCGGTCGCGCAACTCGCCCTGGACGACGGCGCGGGAGAGACCCGCCGGCCGGTAGGCGTCGAGGGCCGGGTAGACCGCCCAGGAGGCCATCACCAGCCGGACCCCGGCGGCGATCGCGGCACGGTACGGCTCCTCGCCGCGGGCCCGGAGTTCGTCGAGCGGGACGGGGAGGACGACGGCGCTCGCGTCGGTGTTCGCCTCCCGGGCGGCGGAGCCGAGGCCCGGGAAGTGCTTGGCCGTGGCGGCCACGCCGAGCTTCTGCTGGGCGACCAGGAAGGCGGAGCCCAACTCGGCCACCACCTCGGGCCGCCCGCTGTACGAGCGCTCGAAGTGGTCGATGAAGTTGTCGGGCGTGTCGAAGACGTCGAGCACGGGCGCGAGGTTGAGGTTGAGCCCCGCGTCGCTCAGGGTCCGGGCCGCTCCGGCGCCGGCTTCGGCGACCGCCCCTGCGGGGTCGGCGGCCAGTCCGGTCTGCTTGGCCGAGAGTTCCGGCGCACCGGGCAGCCGGCGGACCTTGCCGCCCTCCTGGTCGGTCATCAGCAGGAGCGGCGCGCCGGTCGGCGCCTCGGCCGCGGCCCGGTTCAACTGGTCAACGGCCGACCTCAGTTGGGCCACCGTGGGGGCGTTCTCCTTGAAGAAGATGACGCCGGCGGCGCGGCCCGCGCGGACGGTGTCGAGCAGTTCGGGCGGCGGGGTGGGGCCGGGGTAGGAGTAGATGACGCGGCGGCCCGCGAGCTGTCGCGAATCGGTGCTGGACACGGGGGTCGTCCTCTCCGTGGCGGTGGGGTGTGTCGGGACCGTCGCCGCGGGTTCCGCGCCCTCGGTTCCCTCGGCGCCCTCAGTGCCCTCGGCGCCGGCCGCGCCGGACAGGGCGAGCGGGGTCATCGGCGCGGACGGGCCGGACGGGGCCAGGGCGGAGAGCAGCAGGACGAGGAGCGCGACGCGGATCGTTAGGCGGGGTATCGGCATCCGGGCCTCCCTTGGTCGGTCGGGTCCGGGCGCCCGGCCCCAGGACGGCGGGCGGGCGCGGCATGTCACCAGCAGCCTCACCCCGGGAGCGGTCGTCCCGCCTCCCGGAGCAGCCGTCCGAGGACGGCGACGCCCTCCTCGATCTCGCCGGGCACGCCGGCCGCGTAGCCGAGCACCAGCCCGGGCGGGTGCGGCAGCCGGGCGTGCCAGGACAGCGGCTGCACCTTGACCCCGTGGGCCAGGGCGGCCGCGGCGAACTCGGTGTCCGTGCAGGTCAGGCCACCGGGGAAGGTGACCATCAGGTGCAGTCCGGCCGCCGCGCCGTGGACCACGGCACCGGGCAGACGGGCGCCGACGGCGGCGGTCATGGCGTCGCGGCGGCGCCGGTGGCGCGGGCGCAGCAGCCGCAGGTGGCGTTCCAGCGCGCCGGAGTCCATCAGCCGGGCGAGGACGAGTTGCGGCAGCGCGGCGTTGCCGAGGTCGCTGAGCCGTTTGGCGTCGACCAGGAGGTCGCGGTAGCGGGCGGGGGCGAGCATCCAGCCGGTGCGCAGGGCGGGGGCGAGGAGCTTGGAGACGCTGCCCAGGTAGAGGACCTGTTCGGGGAGGACGCCGCGCAGCGCGGGCACCGGCGGGCGGTCGTAGCGGTGTTCGGCGTCGTAGTCGTCCTCGATGACGAGCCCGCCGTCCGCCGCCCACTGGAGCAGTTCGCGCCGCCGGGCACCGCCGAGCACGGCGCCGGTCGGGAACTGGTGGGCGGGGGTGAGCAGCACGGCGCGGGCACCGGTGGCGCGCAGCGCGTCGACCCGGATGCCCTCGGCGTCGACGGGCACGGCCGGGGTCTCGGTGATCCGGTGGCCGAGGTGCTGGCGGGTGCCGAGGGAGCCCGGGTCCTCCACGGCGACGGCGTCGAGGCCGGCCGCGCGGAGCACCTCGCCGGCCAGCGCGAGCGCCTGGGCGGCCCCGGCCACGATCAGGACGTCCTCGGGGTCGGCGCGGATGCCGCGGTTGCGGCCGAGCCAGTCGGCGACGGCGCGGCGCAGGGCGGGGGTTCCGCGCGGGTCGCCGTAGCCGAAGTCCTGGGCGGCGAGGTCGTGGAGGACGGCGCGTTCGGCGCGCAGCCAGGCGGCGCGGGGGAAGGCGGCGAGGTCGGGGACGCCGGGCGAGAGGTCGATCCGGGCGGGGGCGGTGCGCAGGATCTCGAAGCTGGCCGGGACGGGCGCCTGGTCGAACGGCGAGCCGGGGCGCCGCCCGTTCGGCGGGTGCGCCGGCGGCGACGCGAGGCGGGCCGTGGCCGCCGTGGACGCCGGAGGTGCCTGGGATGCCCGGGGTGTCGGGGGCGCCGGGGGTGCCGGGCTCTGGGCGAACGGGTCGACCACGACGGTGCCGCCCCTGCCCCGGCCCGCGATCCGGCCCTCCTCGGTGAGACGGCGGTAGGCGTCGGTGACCACCCCGCGGGAGACCCTCAGGTCGGCGGCGAGCAGCCGGGTCGCGGGCAGGCGGCTGCCGACCGGCAGCCGGCCGTCGGCGATGGCCTGCCGGAGCCGGCGGGCCAGCCAGTCGGCGAGGCCGCCGGCGGGGGCCTCGCGGGGGTCGAGCTGGAGGAAGTCGGCTCCGGCGGTTTTGGACCTGTCCTCCGGGCTGCCATTGGACCTGTGCACCGGTCCATTGTGCCGGGAGGGTGGGCGCATGACCACAAGCGCCCCGCAGCCCCCCGCAGTCCGTCCCGAACCGGCCGTCGGCACCGGCCCCGGCTACGTCCACGGCTACTCCCCCGCCGAGGCCCGGCGCCTCGGCGACCAGGCCGACACCCTGGCCGGCCTGCTCCACTCCGGCACCGCCTACCCGCCCGGCAGCCGGGTCCTGGAGGCCGGATGCGGCGTCGGCGCCCAGACGGTGCACCTGCTGGACTCCAGCCCCGGCGCGCTGCTGACGGCGGCCGACATCTCGGCGGACTCGCTCGCGAAGGCGCGGGCCCGGGTGGCCGCGCACGCGCCCGGCGCGAACGTCCGGTGGCACCACGGCGATCTGCACCGACTGCCGTTCGCCGACGACTCCTTCGACCACGTCTTCGTCTGCTTCGTGCTGGAGCACCTCGCCGACCCGGCGGCGGCACTGGCCGCGCTGCGCCGGGTGCTGCGCCCCGGCGGCACGCTGACCGTGATCGAGGGCGACCACGGCACGGCGTGCTTCCACCCGCGCGGCGAGGCGGCGCAGCGGGTCGTCGACCACCTCGCCCGGCTCCAGGCGGACGCCGGCGGCGACGGCCTCATCGGGCGGCGGCTGCACCCGCTGCTCGCGGACGCCGGTTTCCGGGACGTCGCGGTGAGCCTGCGCACGATGTCCGCGGACAGCGCCCGGCCCGCGCTGGTCGAGAACTTCACCCGGCGCACCTTCATCGCGATGGTCGAGGCGGTGCGGGCCGACGCGGTCGCGGCCGGCCTCACCACGCCGGAGGCGTTCGACCGGGGTGTGGCCGAACTGCGACGCGCCGCGGAGCCGGGCGGGACGTTCCACTACACCTTCTCCAAGGCGGTCGCGGTCAACCCCTGAGCGGCCGACCCTGAGCGGTCAGCTCCTGATCGGTCGACCCCTGAGCGGCCGGGCCCCCGTCGGCCCGGCTCCCCGTCGCCGCGGCTACTCCGGGTCGTCCCCGAGGGTGCCGAGCACGACGCGCAGGGCGTCGATGAACGCGGCGGTCTGCGGCTTGTCCAGGTCGGCCAGGATGCGGCGCTCGGTGGCGAGGTGGTCGGGCAGGGCGCGGTCCATCAGGGCGTACCCCTCCTCGGTGAGGGCGACGTCGCGGCTGCGGCCGTCGGAGCCGCTGGGGGTGCGGGTGACCAGGCCGCGCGCCTCCAGGCGGTCGAGGCGCTGGCTGATCGCCCCGGAGGTGACCATCGCCGACCGCATCAGGCCGGTCGGGGTGAGGCGGTAGGGCGGGCCGCTGCGGCGGAGGGTGGCGAGCACGTCGAAGGAGGCGAAGTCGAGGTCGTGCCGGGCGAAGGTCTCCTTCAGCTCGGCGTCGACCAGCCGGCTCAGCCGCTTGAGGCGGCCGATCACCTCCATGGGGGAGACATCGAGGTCCGGACGCTCCGCGCCCCACTGCCGGACCACCCGGTCCACATGATCTTCGCGTTCTGCCATGCCCTCCAGCCTAAACGATTCCTTAGCGGTGAGATACCTCACAGCATCCGCACCCCGACCCCCTGTCCAGATTCCTTAGCACTGAGATACATTGGCTTAGTGCTAAGGAATCGACTCGCCATCGTGCTGATCACCGCCCTCGCCCCCGCCATCTGGGGCTCCACCTACCTCGTCACCACCGAGCTGCTCCCGCCCGGGCGTCCGCTGCTCGCCGGGGTGCTCCGCGCCCTGCCCGCCGGGCTGCTCCTGATCGCCCTCACCCGGCGCCTGCCGAAGGGCGACTGGTGGTGGCGCTCACTCGTCCTCGGCGCCCTCAACATCGGCGCCTTCTTCGCCCTCCTCTTCGTCGCCGCCTACCGCCTGCCCGGCGGGGTCGCCGCCACCGTCGGCGCCGTCCAGCCGCTGATCGCCGCCGGCCTCTCGGCCGCACTCCTGGGTGACCGCCTCTCCCGGCGCACCCTCCTCTCCGGCATCGCCGGGGTGGCCGGCGTCAGCCTGCTGGTCCTGCGCGCCAACGCCCAGCTGGACGCGCTCGGCATCCTGGCCTCGCTCGGCGGCGCGGTGGTGATGGCCACCGGCGTCGTCCTCTCCAAGCGCTGGACCTCGCCGGCCCCGCTGCTCGCCACCACCGGCTGGCAGCTCACCGCGGGCGGTCTGCTGCTGCTCCCGGTCACCCTGCTGGTCGAGGGCCCGCCGCCGTCCCACCTCACCGGCGCCAACCTGCTCGGCTACGGCTACCTGAGCCTGATCGGCGCGGCCGTCGCCTACGCGCTCTGGTTCCGCGGCATCCGTGCCCTGCCGCCCACCTCGGTCACCTTCCTCGGCCTGCTCAGCCCCGTGGTCGCCACCGCGCTCGGCTGGCTCGCCCTCGGCCAGGACCTCTCCCCCGTCCAGGCGCTCGGCGCGCTGATCGTGCTCGGCTCGCTCGTCGCCGCGCAGACCCAGCGGCCGCGCACACCGTCGAAGGTCGTCGCCGGGGCACCCGCGACCGCGCCCTCCGAGGACGCCGCCGCCGACCGCACCGACACCGGCGCAGCCGACGGCGCCCGTGCGCGCCAGGCCGTCTGACACCTCCCTCCCACCGTCCGATCCAGCCCCCAGGAGAACCCCCTCATGCGCATCACCGTGTTCGGTGCGAGCGGCAACGTCGGCAGCCGGGTCGTCGCCGAGGCGGCCGCCCGCGGCCACCGGGTCACCGCCGTCCTGCGCGACCCCGCCCGCCCGCACCGGTTGCCGCCGGCCGTCGGAACCGCCACCGGTGACGCCCGCGACCCCGCCGACGTCCGCCGCCTCGCCGCCGGCCAGGACCTGCTGGTCACGGCCACCCGCCCGGCCCCCGGCCACGAGGACGAACTGGCCACCGCGACCAAGGGCCTGCTGGCCGGCCTGGCCGGAACCGGCGTGCGACTGCTGGTCGTCGGCGGCGCCGGCAGCCTCGCCCTGCCCGACGGCAACGGCGTCACCCTGGTGGACGCCCCGGACTTCCCCGCCGCGCTGCGCCCGATCGCCGACGCCTGCGGCGAGCAGCTGGCCCTCTGCCGCGCGGACGCCGAGGTCGACTGGACCTACCTCAGCCCGGCCGCCCGGCTCGAACCGGGCGAGCGGACCGGCCGCTACCGGCTGGGCCGCGACGAGCTCCTGGTCGGCCCGGACGGCGTCTCGGCCATCTCGGTGGAGGACCTCGCCGTGGCCCTCCTCGACGAGGCCGAGCGCCCCGCCCACCGCCGCGCCCGCTTCACCGTCGCGCACTGACCGGCGCCCGTTCGCTGCTGCGCGCCGACCACCGCGCGCCGACCGCCCGGCGCCCTGGGCCGCCCCGCCGCCCCGAGGGGGAGACTGAACCTGACTTCCCGTCAAGGGTGGTCCAGGCACCAGGAAGAAGACGGGTGCGGACTGGATCGACCACGACCGGTCCGGCGGCCAGGATCTACGTCATGACCACTCGAACCGTCACCCGCGCCCGGCGCCGCTTCCGGCTCTCCGCCCTCGGCAGGCGCACGGCGGGCCTGCTCGCCGTCCTCACCCTGGCCCAGCCGGCGGTCGCGGCGGGCGCCGTCGCGACGCCCGCCGGACCGGCCGCCCCCTCGGTCCCCGCCCGCTACGCCCACCAGCGGCTCGACTGGCATCCCTGCGCCGAGCGGGCCGGGCTTGAGTGCGCGACCATGGCCGTGCCCCGGGACTGGCACCACCCCGGGCGAGGGCCCGACCTCACCATCGCGGTCTCCCGGCACCGGGCGAGCGACCCAGGACGGCGGATCGGCACCCTGCTCACGGCCGCCGGCGGCCCCGGCGGCAAGGGGCTGGAACGCCCGGCAGACTTCGTCAGGAACGCGCCCGCGCTCGGCGCCGCCTACGACGTCGTGGGCTTCGACCAGCGCGGTGTCGGGCGCAGCACCCGGGCCGTCTGCCAGACGCCGGAGGAGTTCCAGGCGTTCTTCGCCGGGGACTTCCGCGACGACACTCCAACCGACCGGGCCCGGGTGATCGCCGCCTCGCAGCGCTTCGCCGCCGACTGCGAGCGGCGCAGTGGCGGCCTGCTGCCCCATCTGACGACCGAGCAGACCGCCCGGGACCTCGACCTGCTGCGCGCGCTGCTCGGCGAGCGCCGGATCAGCTACTACGGGCCGTCCTACGCCACCATGATCGGCTCGTACTACGCGACGCTGTTCCCGCAGCGGGTGGAGCGGATGGTGCTGGACGGCAACATCGGCTTCGACGGCACCTGGGAGCGGTTCCAGCTGCGGCTGCCGATGAGCTTCCAGCGGCGCTTCGAGGAGGACTTCCTGCCGTGGCTGGCCGCCCGGGACCCGGTCTACCGCTACGGCACGACGGTCGCCGAGGCGAAGGCCCGCTGGGAGGCCCGCCGGTCGGCCCTGCGCGAGCACCCGGTCGTGGACGGCGCCCTCACCATCGGGCCCAACCAGTTCGACAACGGCGCGATCCAGGCCGTCTACCGGGAGAACAACGGCTTCACCCGGCTGGCCGGGGCGCTGGTCGCGCTCGACGACTGGCCGAACGCCGGGCCGGCCGCCCGGACCAACGCCCGGGAGGTCTTCGGCGACTACCTCGGTCCGGAGTTCCTCGCCGAGTACTTCGCGGTCATCTGCACCGACACCCCGTGGACGCGCGACCTGTCCGTCTGGGCGGACCGGGGCGCCGAGAACGCGGCACGCCGGCCGCTGGCCGGGGCCCGCTTGCTCGCCTTCTCGGCGGTCTGCGCCTCCTGGCCGGCGCCCACGGCGCCCCGGGTGCGGGTCACGGGAGCGGGCCTGCCGCCCACGCTGATGCTCAACTCGGTGCACGACCCCGCGACGCCTATCGAGGCCGCGCGCTCCGCGCACCGGGCGCTGCGCGGCTCGCGCCTGGTCACGGTCACCGGGAACGGCGACCACGGCCAGTACCCCGGGCCCAACCCGTGCGTGCGCTCCACCGTGGAGTCCTACCTGCTCGCCGGGACGGTGCCGCCCGGCGACCTCACCTGCCCGTCACCGGAGGCCGTATGAGCGGGCGCGACGCGGCCGGCCCGTGGCGGAGTCCTCCCCCCGGAGGACCCCGCCGCGGGCGGCCCGGCCCGGCGGTCAGGCGACCGTCGGGGTCAGGGTCAGGGGCGGTCCAGGGTGATGGAGTTGATCGGCGTCAGGTCGGCGTAGACGCCGGTCTGGGCGGCGAGGTCCTCGCCGCAGCCGGTGCCGTTGTAACCGGTGCACAGATGGGCGTGCGCGCCGCCGGACTGGTTGTTGAGCACCCAGTGCCAGCCGTTCTGGTTGCGGAGGTTGTGGGCGCCGTAGCTGTAGAAGATGTCGGTGGGCGGCCGGCTGGTGTCGGCGTCCTGCGGGTAGATGCAGACCGCCCCGTACGGGCAGCCGTCCCAGGAGCCGTCGGCGGCCTGGGCGCCGGAGGTCCCCATCGTGGTGGCGCCGGCGGCCGCGAGGGCGAGCGCGGCGACGGTGTGCAGGATCTTGCGCATGGTGGTTCTCCCTCAGGTGCTGGTCCGGCCCGTGTTCGGCCGGTGCCCAGCAGCGTAGGAAGGGTCCGTGCGCAGCGGTCCCTGACGGATGACAGGGGGCCGGGGCGGGGCTCCGGGGCGGGGCGGGGCTCCGGGCCGGGGCCCGGCCGCGGGTCAGCGCTGCGCGGCGAAGGTGTCGCAGCGGGCCGGGTCGCCGCTGCGGTAGCCGGTGGTGAACCAGGTCTTGCGCTGGTCGGAGGAGCCGTGGGTCCAGGTGTCGGGGTCGATCCGGCCGGTGGCCTGCTTCTGGATCCGGTCGTCGCCGACGGCCGCCGCGGCGTCCAGGCCCTGGGCGATGTCCTGTTCGGTGAGGGTGCTGATCAGCGGCCGTCCGGTGGAGGCCTGCGGGGTGGTGGTGGCGTGGTGGGCCCAGACCCCGGCGTAGCAGTCGGCCTGGAGTTCCAGCTTCACCGAGGCGCTGTCCCGGCCCTGCCGGTCCTGTCCGACCTTCTGCATGGTGCCGGTCAGGTTCTGGATGTGGTGGCCGTACTCGTGGGCGACGACGTAGGCCTCGGCGAACGGGCCGCCGGCGGCGCCGAAGCGGGTGGACAGCTCGTCGAAGAAGCCGAGGTCGAAGTAGGCCCGCCGGTCGCCGGGGCAGTAGAACGGGCCGACGGCGGAACTCGCCGCGCCGCAGGCGGTGGAGACCCGGCCGGTGAACAGGACCGTCTCGGCGGGCCGGTAGGCGGCCCCGGAGCGGGGCAGTTGGCCGCCCCAGTACTCCTGGAGGCTGTTGGTGACGGCGACGATCCGGCAGTCCTGGCGGCGGTTGGCGTCGGCGCCGGTCCGGCAGACCTGCTGGACCTCCCCCGCGGTGGTGGTGGTCCCGCCGGACCCGGCGTTCGACCCGCCGCCGTCGGAGAGCCCGAGGACGCTCGGGTCGACGCCGAAGAGCACCGCGATCAGGACGGCGATCAGACCGGCCGCGCCACCGCCGACGGCGACCTTCCCGCCGGGGATGCGGCGCCGGTCGTCCACCTGCGAGGTGTCGAGGTCGCCCTGGTCGTCGAACTGCATGCCGGTCCGTCCCTTGTGGTGCTGCCGGCGCCCGTGCGGCGCCGGGCGGCCAAGCCCGGCCGCCCGGCCACGGTAGCCGCTCCGCGCGCCGGCTCCGGCGAAGGACGCGCAGGTCAGAGGGGGTTTTCCGGGGACGCACCGGGTTCCGTGACCGGGGGTCGCGGGCTCGTCACTCCGCGCCGGGCCGACCGGCCAGGAACGCCTCGGCCCGGCGCCGCACCTCCCCCGGGAGGCCGGGCTCCGGCGCCGTCACCATGCGGCGCACGGCGGTGGCGAGCCGGGCCGCCGGCTCGGGACGGGCCGTCCAGACGGCCGGGGCACGCCCGAGCACCGCGGAGAGCAGGTCGCCCGGGTGGAGGTCGCCTTCGGCGAGCGGGTCGTGGCAGAGCAGTTCGACGGCGCGTGGGAGCAGGTGGGGAAGTCCGATGTCCTGGCCGATGAGCAACCGCAGCTCCTCGACGCCGAGTTCGGCGACCGGGCGGCGGCGCAGCGCGTGGGCGGTCGCGACCAGCCGGGTGGCGTCCGCTCCCGGATCGGGCCACCGGGTGCCTTCGAGGTCCTCCAGCGAGCCGGGTACCACCGGACCGCCACCGCGAGGCCCGACGGTGCCGAGCCCGGCGCCACGAGGTCCGCCGCCCCGGGCTCGGCCGCCGCGAGGCCCGGCCGGGCGGGTGCGGCGGCTCACCGGGCTGCCACGCTCTCGGCCGGCCCGGCGTCGAGTTGCTGCCGCCCGACCACCCGGAGCAGTTCGAGGCGCTCGGCGCTCACGGTGCCGGGCGGCGCGGTGTGGACCAGGAGGAGCTGGTCCTCGCCCGCGGCGGCCAGCACCTCGCAGTCGAGGTCGAGCCGGCCGACCACCGGGTGCAGGACGGTCTTGCGGTCGCTGCGCCGGACGGCCACGTCGTGGCGCGCCCAGTGGCCGGCGAACTCCTCGCCGGTGGCGAGCAGTCTCGCCAGCAGCCGGCCCAGCCGCGCGTCCCCGGGGCGGGCCGCGTGGGCGGCGCGCAGATGGGCGACGTACGCGCGGGCCGCCTCCTCGTGCTGATCGGCGGGCAGGAGCGCCCGGCAGGCGGGCTCGGCGAACCAGCGCAGCACCACGTTGCGCTGCTCCGGCGGCCACTGCTCGACGTCGCCGAACAGCGCCGCGGCCATCGGGTTCTGGGCGAGGACGTCACCGATGTCCGACACCACCTGGGCCGGGGTGTCGTGCAGCCGGTCCAGGATCAGCAGCAGGCCGGGCCGGACATGGGTAAGCGGGGTGTGCCGGCGCGGTGGCCGGTGGCCGGCGAGGTGGAAGAGGTGGTCGCGCTCGTCCTCGGTCAGCCGCAGGGCCCGGGCCAGGGCGGCGACCAGCTGCGCCGAGGGCTGCGGGCCCCGGCGCTGCTCCAGTCGCGCGTAGTAGTCCACCGAGAGCCCGGCGAGCTGGGCCACCTCCTCCCGGCGCAGGCCCGGGGTGCGGCGGCGCGCGCCGGGCGGCAGGCCGACATCGGCGGGGGCGAGCCCGGTGCGACGGCGGGTCAGGAAGTCGGCGAGGGCGGGTCGGTCGATCACCGCCCCATCCTCCGTCCCGCGCGGGCCGCTCAACCAGGGATTGACGGTCCCTGGTTGAGGAGGTCTCTGCCACGGCCGCCGCCGCTCCGCCACCGTGGTCACGGGGAGGGCGGCGCCGGACGCACCGGCACACGGTCGCCGTTCCCCGTCCATGAGCGACCACCTCTACGGGGAGTGATGAGCGATGACGACGTTCCTGGTGACGGGCCCGACCGGCAATGTCGGTCGGCGGTTCGTACCGAGGCTGGCCCAGTGGGCCGGGCGGGGCGCGGTCCGGGTGCTGGTGCGGCAGGAGGCGCAGGCGGAGGCGGCCACCGCCCTCGGCCTCCAGGCCGTCGTCGGCGACCTGCGGGACCAGGCCGCCCGGGCGCGGGCGCTGGAGGGAGCCGACGTGGTGGTGCACGTGGCCGCCGGACGGCGGGGGGCGCCGGACGCGGAGGCCTTCGAGGTCAACCGGGACGCCACCCTCGCCCTCGGGCGCGAGGCCGCCGAGGCGGGGGTCCGGCGCTTCGTGCACACCAGCACCAACCTGGTGTACCCGCGCCGGCTCGGCCGGCCCGCCGTGGAGGACGACCCGCTGGACCCGTCCCCGCTCTGGGGCGCCTACGGCGCCTCCAAGGCGGCCGGGGAGCGCGGGCTCCGCGAGCTGGGCGACCGGCTGCCGCTGGTCGTGGTCCGGCCGGTCTTCGTCTACGGCGACGGCGACCCGCACCTCGCGGACTCGCTGTTCTGGGCCGGCCGCTGGCCCTCGCACCAGCGGCTGGCCGTGGTCCACCACGCCGACGTGGCGCGGGCGCTGTGGGCCGCGGCGGTGACACCGGGCGTGGAGGGGCGCGCCTACAACGTCGCGGACGACGCCCCGGTGACCGCCTGGGACCTGCACGGGATCAACGAGGTGCCCCGCCCGGAAGCCTGGGACACCGCCCCCGGCGAGGTGCCGGACGCCGACGCGGTCGTCACGCCGGAGGGCGTGGGGCCCGCCGACCCGTGGGAGGGCCAGGTCTCCACCGCCGCGATCCGCCGCGAGCTGGGCTGGCGCCCGCTCTACCCGTCGGTGTGGACGGCCCGCGACGCGGGCGCGCTGTAGGAGCCGGGCCCGCCCCGGGTGGCTACGGTGGCGGCATGATCACTCATCTGGTCCCCACCTGGGAGGTCTCGGCGAGCCGGGGCGTCGAGACCGCCTGGATCGAACTCGGTGACGGCACGCTGCGCGCCCGCGGACGGGTGGCCGGCCTGGTCCCCGCGCCCTACTGGCTCGACTACGAGCTCGACACCGGGCCCGCCTGGACCACCCGGCGGCTCGCGGTCCGCGCCGCATCGGCCGAGGGCACCCGGGAGCTGGAGCTGCTGAACGACGACGGGCGGTGGACCGTCGACGGACGCCACCGGCCGGAGCTGGACGGGGCGCTCGACTGCGACCTCGGGCTCTCCCCGCTGACCAACACCATGCCGGTGCTGCGCCACCGGCTCCACCGGGAGCCGGGGCGGCACGGGTTCCTGATGGCATGGGTCCGGGTGCCCGACCTGACGCTGCACCCGTCGCACCAGACGTACACCCACCTGGGGCCGGCCGGAGGCGACGACGATGCCGTCGGCTCGGCGGCGGCAACCGTCCGGTACGAGTCCGGGGACTTCCGCAGCGACCTGCTGTTCGACCGGCACGGCCTGGTCGTCGACTACCCCGACCTGGCGCGCCGCCACGGCTGAGCCGCCTGCCGCCGGACACCTCTCGGTGCGGCCGACGGCCGGCGGCCCCGCCGCCCGGCCCCGCTAGCGGGCGGCGGCGCCCGGCGCCGGGGCGTACCCGGCCGGGCGGGTGGTGAAGGTGCCCCGGCCCTGGGTGCGGCTGCGCAGCGCGGTCGCGTAGCCGAACAGCTCGGCGAGTGGCACGACCGCCGTCACCACCGCCGTCCCGCCGCGCGGGTCCGAGCCCTGGACGCGGCCCCGGCGGGCCGCGAGGTCACCGAGGACCCCGCCCACCGCCTCCTGCGGCACCGTCACCGTCACCTCGGCGACCGGTTCCAGGAGCACCATCCGGCAGGACCGCAGGGCCTCGCGCAGCGCCAGCCGCCCGGCGGTGCGGAAGGCAGGCTCCGAAGAGTCCTTGGGATGGGTGGCCCCGTCGGTCAGGACGACTCGCAGGCCGGTGACCGGGTGGCCGCCCAGCGGGCCGTCGGCGAGCGCGTCCCGGCAGCCGGCCTCGACCGCCTGGACGTACTCCCTCGGCACCCGCCCGCCGGTGACGGTGGACGCGAACGCGAATCCGCCTCCGCCCTCCCCCGCCACCGGGCCGTCCAGCGGCTCCACGTCGATGACCACATGGGCGAACTGGCCGGCGCCGCCGTCCTGTTTGACGTGCCGGTGGACGTGGCCGGTGACCCCGCGATCCACGGTCTCCCGGTGGGCGACCTGCGGACGGCCGACGGCCACCTCGATCCCGTGCGCTCGGCGGATCCGCTCCACCGCCACCTCCAGGTGCAGTTCACCCAGCCCGGACAGCACCCGCTGGCCGGTCTCCGGATCGGTGCGGGCGACCAGTGACGGGTCCTCCTCGGCGAGCCGGGCGAGCGCGACGGCCAGCCGGTCGGTGTCGACCGAGTGCCGTGCCTCGACGGCCACCGTCACCACCGGCACCGCGGCGACGGCCGGCTCCAGGAGCAGCGGCGCGCCGGGCGCGCAGAGCGTCGTGCCGGTGCGCGCGGCCTTGAGGCCGACCACCTCGACGATGTCTCCGGCCACGGCCGCGTCCGTTTCGAGGTGGTGGGCGGCCACCTGCATGATCCGGGCGATCCGTTCGGTGCGGCCGGTCCCGGCGTCCAGCACGGTGTCCCCCTTGCGCAGGGTGCCCGAGTACAGGCGCAGACAGGTGAGGCGGCCGGAGGCGGTGACGTTCACCTTGAACACCAGTGCGGCGAGCGGCCCGTCGGGGTCGGCGGCCCGCTCCGCCTCCCCGGCGTCCGTCGTGCCGCGCACCGCCGGAACGTCCAGCGGCGAGGGCAGGTAGGCGGTGACGGCGTCCAGCAGCGGTTCGATCCCGCGGTTGCGGTAGGCCGAGCCGCACAGCACCACCACGGCCTCGCCGCCGCGGGTGAGGTCGCGCAGCGCGGCGTCCAGGGTCGCGGTGGAGAGCGCCGAGTGCTCGACGTACTCCTCCAGGGCTGCCGGGTGGAGCCCGGCCACCGCCTCGTCCAGCAGCGCGCGCCGCCGCTCGGCCTCGGCCCGCAGCCCGTCGGGCACCGGGCCGTCCCGCAGGTCGTCCCCGTCGGGCCCGTCGTCCCAGGTCAGGGCACGCATCGTCAGCAGGTCGACCACACCGGTGAAGCCGCCCTCCCGTCCGATCGGCAGCTGAACGGCCAGCGGAGCCGGGTGCAGCCGCTCACGGATGGAGGCGACGGCCGCGTCCAGGTCGGCGCCGGC
This sequence comes from Kitasatospora sp. NPDC008115, assembly GCF_042957205.1. Lineage (NCBI taxonomy): Bacteria > Bacillati > Actinomycetota > Actinomycetes > Kitasatosporales > Streptomycetaceae > Kitasatospora > Kitasatospora sp. NPDC008115. The sequence goes on along the minus strand of NZ_JBIBHU010000005.1, from coordinate 224,277 downwards.
CCGGTCCAGCTTGTTGACGAAGGCGATCCTCGGCACGCCGTGCCGGTCGGCCTGGCGCCAGACGCTCTCGCTCTGCGGCTCCACGCCCGCGACGGCGTCGAACACCGCGACCGCCCCGTCCAGCACCTGCAGCGAGCGCTCGACCTCGTCGGCGAAGTCGACGTGGCCGGGGGTGTCGATGAGGTTGATCCGGTGCTCGCCCCAGACACAGCTGACCGCCGCCGCGGAGATGGTGATGCCGCGCTCACGTTCCTGCGGGTGGCAGTCGGTGACGGTGGTGCCGTCGTGCACCTCGCCACGCCGGTGGATCTCGCCGGCCAGGTAGAGGATCCGCTCGGTGACGGTGGTCTTGCCCGCGTCCACGTGGGCGAGGATGCCCAGGTTGCGGACGGCGGCGATGCCGGCGGTCCCGGTGGTGGTACGGACGTCGGTGCTGCGCATGGCCCGGTGCCTTTCGAAGCTCTCGGGGGAAGGAGGGCAGCGCGATTGCGGCGACGACGGCGCCCGGCGCTCTCGATCCCGCGTCAGGCCGTCGCACGCCCCCGGTGCCGGCCGCGCAGCGGGCACCGGAAGGACGGGGACACCAGGATCACCTCGAACCGGGACGAGGGAACGACGGCAGCGCTGCGGTGACGCACGACCGACCTCCCTCGACTCATCACGGCACGCACGCCCCCCGGAACCCCGGACGGCGCGTCCCTGCGTGCCGAGTGTAGGAACCGGCCCGCCCCGGGTCACCCGGTTTTCCCACCCCCCGTCAGCAGCGCCGGCGGGAGCGGTGGCCGGCCGTGGCGCCCGGGGCCCTCCCTCGGACCGGAAGCCCGGCCGGCGGACCCGGCCGGGCTCGGGGAGCACCTCGCTAGTACCACGGGGGGCCGAAGGTGAAGGGGTTCCACGGGAGCCAGGAGCCGTGCACATCACGGATCCTCGCCCAGTAGGCGCCGTCCGAGCCGCGCCCGGCGATGAGCAGGTTGCCGCGCCCGTCCGACTTCTTGAAGATGCCCCCGCTGAGGACGCCGCCGAGCGTCACCCACGAGCTGACCGTGCCGTTCGGGTTCATCCAGCGCGTCCACAGGGCGTAGTCCGTCCCGACCGCGAACGCTTGGAAGGTCCCGTCGTCGAACATCACGTACTGCGGCTGGCCGAACACGCCCCCGCACCTGATCGGCCCCCCGAACACGGGCAGGCCCCTGACCTCCTCGGTCGAGGAACTGCACACGAGCTTGTCCGGGTAGGTGACGGCGTGGGCCGCACCGGCCGTGCTCACCGCGCCGCCGGCCGCCAGCGCCACAACGGCCACCGCCGCGGCGCAGGCCTTCCTGATCCTCTTCATGCCCAACCCCAGGATGACGATCCGCACCGCTCCGCCGGACGGCGGAGCAGGACTGCCGCACCCCCGCGGAGCAAGCGCCGCGGCCCGGGTGTCGGCCTCGCCGAGAACCCTCGGGAATTCCTGACGTCCGATCAACCTCCTTGTGACAAAAAGGAACTGCCGTACATCGCGGACTGCCTCAACGCGCACCGGATCGGCCCCGCCACACCCCCGCGCGGCCACCGGACCGTCCCGACGGAGATGCGCCCGCATCCGGCGGCACATGCGAGGGCCGCGGGATCCGGGGCCCCGCAGCCGCCGGGTCGGGCGAACCGGCGGGGGCGGCGCCCCGCGACGGGCGGCCGAGGGCGACGCCGGTCAGGACCAGGAGGAGGCCGGCGAGTTGGAGGGGGCCGAGGCTCTCGCCCGCCAGGAGGGTGCCGAGGAGGACTCCGGTCAGGGGGTTGAGCAGGCCCACCAGGCCGACCGTTCCGGGCGGGAGGTGGCGCAGACCGGTGAACCAGGCGGTGAAGGCCAGGGCGGTCGCCACCACCGCGACGTAGCCGAAGGCGAGCAGTTCCCGCCCGGTGGGGGCGGCGGGGGCGCCCTCGAAGGCCGCCGCCAGGGGGAGCAGGACCAGGCCGCCGGCCAGCAGTTGCCAGGCGGTGGCGGTGAGCGCGTCCGCGCCGTCGCGCCAGCGGGCGGCGAGCACGTAGCCCAGCGAGGAGACGACCATCGCCGCCGCCGAGGCGGCCAGGCCGGGGAGGCTGACCGGCTCGGCGCGGGTCAGCACCATCAGGCCCACCCCGGCCAGGCCGGTCAGCGCGCCGAGCAGGTGGGCCCGGGCGGGGCGGGTGGCGGTCAGGACCCACGCGAGCAGCAGCATCGCGAGCGGCGAGGCCGCCATCACGGTGGAGGCGACGCTGGTGGCCAGCGACTGCGAGGCGATGTAGAGCAGGACGAAGAACCCCGCGGTGTTGAGCAGCCCGAGCAGCGCCGAGCGCCACCACCAGGGGCCGCGCGGGCGGCGCGGGCGCAGCGCCAGCAGCAGCAGACCGGCGGGCAGGGCCCGCAGGGCGGCGCCCCAGAGCGGACGGTCGGCCGAGAGGAACTCGCGGGTGACGTAGTAGTTGGCACCCCAGGCCACCGGCGCCACGGCGGTCAGCAAGACCCACCGAAAACTTGCTTCCATGGAAGACAATATAACTTCCCAGGAAGCTACTGGGCTACGATGCGACCATGGAGCAGCACGACCCGGACCACGTCGCCCTCATCCAGGCCGAGTGGCACCGCGAACGGCCCGACCTCGACGTCTCCCCGCAGGCGGTGATCGGCCGGCTGCACCGGCTGGCCGGCCGGCTCACCGAGGAGCTCTGCCTGGTCTACGGGCGCTACGGGCTGGGCGAGGGCGAGTTCGACGTGCTGGCGGCGCTGCGCCGGGCGGGCGCGCCGTTCGAGCGGGCGCCCGGGGAGCTGGCCGCGCACACCATGGTCACCACCGGCGCCATGACCAAGCGGATCGACCGGCTGGAGCGGGCGGGCCTGGTCACCCGCCGGCGCAGCGAGGCCGACGGGCGCGGCCGGGTGGTCGCCCTCACCGAGGCGGGCCGACGGCTGATCGACGAGGCGTTCACCGCCCACATGCGCAATGAGCACCGCCTGCTGGACCTGCTCACCGCCGAGGAGACGGCAGCACTGGAGGACCTGCTGACGACCTGGCAGCGGCGCCTCGACCACCCCACAGACCCAAAGGAGAAATCCGGATGATCCGACCGGATCCCGCACGATAGCGTCGCGGGATGACGAATCGGACCTGGGACATCCTTCTGCTCGGCGGCGCCTCCGGCGTGGGCAAGAGCCTCGCCGCCGCCGGGCTCGCGACCGACACCGACACCGGCGGCACCGCCGCCTTCGTCGTCGAGTTCGACGACGTGGTCGCCGCCGTCCAGGAGCTGACCGTCCCCGAACAGCACCCCGGCCTCCACCTCTTCGGCGACGACACCGCCCCGGACGGCGCACTGACGCCCGAACGCGTGCTGGAATTCCAGATCGCCACCGCCGAGGCGCTGGAGCCGGCCCTGCTCGGCGTGGTGCGCAACCGGCTGACCGTCCCGGTCCCCGCCGTCGTCGAGGGCGACTACCTCACCCCCGCCGCCTGCGCCCGCGCGGTCGCGCTGGGGCGGGCGGCGGGGCGGGACGTCCGGGCGGTCTTCCTGCACGAGGGCGACGCGGACCGGATCGCCGCCAACTACGCGGCCCGCGAGCCGGAGAGCGGCGTGCAGGCGGACCGTGCCGAGGTCAGTGCCCGGTACTCGCACTGGCTCGCCGCCGAGGCCCGCCGGCACGCCCTCCCGGTGGTCGACTGCCGCCCGTGGGCGACGCTCGCCGACCGGATCGGCCTCACTCTGGGGGGCGCCGGCGCCTCCCGCGGTCAGATCAGCGTGTAACCGCCGCTGCGGAAGGTCGAACCCACGTTGCTGCAGTACGCGTAGGACCAGACCCCGCCCGACCGGGTCGGCCCGTAGACCACCTTGTTGTTGGCGCAGACGGCCCACGCGTAGTAGCTGCGGGTGCCGTCGCAGGACGCGCCGTAGCTGACGTAGTTGCTGTACGTCGAACAGGCCGCCACCCGGGCGGGCGCGGCCGAGGCCGGGACGGCGGCGAGGACCGGGACGGCGAGGGCGGCGGTGGCGGCCAGGGCCGCGGCCGCGGTGCGGATGCTCATGGTTTACCCCTCCGGTGGAGCGCGTTGACGACGACGAGGTGGTGCGCGCTCCACTGTGCGCCCCCGGCATGCTCCGCAATCGGCAGCAGGACGGGAAACCGCGATTCCCACCGCGCTTGTCCCGAGGGCCCGTTGTGTCATGTTCCCGCGGTAGATGTCATGTCCCGCGACGGATGGGGCTTTTGTTCGCACGGCCGAACGGACCGGTTCACCATCACGTGGTGTGACGGTCTTTCGTGGACGATTGGCTGCCGTCGGCCTGGTGATCACACTCCCGGGCCGCGCCGCACCGCGGCGCTCCCCATGCCGCCGACCGCGTCCTGCGCTCGCACCGGCGGTACGCACGTCCCGTAGCAGTACGAGGAGCTGAGCCACCGATGTCACCGCCCGTCACCCCCACGACGACCGCCCCCGTTCCCGCCCCGCGCCGTCGCCGGCGCCCCGCCGCGACGCTCGCGCTCTGCGCGCTCGTCGCCGCCGGCCTGCCCGTCCTCGCCCCCGCCACCGCCTGGGCCGCGCCCGGCGGACCGGCCGCCGCAACCGGCGCCAACGGCCCGGCCTCCAACGGCACGGCCGCCGACCCCGGCCTGGTGCTCGACCGCCCCGGCGAGTCGGTCGTCACCCGGCGCGACGTCACCCCGATCGCCCCGGGGCTGACCATGACCGCCTTCGACCGGCTCGGCAACACCGGCTGGATCCGGGGCAAGGTCCTGGTCGCCGACCTCGCCACCAAGGGCCTGAGCGTCGACTACCTGTCCTCCGGCCAGGTGACGACCCGCCAGACCGTCACCGAGATGGCCCGGGGTGCCGGCGCGGTCGCCGCCATCAACGGCGACTACTTCGACATGAACGCCTCCGAGGCACCGCTCGGCGTCGGCGTCTCCCGCGAGGACGGCCTGATCCACGCCCCCGTCGAGGGCTGGAACCAGGCCGTGACCGTCGGCACCGACGGCCTGGCCCGGATGGCCGAGGTCTTCCTGGAGGGCCACGCCGCCCTGCCCGGCGGCCGCGAGGTGAAGCTCAACGGCGTCAACACCTACGGCGTGCCTGCCGACGGCGTCGGTCTGTTCACCCCCGCCTGGGGCAACGCCTCGCGCGCCAAGGTCGCCGGCGGCTCCTCGGAGGTCGTCGAGGTCGAGCTGCGCGACGGCCGGGTCACCGCCGTCCGCGACCAGTTGGGCGGCGCCGTGCCCGAGGGCGCCACCGTGCTGGTCGGCCGGGAGGCCGGCGCCCGCGCGCTGCGCGACCTCAAGCCGGGCGACCAGGTCTCCACCGGCTACCGGCCGCGCGCCTCCTTCGGCGAGGTCGCGGTCGCGGTCGGCGGCTACCAGGTGCTGGTCCGCGACGGCGTCGCCATGCGGCCCGGCGAGAACGACGGCAACGAGCTCAACGCCCGCACCGCCGTGGGCTTCTCCGCCGACAACAAGCGGATGTACCTGGTCAGCATCGACGGCCGGCAGGCCGACAGCCCCGGCATCAGCCTGCCCGACCTGGCGGTGCTGATGCGGGACATGGGCGCGCGCAACGCGCTCAACATGGACGGCGGCGGCTCGACCGCGATGGCCGCCCGACTGCCCGGCACCGCGCAGGCCGGCACCGTCAGCAGCCCGTCCGACAACGGCGGGGAGCGCGCCGTCGCCAACGGGCTCGGCCTGTTCTCCGCGCCGGGCTCCGGCCAGGTCAAGGGCTTCCGGGTCCGTCCGGCGGAGGCCGTGGACACCGCGAGCCGGGTCTTCCCCGGCCTGCACCGCACCGTCCGCGCGCTGCCGCACGACGAGGCCTTCGGCCCGGTGACCGGCAGCACCCCGCCGGTCCGCTGGTCGGCCGCCAAGGACGGCGCCAAGGACACGGCCAAGGGCGCGCCCAAGGACGGCGCGGCGGGCAGCGGCACCGTCGAGGTGTCCGGCAAGGGCACCGAGGCCGTCGTCACCGGCCGCACCTCCGGCCCGGCCGCCGTCACCGCCGCCGCCGACGGCGCCGAGAGCGGCACCCTGCCGCTGACCGTGCTCGGCGCGCCGGTGCGGATCACCGCCGGCACCGACCCGATCGGCCTGGAGGCCGCCGGCGCCACCGCGAGGATCGCCGTGACCGGCTACGACGCCCAGGGCCACGCCGCCCCGGTCGAGGCCTCGGACATCACCGTCACCGGCGGCGCGGGCGTCGTCGAGACCTCCGCCGCCGAGGACGGCTCGATCGCCCTCAAGGCGCTCGCCGACGGCACCTCCGCCACCCTCAAGCTGACCGTGGGCGGCCTGGAGACCTCCGTCGCCGTCACCGTCGGCATGACCGAGAAGCCGTTCGCCGACTTCTCCGACGCGGCCGCCTGGAAGTCCGGCAACGACCGCGCGCCCGGCGGCGGCGTCGCCCCGGCCGCCGGCCACGACGGCGGCAAGGGCCTGCGGCTGAGCTACGACTTCACTCAGTCGACCGGCACCCGCGGCCAGTACGCCATCGCCCCCGAGGGCATCGTGCTGCCCGGCCAGCCGCGCTCGATCACGATGTGGATCGAGGGCGACGGCAACGGCGCCTGGCCGCGCATCCAGTACCGGACCGCCGCCGGCGTCACCGCCAACCTGGACGCCCCGATGGTCACCTGGACCGGCTGGCGCAAGGTCGAGTTCCCGATCCCGGCCGGTGTGCAGTACCCGCTGACCTTCCAGCGGTTCCGGCTGATGGAGACCGGCGCCGCCCGCTCCTACAGCGGCGCGCTCACCCTGGCCGACCTGCGGGTCAAGGTGGCGCCGGACGTCGAACTGCCGGTGCGCCCGCGGGTCACCGACCCGGTGGTGCTCACCAACGGCACCGTGGACGGGAGCCCGCTGCGGGTCGCGGTGATGTCGGACGCCCAGTTCATCGCCCGCGCCCCGGAGAGCGACATCGTGCAGGCCGCCCGCCGCACGCTGCGCGACATCGCCGCCGCCAAGCCCGACCTGCTGGTCATCACCGGCGACCTGGTCGACGAGGCGAGCCCGGCCGACTTCGCCCTCGCCCGCAAGGTGCTGGACGAGTTCGACCAGCTCACCGGCCGGACCATCCCCTGGCACTACGTGCCCGGCAACCACGAGGTGATGGGCCCCGGCACCATCGACAACTTCAAGGCCGCGTTCGGCGAGACCAGCAAGGTGTTCGACGTCAAGGGCACCCGCTTCATCACCCTGAACAGCGCGCTCGGCTCCTTCCGGGCGAGCGGCTTCGACCAGATCGCCAAGCTGCGCACCACGCTGGACGAGGCCGCCGAGGACCCGTCGGTCACCGGTCTGCTGCTGTTCGACCACCACCCGACCCGCGACCCGCTGCCCGACCAGGGCAGCCAGCTCAGTGACCGCAAGGAGGCCGCGCTGATCGAGCAGTGGCTGTCCGGCTTCCGGGCGGGCGGCAAGTCCGCCGCGATGGTCAGCGGCCACGTCGGCGCCTTCCACGCGAGCAGCGTCGACGGCGTCCCGTACCTGATCAACGGCAACTCCGGCAAGGGCCCGGCCGCCGAGCCGGACCGCGGCGGCTTCACCGGCTGGACGATGCTCGGCGTCAACCCGGCCGCCGGCAAGGTCACCGACCCGTACGCGGTGCCGGCCGACGCCTCGGCCTGGCTGCGCGCCGAGGTGCGGGCCCGCGCCGACGCGGTGCAGCTGACCGCCCCCGAGTCGCTCGGCCTGCTGGACTCCGTGCCGGTCAGCGCGACCTTCACCCAGGACGGCGAGCGGACGGTGCCGGTCGCCTGGCCGGTCACCGCCCAGTGGGGCGGCCAGGGCGTGCACATCGGCCCGGCCGCCAAGGCCCCGCGCGGCGCCGTCGCCGCGTACGACCCGGCCACCGGCACGCTCACCGGCCTGCGCCCGGGCGGTGCGACGCTGACCGTCACCGTCGGCGGCGTGACGGCGGAGCGCAGGCTCACCGTCGGCTCCGTCCCGGCGTGCACCACCACGCTGCGCGGCGCCCAGAAGAAGCTCGCGGTCACCTCCGGCGTCACCTGCCTGGACGGCGCGACGGTCACCGGCCCGGTGCTGGTCCAGCCGGGCGCGGCGCTGGTCGCCAACGGCTCGACCTTCAACGGCCCGGTCTCGGCCCGCGGCGCGGCGGCCTTCGTGCTGACCGACACCAAGGTGTCCGGCCCGGTCTCGGTGAGCGGTTCCACCGGGCAGGTCGCCCTGCTCTGGTCGACCGTCGAGGGTCCGGCCCACCTGGCGCTCAACACCGGCGGCACCGCCGTCGCCGGCAGCACGGTGCGCGGTCCGCTGGACTGCGCGGGCAACACCCCGGCCCCCGGCAACGGCGGCCACGGCAACACCGTGAACGGCCCGAAGGGCGGTCAGTGCAGCGCCCTGTGACGCTGCCGGCCCGTCCCTGATCCCGGCCCGTGCGGCCGCCCCGCGTCAACGGGGGCGGCCGCACGGGCCTTCGGCGTTCCTGGACGGCGGTCCCCGGCTCTCCCGCGCCCTGCGGTCAGCCGGCCCGCCCGTCATGGGCCTCGCGGTGGGCCAGCACCTCGGGCATGTTCTCCTCCGCCCAGTCCTTGATCGCCCGCAGCAGCGGGAGCAGCCCGGCGCCGAGCGGGGTGAGCGCGTAGTCCACCCGGGCGGGGACGGCCGCGGTGACCGTCCGGATCACCAGGCCGTCGCGCTCCAGGGCGCGCAGGGTCTGGGTGAGCATCTTCTCGCTGACCCCGGCGAGGCGGCGGCGCAGGTCGCTGTAGCGCTGCGGGCCGTCGGCCAGGGCGTTGACGATCAGGCTGACCCACTTGTCGCCGATCCGCTCCAGCAGTTGCCGGGCGGGGCATTCGGCGAGGTAGGCGTCGTAGTCGGCCCGGGCGGCCGAACGGCGCTGGGCGGCGGTCGTGGTGGCCATCGGCTCTCCTCTCGGTGCGGTACGCACTCGCGGGTGCGTACTTCCCGCCGGAGAGCAACTCTCCCTAGGTTGGGTGGCGTTGGCAAGCCCCGCCGGTCCGCGGGGCCTCCCCGTTGGAAGGAGAGCGCGATGCGCGCCGTGGTCGTCCGCCGGTTCGGCGGTCCGGAGGTCCTGGAGCTGGTGGAGGTACCCGTCCCCGAGCCCGGCCCGGGTCAGGTGCGGGTGCGGGTGGCGGCGGCCGGGGTCAACCCGGTGGACGCGGTGACGCGCGCCGGGGTGCTGGCGCGGGCGGGGCTGATGGCGCCCGGGGAGACCACCGGGCTCGGCTGGGACGTGGCCGGCACGGTGGAGCGGCTCGGCGCCGGGGTGTCCGGGTTCGCGGTCGGGGACACGGTGATCGGGCTGCGCGACCGGCTGGACGTCCCGCTCGGCGCCTACGCCGACGCCCTGGTGCTGGACGCCGCGGCGCTCGCCCCCGCGCCGCGGGGCGTGCCGGCCGTCGCTGCGGCGACCCTGCCGCTCAACGGGCTCACCGCCCTCCAGGCCCTGGAGCTGCTGGACCTGCCGGCCGGCGCGACCCTGCTGGTCACCGGGGCGGCGGGCGCGGTCGGCGGCTTCGCCGTTCAGCTCGCGGCGCGGCGCGGGCTGCGGGTGGTCGCGGTGGCCGGCGAGCGGGACGCCGCGGAGCTGCGGGCGCTGGGCGCCCAGTGGTGCGTGCCGCGCGGCGCCGCCGATCTCGCCGCCGAGGTGCGCGCGCTGGTGCCCGGCGGGGTGGACGGCGCGCTGGACGCGGCGCTGCTCGGGGTGGCGGCGCTCGGCGCGGTGCGCAACCGGGGGTCCTTCGTCGCGGTGTCGGCGGGCGCGGCGCCGCTCGGGCTGCGCGGGATCCGGGTCGCCCACGTCTGGGTGGCGGCGGACGGCGACGCGCTCGCCGGACTCGCCGAGCTGGCCGCGCGCGGGGAACTGGTGCTCCGGGTGGCGGACACCCTGCCGCTGGAGCAGGCCGGGGCCGCGCACCACCGGCTGGCGCGGGGCGGTCTGCGCGGACGGCTCGTCCTGGTGCCCTGAGCCCCGGCCTCATGGGGGCCGGGGTCCCGGGCCCGGCGGGTGGTCCGCGGGGCCGCCGCGATTTGGCATGATCGCAGGATGAACGACCGAATCATCGCCGCCTGCGACGGGGCGGCCAAGGGGAACCCGGGCCCGGCGGCCTGGGCGTACGTGGTGGCCGACAGCACGGGCGCGCCGCAGCGCTGGCAGGCCGGCCCGCTCGGGCACAGCACCAACAACGTGGGCGAGCTCACGGCCCTGGAGCAGCTGCTGACCGCCACGGATTCCGCCGTACCGCTGGAGGTCAGGCTGGACAGCACCTACACCCGCGACGCGGTGACGAAGTGGCTGAAGGGCTGGAAGCGCAACGGCTGGAAGACCGCCGCCGGCAAGCCGGTGGCCAACCAGGAGCTGATCCAGCGGATCGACGGGCTCCTGGAGGGACGGGAGGTCGAGTTCGTCTACGTGCCCGCCCACCAGGTGGACGGCGATCCGCTGAACGCCATCGCCGACAAGGCCGCCAGCGACGCCGCCCGCACCCAGGAGGCGGCCGGCGGGACCGCCCCCGACCTGCCCGTGCCGGACCCGGTCACCGGCTCCCCGGCCCGGACCCGGCGCGCCCCCGCCACGGCCACCGCCAAGCCCCGCACCTCGGGCGGCTCCGGCGGTTCCACCGGCTCCGGCAAGGCGCCGACGCTCTCCGCCCGCTTCCCCGGCACCTGCCCGTGCTCCCGCCCGTACGCCAAGGGCACCAAGATCACCAAGGTGGGCTCCGGCTGGGGCCACGTGGAGTGCGCGGCCACGCAGTCCTGAGAGGGAGGCTAGGACGCGTCCGGTCCCCGGCCGGCGCGGCGGACCCGGAGCCAGGCGACGGCGGCCGTCAGGCCGACCGCGCCGCCGACCCCGAGCTTCACGGCGCCCTTGGCGACCAGCCAGCCGAGGCCGGGGACCGTCCAGCCCAGGCCGTGCAGCAGGGCCAGCAGCAGCACGCCACCGCAGAGTCCGGCCAGCACCGTGACCACCACGGCCGCGCCGGCGGGCAGTTCGCGTTCTCCGGCGTCCGGATCGTTCGTCCCCCGAGTGTCCATGGCGGCGAGTCTAGCCACGGCGGCACGCGGACGGACCCCGCCGGCCGGCCAATCCGGCTCTGGGGGTCAGCGCCGGGCGTGGTGGGTGTCGCCGACGTGTTCGCCGGTCTCGTGGTCGGGGAAACTGACGGCGAGGGTGACCCGGTATTCGAAGACGTCGTCGCGATGGCCGGGCACTCTCGCCCAGGCCAGCGAGTGCACCTCGGCCTCGGGCGCCTGCCGGCACCACGCCGCGGCCTCCTCCAGCGCACGGGCCGCCGACCGCCCCGTGCAGACCACCGCGGTGTACGCGGCCACCGAGAGGTCGCCGCCGCCCCGGCCGTCCTGGGAGGCGGACCGGACGGCGGCGGCGGCCCGGGTCAGGTCGCGGGCGAGGTCGTCGACCACCCGGGGCGGCGCGGGTAGGACGGCCGGGGCCTCCGCCACGGTCTCCGGCAGGTTGGTGCTCATTCTCAGGGCCTCCGTCCCTCTGGCATCCCCTTGGTCGCGCGCCCCGCCCCGTCCCGGGATCCGCATGATCACGGGCCCAGAATGCCGGGCCGCCGTTCCTGGCATGACCACTTTCACCAGAACGTCACCCGTCCGGGGAAGACGCCGTCCCGTGCTCGACACCGACCCAACCACACTGGTATTGAGGGTCCTTCGCATCCGGGCAGGTCAGCTCGGCCGGCCCGGGGCGCCGCCGGGGCCCGGCCGCACGTTCGCGTACCACCCCCGTGCCCCGGACCGCCGTCCCGGGCGCCCGGGCGCGCCCGTTCCGCGCCCGCCCCCGGGCGTGACGGAGCTGTCCAACTCCCGTAGCGCAAACGGGAAATAACGGCTCGCCGCAACCCGTAGGATCCTGCCACGTCGCCGTCCGCCGCACCGGCGGGCGCCATCGGAGGGGGTTCCCATGGACCGCAGGTCACCGCTCGCATCCGCCCGCCGGTACGGCCGGCTGCCCGCACTGGCCCTCGCGGCCCTCGCGCTGGCGGCCTGCTCCTCCTCGGGCGGCGGCTCGACGACGGCCGCCACCACACCGGCCGCACCCGCCGCCACCGCGCCGGCCACCACCACGCCCGCCACCACGCCCGCACCCGCGCCGACTCCGACCGCCACCGCCCCGGCGCCGACCATCACCACCCCGGCGCCGACCGCCACCACCGGCAGCACCCCCACCGTCGCGGGCAAGCGCCCCGCCGACGCCTGCACCCTGCTGACCTCCCCCCAGGTCGTCGCCGCCGTCGGCACCGGCGGCCCGTTCAGGGGTACCCACCACGATCCGAAGGACGGCAAGCCGGTCTGGGGCTGCACCTGGGGATCCCGGCAGTCCTACGCCTCCATCGAGGAGATCGAGCCCAGCCGGTACGCGGCTCTCAAGGCCAGCCCCGATCTCACGGCCGCCCCGATGCCCGGCATCGGCCGGGAGGCCCAACTGATCCGGCGCAAGGACGGCAGCTTCCCCGCGGTGTACTTCGTCGCCGACGACGGCCACGTCTACGAGGTCGAGGTGGTCAAGGACCGCGGCCCGGGCGACGACGCCGAGGCGGAGGCGCTCGCCGCGAGCACCCTGGCACTGGTCCTCTCCAAGGGGGTCTAGGGCGTTTCTTGCGGACCCGGCAAAGATCCGCAAGACACGCCCCAGACTCCCGGGCCGGCCGCGCCGCCGCCCGGCGCAGCCGGTTACCCCCGGCGCGTGAACGGGACGGGCACGATGGTGCCGGGCGGGTGCGGGTGCGGGACGGTCGTTCGCACAATGACGCCACGGCGCCGTTCCCCCGTACTCCCCCGACAGCCAAGGCGGATCGCATGAGCCGATCTCACCCACCCGCGCGCCCCACCGGACCGGCCCCGGCGCCGGCACCCCCGCCACCGACCCCCGCTCCCCCCTCCGCCCGCCGGGCCCGGACCCCGCGGTCCGCGGCGGCCCTGCTCTCCGGGTTCGCCCTGCTCGCCCCGGCCGTCGCCGCCGGTACGCTCGGCGGCGCGGCCCCCGCCCGGGCCGACAATCCGACCGTCTCCGTCAACGGCATGCGCACCGCCTGGGACGCCGCCGAGCCCGGTCTCGCCCCGGCCACGGTGTCCTCGGCCGGCTTCGGCCGCCGCTGGTCCACCGCCGTGGACGGCGCGGTGTACGCCCAGCCGCTGGTGGCCGGTTCGACCGTCGTGGTCGCCACCGCGACCAACCACGTCTACGGCGTCGACGCGGCCGACGGGCGGATCCTGTGGCAGCGCGCGCTCGGCAGCCCGGTGACCTCCTCCACAGCCTGCCTCTCCCCCGGCGCCGGAATCGTCTCGACGCCCGTCTACGACAGGGCGAGCAGGACGGTCTACCTGGTCGCCAAGTCCAGCGAGGGGGGCGCGCACTTCTCCGTGCACGCCCTGGACGCCGTCTCGGGCGCCGAGCGCAGCGGCTGGCCGGTCACCGTCCAGGGCGTGCCGGTGAACAGCCCCGGCGTGCCGTTCGACCCGAACACCTCCGCCCAGCGGGCCGGACTGCTGCTGCTCGACGGCGCGGTCTACTTCGGGTTCGCCTCGGACTGCGGGGTCGGCACGTACGTCGGCACGGTCGCCGGCGTCAACACCAGTACCCGCAAACTCACCCTCTGGTCGACCGAGTCCGGTTCCGCCTCGCAGAACGCGGGCGTCTGGATGAGCGGCGGCGGCCTGGTCTCAGACGGCCCCGGGCGGATCTTCATCGCGACCGGCAACGGCGCCGGCGACGGCTCCTCCCCGCTGAAGGGCCCGGGTGACCGGCCCGGCGGCCACTTCGCCGAGTCCGTCGTCCGGCTGGGCGTCAACAGCGACGGCAGCCTCGCCCCGCGGGACTTCTTCAGCCCCACCGACAACCGGGAGATGGACCACGGCGACGTGGACCTCGGCTCCGGCGGCCCGGCCGCGCTGCCCTCCGGCTTCGGCACCGCCGCCCACCCGCGCCTGATGGTGCAGGTCGGCAAGGACGGCCGGATCTTCCTGCTCGACCGGGACCGCCTCGGCGGCATGGGCCAGGGTCCCGACGGCACCGACGGCGTGGTCGGCACCACCGGCCCGTTCAAGGGCGTCTGGGGCCACCCGGGCGTCTGGGGCGGCGACGGCGGGTACGTCTACCTGGTCGAGAACTACGGCGCGCTGCGCGCCCTCAAGTACTCGGTGAACGGCGCCGGGAACCCGCAGTTGACCAGCGCCGCGACGAGTTCCGAGGGCTTCGGCTACGCCTCCGGCTCCCCGGTCGTCACCTCCGACGGCACGGCGAGCGGCTCGGCCCTGGTGTGGACGATCTACTCGGGCACCGGCCCGGGCGGCCAGAACGGCGAGCTGCGGGTCTATGACGCGGTTCCAGTCAACGGCACGCTCAAGCTGCGGCGCAGCTTCCCGCTCGGCACGGTGACCAGGTTCTCGGTGCCCGCGACGGACGGCGGGCGGGTGTTCGTCGGCACCAAGGACGGCCGTCTGCTGGCCTTCGGCCGCTCCGCCTGAGCCCGTCGGCGGCCCCTCGCCCCGCGCGCCGACGCGCACGCCCGTCCTGAAGGGGGCGGGCGTGCGTGGACGGTGGGCCGGCCGGCGCGCTAGCGCCGGAGGCTGAACGCCAGGATCGCGCCGGGGTTCTCCAACTCGGCGGTCGGGGCGCCCGTGTTGACGTCACGGACCAGGCCGGCGCTGTCCGTCGCCACGTAGACCGTCCTGCCGTCGGGGGACAGCGCGGTGGCGCGGTAGCGGTTTTGGGACGTCCAGAGGCGCTCGGCCTCCCCCACCGCATCGCCGTCGGCCCCCACCTTGAGCCGGTAGACGCTGCCGTCCTTGAGCGTGGTGATGAGCAGGGAGTCCTTCCAGCCGCGTACGCCGTCCTTGGCGTAGTAGGTGAGGCTGGAGGGCGCCACCGTCGGGTAGCAGATGAAGTACAGCCCGCCTTCGGCGCACTTCGGGTCACGGAAGTCGAAGCCGTTGTCGACCGTGGTGCCGAGGGTGCTGATCGGCGGGACGAACGCCCCGTTCCAGTCGGTCTCCTTCTGCTGCGGCACCGACGGCGGGACGTCGATGTCGTCGTAGGTGAGGTCCCTACAGGGCGTGGGCGCCGACGCCGACCAGTTCGCGTAGGTGTACGCCTTGTCGTCGCGCCGGCCGGCCACGTACGGCCAGCCGTAGTTGTTGCCGGGGCTGATGATGTTGACCTCGTCGTCGGTCTTCGGGCCCTGGTCGGCCTGGTAGAGCGTGCCGTTCGGGGCGAAGTCCAGGCCCTGGCTGTTGCGGTGCCCGTACGAGATGACGTGGCTGCGCACGCCCTCGATGGCCGGGTTGTCGTCGGGGACGGACCCGTCGGGGTTGATCCGCAGGATCTTGCCCTGGTACGGGCCGTACCAGGCCTGCCGGTCCACCTCGTCCTGGGTGGGGAGGCGCTGGGCCCAGTTCGGGTTGCAGAAGTTCGCGAGCTGGTTGGCACCCTGGTCGCCGACGGTGTA
The DNA here is from genome assembly GCF_042957205.1 of Kitasatospora sp. NPDC008115. Lineage (NCBI taxonomy): Bacteria > Bacillati > Actinomycetota > Actinomycetes > Kitasatosporales > Streptomycetaceae > Kitasatospora > Kitasatospora sp. NPDC008115. Next base: position 208,827 of record NZ_JBIBHU010000005.1, on the reverse strand, counting down.
GTACAGCTTGCCGTCCTCGCCGGTCCGCAGCCGGGCCGACTGGTGGTCGGTACTGGAGGGCAGGCCGGTCAGGACCTCCTCGGGGCTGTGGAGGGTGTGGTCGTCGCAGTCGAGCGTGTAGCGGACGATCTTCAGCCGTCTGGTCTCGCCGGTGACCTCGGCGGGGGTGTCGGTCATGTAGGTGTACGACACGTACACGTAGGTCTCGCCGTCGCCGTGTCCGCCGCCGCCCCGGTGGTCGCCGTCGCCCCAGCCGGTGTCCGCCTGCTGGAAGGCCAGGCCCAGCACGCCGTCCTGGCCGCCCTCGGTGTGGTGTGCCACGGCCGTCAGGTCCAGTGCGGTGGTCTTCTCACCGGTCTCCGGGTCGATCCGGGTGACCTTCAGGCCGCTCTTCTCGGTGGACCACAGGTGCCCATCGGGGCCCCACAGCAGCTCGTAGGGGTCGTTCAGGCCGGTCGTGACAACGCTCCGGTCGAACTCGGGGCCGGACGCGGACCTGGAGGGCCCGGTCGGACCGCCCGCCGTCGCCGGGACGCTGGTGCCCAGGGTGACGCCCAGGGCCAGCGCGGAGGCCGCGGCGAGCGCGGGGTATCGATACTTCACGGCAATTGCCTTTCGGTCGGGGACGGTTGTCCCGTTGGGACGAACCTCTGGCACCCCCACCCCCGCTGCCAGCTCAGCGCATCCGAACGGGCCCGGCGCCCCCCGGAACGGCCCCACCGGCTGCGCCGAACGACCGATGAGGACGCCACCTGACCGACCCTGCGCGGACCCGCTCGACACGGCGCCGCCCCGGCGGCACACTCGCACCGGTCCTCGGACCGCAGGCCCCGCGCGTCACCCGTTCGAGCGCGATTGTCAGGCGATCGCGCGGGTTGGACCGGCGGGCGGGCCCGGCGGCTCGTAGCGTCCTTCCTGGGGCCGCCCGGCCCCCGATCCCCACGTCACCGAGGAGGGCAACTCCCATGAAGTCCACGCCCGCTCACCAGTCCACCGCCATCACCGCCGGCGCCGCGCCGACCGCCGCGGCGGCCCCGGCCAAGCCCGTCTGGTCCGCCCCGGCGGTGGAGTGCCACCGCACCGGCGCCGAGGTCACCGCGTACGCCGCGCGGACCACTCGGTGACCGACTCCCCCACCACCGCGTCGACCCGCGAGGAGTTCGCGGCCAGGCTGTACGGCCTGCGGGGACGGTACTGGGACACCCACCCGTTCCATCTGCGCCTGCACTCCGGCGGCTGCACGCCGCCGGAGTTGCGGCGCTGGGTCGCCAACCGCTGGTACTACCAGCTGGTCCTGACCCGGAAGAACGCCGCGATCGTCGCCAACTGCCCGCTGCCGCAGGTCCGTCGGGAGTGGAGCCGGCGGCTCGGCCACCAGGACGGCCCGCGCGACGGCGAGGGCGGGCTGGCCGACTGGCTGGTGCTCGCCGAGGCCGTCGGCCTGACCCGGGCCGAGGTGCTGGACGAGCGGCACGTGGCGCGCGGCGTGCGCTTCGCCGTCGACGCCTACCTGCACTTCTGCCAGACCCGGCCGTGGACCGAGGGCGTGGCGGCCGCGCTCACCGAGATGTTCTCGCCCGACCACATGGCGGAGCGCGTCATCGCCTGGCAGAAGCACTACGACTGGATCGACCCGTCCGGCTACGCCTACTTCGAGCACCGGATCCCCGACGCCCGCCGGGACAGCGCACAGACCCTCGACCTGGTGCTGGACCACTGCGCGACGGCCGAACAGCAGCGGGCCGCCGTGGACGCGCTCGCGTTCAAGTGCGAGGTGCTGCGCGCGATGCTCGACGCCGTCGACTACGGACCGGAGACCGCGGCCACGGCAGGCGGCGCCCAACCGGTGGGGACCGCCGTGCCCGCCGGGACCGCCCGGTGAACGCCGCACCCGAAACCGTGGCCCCCGGGCTGCGGCGCGGGGTGCGGCTGGTCCACGACCCGGTCCGGCAACAGGCCGCCCTGCTCTACCCGGAGGGCGTGCTGCTGCTTAACGCGACCGCCGCCGCCGTGCTGCGGCACTGCGACGGCCGGCGCGACGCCGCCCGGATCACCGCCCGGCTCGCCGAGGAGTACGAGGGGGTGGACGCCGGCCAGGTGCTGGCGCTGCTGGCCGACCTCGCCGGACGCCGGCTGCTCACCCTCGACGGCACCGGCGCACCGGCCGAACCGTACCCGGCGGCCGGACTGCCCGGCGCCGCCACCGGAAAGCACGCGCCCGCCCCGCTCGGCCTGGTCGCCGAACTCACCCACCGCTGCCCGCTGCAGTGCCTCTACTGCGCCAACCCGGTCGAACTCACACGGCAGCGGGACGAGTTGGACACCGAGCAGTGGCTGCGCGTGCTCGACCAGGCGCGCGGCCTCGGCGTGCTCCAGGTCCACCTCACCGGCGGCGAGCCGCTGCTGCGCCGCGACCTGGCCGCCATCGTCGCGCACGCCCGCGGGCTCGGCCTCTACAGCAACCTGATCACCAGCGGACTGCCGCTCGACGGCCCGCGCGCCGCCGAACTCGCCGCGGCGGGCCTGGACCACGTCCAGCTCTCCGTCCAGGACGCCGATCCGCGACGGGCCGACGCCATCGCCGGGCTGACCCGGCTGACCGGCCCCTCCGGGCACGAGCGCAAGCTCGCCGCAGCCGCCCTGCTCACCGGCGCCGGCCTGCCGCTCACCGTCAACGCGGTGCTGCACCGGGGCAACGTCGCCCGGCTCGGCGCCATCGCCGACCTCGCCGTCGAACTGGGCGCCGACCGGGTCGAGCTGGCGCACACCCAGTTCTACGGCTGGGCCTGGCTCAACCGGGCCCACCTGGCGCCCGGTGACGAGCAGGTCCGCCGGGCCGAGCGGGACGTCGCCGAGGCCCGGGCCCGGCACGGCGACCGGATCGAGATCACCCATGTGATCGCCGACCACCACGGCGGCACCGCGAAGCCGTGCATGAACGGCTGGGGCAGGGAGCAGCTGGTCGTCGCACCGGACGGCGCCGTGCTGCCCTGCCTGGCCGCCGCCCAACTGCCGGGCCTGGCGGTGCCGAACGCGGTCACCGACGGGCTGGCGGCGAGCTGGCACGACTCGCCCGCCTTCAACCGCTACCGCGGCACCGACTGGATGCCCGAGCCGTGCCGCAGCTGCGAGCTGCGCGAGCAGGACCACGGCGGCTGCCGCTGCCAGGCCTTCCAGTTCACCGGCGACCCGGGCGTCACCGACCCGGCGTGCCGATTCTCCCCGCACCACCACCTGGTGCGCGCCGAACCGGCACCGACGCCGACGCATGAGCCGGTACCGCGCCGCCCCACGGCGCCCGTCCCGCCCGTTCCCGACCCGGCGTGAGGAGCACCCGCTGAAGATCCGGATCCTCGGCACCGCCGCCGGCGGCGGACTGCCCCAGTGGAACTGCGGCTGCGAGGGCTGCGCCACCGCCCGCCGCACCGGCGCCGTCCGCAGCCAGGACTGCCTGGCGGTCAGCGCCGACGGCGCCGCCTGGTACCTGGTCAACGCCTCCCCCGACCTGCGCTCCCAGCTGCTCACCGCACCCGAACTGGCGCCGCCGACCGGCACCCGGGCCACCCCGCTGCGCGGTGTCCTGCTGACCAGCGGCGAACTCGACCACACCCTTGGCCTGGTGACCCTGCGGGAGGCCGCGGAGCTGTCGGTGCACGCCACCGCGCCGGTCCGCACGGCGCTGCACGAGGCCTTCCCGGTCGGACCGCTGCTGGCCCCCTACACCAAGGCGCGCTGGCAGACCGTCACCGCGGGAGAACCGGTCGAGCTGGCCGGCGGACTGGTCGCCGAGGCGCTGGCGCTCGGCGGCAAGCGCCCCCGGTACGCCGCCGACCCGGCCGGCCTCCCGGCGGGCGATCCGTCCGGCGAGCGCACGGACTGGGTGGTCGGCTACCGCTTCACCGAGGCGGACGGCCGGGCCCGCGCGGTCTACGCGCCCGGCCTCGCCGCCTGGACGCCCGCCCTCGACCGGGCGGTGGCCGGCGCCGACGTGGTGATCCTGGACGGCACCTTCGCCACCGACGACGAACTCGCCGAACGCACCGGCGGCGCCCGCACCTCGCGCGGCATGGGCCACCTGGCGATCGCCGACTCGCTCCCCCACCTGGCCCGCCGGCCCGGCCCGCGCTACCTCTACACCCACCTCAACAACACCAACCCGCTCGCCCACCGGGGTTCGCCGGAGGCCGCCGCCCTGGCACCGGCACTGGCGGCGGCGGGCGCGGACGTCGCCGAGGACGGGACGCTGCTCGACCTGTGACCCGTCGCCGCCCCGGGCCGCCACCACCGGGCAGGCCGAATGACGGTGTCCCGTCGAGCCCGCCCACCGTCCGTTCACCGAACGGTGGCGCCCGGTACCGCCCTTCGCCACCAAGGGCCTGTCGGATCGTCGTGATACTAATCATTCCGATAAACGAGAAACTGTCATGCACCGGCAGGCACGATGGTGACAGCCCGTCCGTTCCCCCGGGGACCGGACGGTGACGGGAGGGGCACGGCATGGTGAGCGGAAGCGGTGCGGCGACGCAGGACGGCGGGAAGCCCGCCGGGGCCGGGGGACGGCGGAAGGGCCGCACGGCCGACCGCCGGCTGCGGCTCGGCAAGCGGGTGACCGGGATGCTGGCGGTGTTCACCGCCCTCGCGGCGCTGACCGGTTCGCAGACCGGCCTCGGCTTCTCGCCGGTCGCCGCGGCGGGCACGGTGGAGAACCCGTCCGGCGGGGCCGCGACGGTCCCGGGCGGCGCGGCCTCCCCGTTCGGCCCCGGTACCACCGGCATCCCCGGCGTCCCCGCGCTCCCCGGCACGCTCGGCACCGCGCCGGTCGACGGCGGCGGCACCCTGCCGCTGCTCCAGCCGCCGCTCGCCCCGGTCGGCTCGCCGTTCGCCGACCCGCTGCGCTCCGGGCCCGCCCTGCCGGAAACGGTCTTCGCCGCCTACCGCAAGGCCGAGGCGGCGCTCGCGGTGCGCTCGCCCGGCTGCCACCTCCCGTGGCAGCTGCTCGCCGCCATCGGCGAGGTCGAGTCCGGCCAGGCCGGCCGGGGCGCGGTCGACGCCGCCGGCACCACGTACCGCCCGATCCTCGGCCCGGTGCTCAACGGCGCCGGCTTCGCGGCGATCGCCGACACCGACGGCGGCCGCTACGACGGCGACGCCGGCTGGGACCGCGCCGTCGGGCCGATGCAGTTCATCCCCTCCACCTGGGCCTCCTACGGTGTGGACGCCAACGGGGACGGCAAGGCCGACCCGAACAACATCTTCGACGCCGCCGAGGCGGCCGGCCGCTACCTGTGCGCGGGCGGGCGCGACCTCTCCGACCAGGCCCAGCTGGACCGGGCGGTGCTCGGCTACAACCACTCCTCGGAGTACCTGCGCACCGTCCGCAACTGGATGGCGCACTTCACCAACGGCACCCCGGTCACCACCCCGGACCGCCCGGGCACGGCGAGCCCGCTCGCCCCGCTGCTCCCCGTCACGGCGCCGAGCCCGCTCGCGCCCCTGCCGCCGAGCCCGACCACCGGCTCGCAGCCGGCCACCACGCCGTCCGGGACCCCGTCCACCACGACGCCCACCGGCACGGCGACCGGCACCCCGACCGGCGCGCCCTCGCCGAGCGCGACGCCGTCCGGCGCGCCTTCGCCCTCCGCGACCGCCTCGCCGTCGGGCGGGCCGAGCACCACCCCGTCCGGCGGCACGAGCCCCAGCGCGACCGCCACCCCGACCGACACGCCCACGACGACGCCGACGCCGACCACCACGCCGTCCGGCACCCCGACCGGGACCCCCACCGGGACCCCGTCGACGACGCCGACCGGCACCCCGAGCGCCACCCCGACGGCGACGCCCACGGAGACGCCCACCGGCTGCGCCACGCCGACGGACAGCCCGACCGGCACCCCGAGCGCGAGCCCGTCCGCGAGCGCGAGCCCGTCGGCCACCCCGAGCGCGACGGCGACCCCGACCGGCCCCGGCTGCCCCACACCGACCGCGCCGACCACGCCGACCACCACGACGCCCACCACGCCGTCCGCCGCCCCGTCGGCGGACACCACCGCCACCGCCACCCCGAGCGCCGCGCTCTCCACCTCGGCCGCCGCCCCCTCGGCGCGCTGACCGGCCCCGGGAAGCGTCCCGGCAGGGCACACAGCACGACATCGGCCCGCCCCCCGATCGTCCGGGAGGCGGGCCGACGCGCGCGCGGCGACGGCCCGTCAGCCGCCCTCCGGTTCCCCGGCCTCCTCGTCCTCGTCGCATAAGATGCCGGCCGCGCGGTCGCGCTGCTCCTGCACCCGCAGCGGCACGTCCGGGTCCCAGTCCGAGGTGCGCGGCAACTCCGGCCCGTCCGGCCCGAGGCGGACCACCGGCTCGACCCGGACCAGCCGGAAGCGGCGGTCGCCCGCCCGCACCTCGTCGGCCCGCTCGGCGTCCAGCCGGTCGGCGGCCTGCGCGTACCGGGCCAACTCCTCCTCGCCGAGGGCCGGGTCCAGCCGGGGCGCGAACTCCCGCAGATAGGCGGCCAGGCTGTCCCGGGCGCCCTGCGGCGTCTCGCAGGCGCCGGTCATCGGCCCCCAGCGGCCGTCCCGGTACTCCGCGACGGCGCAGTGGGCCGGCAGGACCATCACATTGGGGTAGAGGTGCGAGGCGAGCCGCGCCTCGGCCCGGACGTCCTCCGGGATGAACCGGCCGGTCGGCACCAGCGCCATCATGTCCAGCCGCAGGATCCCGTCGACCAGCGTGACGCCGGCCGCCGGGTCGATCACGAAGCCCGTCACCCGGGAGGGCAGCCGGTGCCCCTGGCCGACGGCGGCCGGGTCGGGGTCGGTGGGCCGGGGCGGCTCGATGCCGTCCGGGCCCGAGCGCAGCACCTGCTCGGCGCGGAAGACGCGGTAGTCCCGGCCGGCCACCGAGATCTCGTCCAGCGCCTCCCACTCCAGCCGCTCGTAGGCCTCGGTGTAGGCGGCGCGCTCCTCGTCGGTGAGGTCCCAGGGGGCGGCGGTCGTCGTGCCGGGTCCGGCCAGGGCCCAGGTCCGGAAGGCGTGGCCCAGGCCGTCACGGGCCCCCTGCGGGGTGCTGGCATGGAACCGGAGGATCCTCCAGGCGCCCGTGCCGGTACGCTCCAGGCTGCCGAAGACGGGCGGCATCATCACCAGGTCCGGGTACTTCTCGCGCGATGCCCAGGCCTCCAGGCCGGCCACCGCGGCCACCGGATCGTCGGTGTGGGTGACCCGGATGGTGAGGTGCGCGGGTAGCTGCACAGCGTCATCGTCCATGCGGCCAGTGTTAGCGGACGTGCGCGGAGCACCGCAGGCTAATCGCGGAACTCCACCCGACCGGGCAGGACGGGGTTCCCGGACCGGCCGACCGGGGTTCCGGTCGGCCGTCCGGTCGGCCCGTCAGAGGTGCTTGACCAGCTCCGGCATGAGGTCCTGGAAGGTGCGCCCGCTGGCCGGCTGCCCGATCGCGGTCATCTGCCAGCCGCCCGCGGCGCGCTGCACCTTGGCCATGACCTGCGCGGTGTACGCGCCGCCGCCGGTGAGCGTGTAGCGGGCCAGCTCGGTGCCGGTCTGGGTGTCGACCAGGCGGCAGAAGGCGTTCTCGACCTCCTGGAAGGTCTGGCCGGTGAACGAGTTGACGGTGAAGAGGATCTGGTCCACCTCGGCCGGAACGGCGGTGAGGTCGACGGTGATGGTCTCGTCGTCGCTCGCGTCGCCGGCGCCGCCGGTCAGGTTGTCACCGCTGTGCCGCACCGAGCCGTCGTTGCTGGTGAGGTGCTGGAAGAAGACCACGTCGACCGGCTTGCCCCCGGCGAACAGCACCGCCGAGGCGTCCAGGTCGATGTCCTGGCCGGCGAACAGCTTCGCCAGGAAGCCCTTCTTCTGCACGGCACGCCAGCCGAGGCCCATCCGGACCACACCCAGCCGGCCACCGCCCGGCTTCTCCAGGCTCAGCTTCTGACCCTTCGCCAGCGAAACGCTCATCGCGCCCTCCTCGTTGCTCGCCTGCGCGCGCCTCGAATCTACAGCACTGTAGATCTTTTCGCGCCCCGCGTACGCCCTCGTCCCGGGACACCTGCATACCCCGCGGACGCCCCCCGGATGCGGATCCCCCGCCGACGCCGGCTCAGTTCGCCGCCCGTTCCAGACGGACCAGGGCGTCGACGGCCTCGGCCTCGCCCGCCGGGCGGCGGACCCGCTCGGCGCGCACGGTGCGCAGGCCCGCGCCGGCCAGGTCGGCGAGGACGTCGTCGGGGGTGAAGAGCACCGCCGGGTCCTGGGGGCCGCCGACGCCCTCGGTCAGGTTGGCGCAGTCGTGGCCGACCACCAGCAGGGTGCCGCCGGGGGCGAGCGCCTCCGCCGCGCGGCGCAGCGCGGCCCGGCGGTCCCCGGCGGGGAGCTGGAGGTAGGCGACGAGGACCAGGTTGTAGCCCTCGGGCGGGGCCTCGAAGGCGCGGGCGTCCCCGTGCCGCCAGGTGAGGCGGTCGGCGACCTCGTCGGGCAGCGCGGCGGTGAGCCGTTCGGCGCGGCCGAGGGCGACCGTGGAGAAGTCCAGACCGGTGACCTCCCAGCCCCGGCCGGCCAGCCACATGCTGTTGCGCCCCTCCCCGGCGGCGAGGTCCAGGGCGGTTCCGGGGGTGAGCCCGGCGAGCTCGCGGACCACCCAGCGATTGGGTTCGGTGCCCCAGACCAGCTCGCTCGCGGCGTAGCGGTCGTCCCAGGCGGCGCTGTCCATGACCCGTTCTCCGTTCGACGCGGGACCTCTCGGGAGGCCACCGTACCGGGCCGGGGCCCGTCGCACCGGTCGTGCGGCGGCGGACGGTCAGTCCACCGGACACCCTTGACGGCGAATATTGGTCCAGTCCAATCTGTGATGTCGTGAGCGCGGCGGCCCCGGGCCGTTCCGCGCCATGCACCCGCACGCCCTGCCGCATCCTGCCCTGCCGCACGTGTACACCCGACCGCGCGCCCCCACAGTGCCCGGTTCGGCTCCCTCGGCCCACCCGGGCCATCGCACCGCCGGAACCCCCACTCCTCCGGAGGACCACCGCATGCACGACCGTGTCATGTCCGCGCGCCCCGCTGAGCGCCGGGCCGTCGCCCCGCGCCGCCGGGCGCTCGCGCTCGCCCTGGCGGCCACGCTCAGCACCGGCAGCGCCGCCATCGCGCTCTCCCTCAACACCGCCTCGGCCGCCCCCGTCAACCTGCTCGCCAACGCCGACCTGGAGACCGGCACCCTGGCCGGTTGGAGCTGCGCCAACGGATCGGTCGTCACCACCCCGGTGCACGGCGGAAGTTACGCCCTCAATGGCGCCGCCTCGGCATCCGACACCGCGCAGTGCCAGCAGACGGTCACCGTCCTGCCGAACACCACGTACACCCTGGCCGGCTGGGTGCGCGGCAGCTATGTGTACCTGGGCGCGACCGGAACCGGCGTCAACTCCCAGGCCTGGTCGCCCAGCGCGACCGGCTGGACGCAGCTGAGCAGCACCTTCACCACGGGCGCCAACACCACCTCGGTGACCGTCTTCACGCACGGCTGGTACGGCACCGGCGCGTACCAGGCCGACGACCTCAGCCTGACCGGCCCGGCGGGCCCGACCGGCACGGCCAGCCCGACGGCGACCAACAGCCCCACCCCCACCACCAGCCCGACGACCACCAACAGCCCCACCGCGACGAACAGCCCGACCACGACCAGCAGCCCCACGGCCACCAACAGCCCGACCGTGACGCCCACCGCCACGTCGACCGGCACCGGTCCCACCGGGGACGGCAAGGTCACCACGCCGACCGGCCTCACCGTCACCAAGGTCACCCACAACGCCGTGGTCCTCAAGTGGCAGCCGTCCACCGCGACCGCCGGCGACGACCCGGTCGCCTACAAGGTGTACGCGGGCGACCAGTTGGTGGCCACCTCGATGGGCACCTCGGTGGCGGTCAGCTCGCTGCTGCCCACCCGCGGCTACACCCTCACCGTCCAGGGCTACTCCGGCACCCACGCCTCGGCCCAGTCCGCCCCGGTGACCACCACCACCGCCGCGGCGCCCGTCAACAGCCCGTTCCGCGCGGCCTACTTCGACCAGTGGGGCGTCTACGAGAACGCGTACCACGCGAAGAACGTCGACACCAGCGGCTCGGCCGGCAAGCTGGACGTCATCCAGTACGCGTTCGCCAACATCCACCCGACCAACCTGACCTGCTTCCAGGCGGTCAAGGCCTCGGACTCAGGCAACGAGAACAACCCCAACGCCGGTGACGGCGCCGGCGACGCCTACGCCGACTACCAGGCCGACTACAACGGCGCGACCAGCGTGGACGGCACCGCCGACACCTGGGAGCAGCCGCTCAAGGGCAACTTCAACCAGCTGCGCCAGCTGAAGGCCAAGTACCCGAACCTGCGCTTCACCATCTCGCTCGGCGGCTGGACCTACTCCAAGTACTTCTCGGACGCGGCCGCCAGCGACGCCTCCCGCAAGAAGTTCGTCTCCTCCTGCCTCGACATGTTCCTCAAGGGGAACCTGCCCACCAACGTCGCCGGTGACCCGGCGGGCGGCACCTCCGCGGCGGCCGGCCTGTTCGACGGCATCGACATCGACTGGGAGTACCCGGGCTCGGCCGGCGGCCACACCGGCAACCACTACTCCCCCGCCGACAAGCAGAACTTCACCCTGCTGCTCAAGGAGTTCCGCACCCAGCTGGACGCCCTCGGCAACGCCCAGGGCAAGAAGTTCCTGCTGACCGCGGCGCTGCCCAGCGGCCAGGACAAGATCGCGCAGCTGGAGACCGACAAGATCGGCGCGTACCTGGACTACGCCGATGTCATGACCTACGACATGCACGGCGCGTGGGACGCCAAGGGCCCGACGAACCACCAGGACCCGCTGCACGACAGCCCGGCCGACCCGACCACCCCGATCACCCCGGGCAACCGCAAGTACAACGTCGACACCGCGGTCACCGCGTACACCACCGGCCTGCCGGAGTACGGCATCGCGGGCGGGTTCCCGGCGAACAAGATCGTGCTGGGCGTGCCGTTCTACTGGCGCGGCTGGACCGGCGTGCCGGCCGGCAACAACTTCGGCCTGTACCAGAGCGCGACCGGCCCGACCCCGGCCAAGCCGCTGAGCGCGGAGGCCGGCCTGGCCGCCTGGAAGGAGCTCAACCCGACCGCCGCCAACACCCACTGGGACCCGGTGACCGAGTCCTCCTGGGTGTACGACGGCACCAACTTCTGGACCGGTGACACCCCGCAGGCCGTCCAGGCCCGCGGCGCGTACGTGAAGAGCAAGGGCCTGGCCGGGATGTTCGCCTTCTCCCTGGAGAACGACGACGCCTCCGGCACCATGCTCAACGCGATGAGCAGCAGCCTGAACTGACGCGCCGACGCCCGCGTCAACGGCCCCGGGGGGCCGGCCGGTGGTGGTGCACCGGCCGGCCCTCCGGGGCCTGGGGCGTCTTCGAGGCCCGTGGCCGCCTGCGGGCGGCGGCTCAGCGCTCCGGCACCGGGTCGATGCCGTCGCCGCGCCGGGCCACGCCCGGGCGGCAGCGCAGCAGCCGGCCGACGGTGAGCCGGGCGCCGCGCAGCGCGCCGTGCCGGTGCAGCGCCTGGACGGCGTAGGTCGAGCAGGTCGGGGTGTACCGGCAGCAGGCCGGACGCTTCGGGCTGATCTCGGTGCGGTAGTGGCGCACCGCGCCGTACAGCACACCGGCGGCCAGGCCCCGCGGCGGGGGCGCGGCCGGGTCCGCACCGTGCGCCGGGCGCCGCGTCCGGCCGCCGGAGAGGGCGAACCGGATACCGGCCATCATCACCGGGAAGAGGGCGATCAGGCAGGGACCGTCGCACCCGCCACCGCCACCACCGCAGCCGCCTCCACCACCGCCACTGCCGCCGGTGCTGCTGCCGCTGCCGGTGCAGCCGGGCGGGAGGCAGTCCTCGATGTCGTTGTCCTTCTTGCGCTCCCCGTGCTTGCGCAGGTACGCCTTCCACTCCTGCTGCCGGCGCTTGCGCCTGCGCCGCTCCTCGGGCGGCAGCCACCACCAGGCGCGTCCAGGGCGTTGGGTCGTCGGGAACTGTTCGCCCTGGGCGGGCTGCTGGTGGGACAACGCTGGCGGTTCCTCTCGGCGCACGCACGCCGGGGCCGACCCCCAACGGCTCGATCAGACTATCGAAGGCCGTCGGTACGGGGGTCGGCCCGCAGGAGGATCCGCAGGACGCTCAGCCGCCTCCGCCACCGAGATGCGGGAACAGGTCGGTGAACGTCTGGGTGGTGACCGAGACGCTGCGGCCGAACGGGTCGTCGAAGTCCCAGATGAGGAACAGCAGGAAGGCGATCAGCGCGCTGAACGCGCCGGCCAGCAGCAACTCCCGCCGGGAGCGCCGGATCTGCAGGGCGAACACCATTCCGACCGTCACCACCGCGCCCACGATCAGGCCGAACCAGACCACGCCCGGCATGGTCGGGCCGGCGTTTTGCCCGCGCGCGTTGCGGGCGTCGTCGGCGATGCTGATGCGGTCCATCATCGGCTGGTAGGCCTGGGCCTCCAGGTCGGAGGCCGGGGCGCGGGTCGCGACGTCGCTGCGCAGCTTCGCCAGCAACTCGGTGCCCCGGGCGGAGATCTCGCCGTTCTCGCGCATGTACGTCCACTCCACGTCCACCACGTAGGAGACGTAGGCGTCGACGTCGGCGCGGATCTTCTCCCGGAACTCCACCGGGTAGACCTGCGCCCGCTCACTCACCTCGTGCAGCGACTGCGCCTCGCGGAAGACGTCGTCCTGCGCCACGCCGCGCGCCTCCCAGACGCCGGCGATGGCGAGGCCGAGCACGATCGCGTAGACCACGCCGATCATCATCGTCATGTACTCGATGACGTCGGGCGTCTCGTCGGTGTCCTCGTCCGCACCGGCGCGGCGGTGCCTCAGCAGCACCACCGCCACCACGACGGCACAGGCCGCCAGCATGGCGATGGCCAGCGCCAACCACTCGGACATGGGAACTCCTTTCTCGGTCGGGGATCGACAGGGTCGATCGGAAACGGTCGGGACCGTTCGTCGGGCCGGGTGGGGTCCGACGAACGGGAAGTGGAGAGGTAGGGGGAGGCGGCGTCAGGAGCCGCTGGAACCGGAGCCCCGGGAGCTCCTGCCACCGCCGCGACCGGACCGGCCGCGTGGGCGCAGGGCCGCCGCCGCGAGGACGGCGGGCACGGTGACGACCAGCATGGTCCGGGTCGTCGAGCCGCCGTGGTGCCGCTCCGGCGCCTGTACGGGCGGGGCCTGCGGAACGGGCCGCAGCGTCGGGGCCGGCCGCACCGGGCTGGGCGCCGGGGGCTCCGGCGACGGGGCGGGTGGCGGCGGGGTCGGCGCGGGCGGTTCGGGCACCGAGGGCGGCGGTGGCGGTGGCGGGACCACCGGCGCGGGCGGCGGGGTCGCCGGTCTTGGCGTCGGCGTCGGCGTCGGCGTCGGGGTGGGGGTAGGGGCCGGCGGCCGTGGCGACGCGGGCGGCGGGGTGGGCCGCGGCGTGGGCGTGGGCGTCGGCGGGGCCGGCGGCGCCGGCGGCACGGGGGCCGGGCTCGGCGGCGGGGTCGGCACCGGGGTGGGGGTGGGCGTGACGACCGGCGGCGGCGTCGCGCTGGGTGTCAGGGTGGGTGTCGGCGTCGGCGTCGGGGTGGGTGTCGGCGTGGGCCGGGGTGTCGGCGTCGGCGTGGGACTCGGCGTCATGGTCGGCGACGGCTTGGGCGAGGGTGACGGCGACGGCTTGGGCGACGGGCACGGGTGGTGATGCGTCGGCTTCGGCGGGTGCGGGTGCAGGTGGTGGTGCGGGTGCGGGTGCGGGTGGTGCAGGATCCCGGACAGGTCGACATCCACACCGACCGCCACGTCCGCGTCCACCTCGACGTCCACGCCGTCCCGGCCGACCCCGGCCGCGACGGCCGCCCCGACGGTGACACAGGTCTCGACGACCGGCCCGTGCGGGTGCCCGCCACCGTGCTGGGCCGCCGTGGAACGGGCCCCCGCCGAGCCGCTCAGCACCGCGCAGAGCGCGGCCACACCGGCGGCCGCGCCGGCCAGCCGGATCCGTCGCACCCGGGGGCCGTCGGCGGCACCGTGCCCGGCCGCGACGGGCGCGGGGCTCCGGTCCGCGGTCACGACGGCCCTTCCATCGGTATCCGCCGGGGCGGCTGGGGCTGCGGCATGGGCTCCGTGCACCTCTCGTGTCGGCAGGAGGTCGGCCGCGCCGGGAGGAGGGCCGACACCGGAAAGCCCGCCGCGAGGGCGGGCCTTCCGGCATCCGGTTAAACGATCATGCGGTGGACCGGGTTACGCCCGGCCCGGGGCGGGCCCTCCGGGGACGGCCCGCCCGAGCTGCTGCGCCTCAGCGGCGCCCGTGCGCGATCTCGACGTTCTCCAGCACACCCACCGCGTCCGGAACCAGGATCGCGGCGGAGTAGTAGGCACTCACAAGGTAGGAGATGATCGCCTTCTCGTCGATGCCCATGAACCGGACGGACAGGCTCGGCTGGTACTCGTCCGGGATTCCGGTCTGGTGCAGGCCGATGACGCCCTGGTTGTCCTCGCCGGTACGGATGACCAGGATCGAGCTGGTGTTCTCCTTGCTGATCGGGATCTTGTTGCACGGCAGGATCGGAACGCCGCGCCACGCCGGCACCTGCTGCCCGCCGAGGTCGACGTGGTGCGGGTAGAGCCCGCGCGCGTTCAGCTCGCGGCCGATCGCGGCGATGGCCCGCGGGTGGGCGAGCAGGTAGTCGGGGTCGCGGCGGCGGTTGAGCAGCTCGTCCAGGTCGTCCGGGGTGGGCGGGCCGGAGTGGGTCTGGATCCGCTGGTCGAAGTCGGCGTTGTTGAGCAGGCCGAACTCCGGGTTGTTGACCAGCTCGTGCTCCTGGCGCTCGCGCAGCGCCTCGATGGTCAGCCGGAGCTGGTGCTCGATCTGGTTCATCGGCTGGTTGTAGAGGTCGGCGACCCGGGTGTGCACCTTGAGGATCGTCTGGGCGACGCTCAGCTCGTACTCGCGCGGCTTGAGCTCGTAGTCCACGAAGGCGCCGGGGAGCTGGTACTCGCCGTGGTGGCCCGCGGACATGGCGATCTCGGCCTCGCCGCGCTCGTTCTGGGCCTGGAGCGGCAGGGCGCGGAACGCCTCGATGTGCTCCTGGAGGGCGGCCGAGTCGTCACGGATCCGCTCGAAGTCCCGGCGGGCCAGCGACAGCACGGTGCCGGCGGTCACCGTCTTGGCGGTGAACTCCCAGACGGCGGCCGGGTCCAGTACCGCGTGCTCCCCGAAGCGGTCACCGTCACCGAGGACGCTGACCACCGTCTCGTCACCGTACTTGCCGGTGCCGATCTGGTTGATCTTGCCGTGCGCGATCAGGAAGATGCGGTCCGCGGGCTCGCCGCGCTCGGCCAGCACCTCGCCAGGGCCGAAGTCGCGCTGCTCGCAGCGGTCGGCCAGCGCGGTCAGCACCGCCTCGTCCTCGAAGCCGCGCAGCAGGGCGAGTTCGCCGAGCTCCAGCGGGATGACCCGGACCTCCGAGCCGGTCTTGATGAACTCCACCCGGCCGTCGCCGACGGTGTAGGTCAGCCGGCGGTTGACCCGGTAGGCGCCACCGGCGGCCTGCACCCAGGGAAGCACCTTGAGCAGCCAGCGGGAGGTGATCTCCTGCATCTGCGGTGCGGACTTGGTGGTCGTCGCAAGGTTGCGGGCAGCGGCCGTCGTCAGGCTGGACTGCTGGGCCACCTGCGGTGTCTCCGGGGTGGTCGTCTCCACGGACATCGGCAGGGCTCTCCTTAGTGTGATCGGGTCACGCCGACCCGCCGGACGACCGGCGACAGCCGGGGAATCTGTTTCGACGGATCATCAGATACGCGTATCGGTTGGAGTGTTGGCGGCCTTCGCGATGCGGTGCGCCCCGCTCGGGCGATCCATCGGAACCCTAGATCACCAAGGCCCGTGCAACCCCGCAGCGCAACCAAGCGCCCCCCGATAGGGTGAATCTCTCCGATCGGAAGGTTTGAATCCGAGGACCGTGCCCGACCGGGGCTGCACGTTTCTGCGCATGCGAATCACCCAGACGTAGGAACGATTCACCCCACCCGAACAGAGGAGCGCGAAGGCCCGCACCCCAGCCGGTGGGGCGCAGGCTCGTCGAACGCTTGTGCGACATTCGAACATAGTGCGATGGCAGGTCCGCCACGGGCCCGGATCAGACCAGCGCGGGCTCCTCGGCGAACCACGGCCTGCGCTCGAACGAGGCCGGCCTCAACTGATCGAACCAGGTGGCCCGTTCGTCGTAGCGGGCGAAGAACGGCAGGCCCACCCGGTCCGCCTCGCGGGCCTGGAGGAACCGGCAGACGAAGACCCGCTCGCCACCGATCTCGGCCACCCCGTCCACGCAGACCTTCCCCGGGCCGGCCGACATCACCGGCCCGCGCGCCGTCCGCTCCAGCCCCGACACCTGCCGAACGGCGTCCCGGTAGATCCCCACCGCCCGCGCCAGCGGCACCTCGAAGTAGGAACTGGCCCCGGTGTCGCGTTCGACGAACAGGTAGTACGGCACGATGCCCAGGCCCACCATGTCCCGCCAGAGCCCCGCCCACACCGCGGGATCGTCGTTGACGTGCCGGATCAGCGGCGCCTGCGCCCGGATCACCGCGCCCGTCGAGCGGATCCGCGCGACGGCCGCCCGCACCGCCTCCCCGGCCAGCTCGCGGGGATGGCTGACGTGCGCCATCACCGCCACCTGCCGGCCGGCGGCGACCGCGCGTTCGAACAGCCGCAGCAGGTCGTCGGCGTCCGGGTCGGTGGTGAACCGGTGCGGCCACCAGGCCAGCGCCTTGGTGCCCAGCCGGATCGTGCGCAGGTGCTCGGTGCCGGGGCCGAGCAGCGGCTCGACGTAGCCGGCCAGCCGGGCGGTGGACATGATCAGCGGGTCGCCGCCGGTGATCAGCACGTCCGAGACCTCGCGGTGGGCGCTGAGGTACTCCAGCGCGGTCGCCGGGCCCGGCAGGCTCTGCCGCAGGTCCGGCTCGCCGACGAACTGCGCCCAGCGGAAGCAGTAGCCGCAGTAGGCGTGGCAGCTCTGTCCCTGTGCCGGGAAGAGCAGCACCGTCTCCCGGTACTTGTGCTGGAGCCCCGGCACCGGGCGGCCGTTCAGCTGCGGGATGTTCTCCTCCAGCTGCCCGCCCGGGTGCGGGTTGAGCGCCCGCCGGGCGGCGGTGACCGCCTCCGCCAGCCGCTCCCGGGAGGCGCCCCCGGTGAGCAGTGCGGAGATCCGTTCGAAGATCTCCGGCGGGAGCATGTCCCGGTGCGGGAAGGTCAGCCGGTACATCGGGTCGTCGGGGACGCGGCCCCAGTCGATCAGCTCGTCCAGCACGTGGTTGTTCACCTTGAACGGCAGGACGGACGCGACCACCGCGATCTCGTGCCGCAGCCGCTCGTCCGCTTCCGCGAGCTGCGGCAGCCCCGCCAGCCGGTGGCCGGGGACCGCGCGGAGCTTCGGCCGACGGCCGCCCGCGGGGTCGTCGTTCACACCCTGGTCTTGTACGGTTCGCACCCGTGTCACCCTTCTCCCGGCCGCTCCCCGCGGCCCTGCGGGCAGCCTAACCTTCGCGCCGTGAGCCCTCGTCAGGGGGACCGGGCGGTTGGGTGGTTGAGACCACCTCGGGGCTCGGCGACGGCCCTCGCGGCCGGTTCGGGGCGCGCCTGGCGGCGATCCACCACAGGCCGCTCACGATGACGGACAGCGCGATCAGCACCAGCGCCATGACCGGCCATCGGCTGTCGGCGAGCCGGATGTCGGCGACCAGCAGCACCCCCACCGCCGCGAGCGGGAGGAGCAGCGCCAGCAGGACCCGGCCGGCGGCGGCCACCATCCCGGGCGCGGCCCGGTCCCGGGAGGTGCCGGGCCGGTCGGCGGGCGCCCCGCCGAAGTGGAAGGCGACCGCGCGGTCGGCCAGCCGGTCGGTGGCCCGGTTGTAGGAGAACGCCATGTAGGGGAGCCAGATCAGCGGGGCGACGGTACCCACCAGGAGCACCAGGACGAGCAGTCCCCAGTCCACCGCCGTACGCCAGCGGGACGGCGGCGGGACGACGTCCTCACTGGTCAGCCCGAGCAGGCGGGCCATCCGCCACAGCAACGCGCCGAACCCCCGGAACCGGCCGGTCCGGCCGGGCCTGGGCGGCGGGCCGGCCGCGAGGGCCCGCTCGGCGGAGGCGAGGTCCGGGTGGGCCCCCTGGAGCACGAGCAGCTCGGGGGCCCGGGCCCGGGCCGTGGGGTCCTTGCCCGCGAGGGCGGCGAGTTCCAGCATCAGCTGCCCCTGGGCCAGCAGCGCGGTGCAGAAGGCGAACGGGGCCATCCAGAGGAAGGGGCCGGCGACGAAGGCGCCCTCGCTCTGGCTGACCCGCCGGGCGTGGTCGACGGCCCGCCGGGCCAGCTCCGGTTCGGAGGCGTCCGGGTGGGACGCCCGCAGCGCCGCGATCCGGCGGGCGGCGCGCGGCCCGCGGTGGCGCACGGCGAAGACGGCCAGCAGCTCGGGCATCCGGGCGGGGTGGGCGCGCATCGAGCGCATCAGCTCGGCGACGGGGGCGCCCCCGGCGCCCCCGGCCCGCTCGGAGTTCCCGGGCCGCCCGGGTCGCTCCGGGTGCCCGGGGTCCGGGTCTGTCGTTGGGGCCACGTCCGTCCCACCGCTCCGCCGCACGCTCCGGCCGCGCCCGGGCCGGCGGCGCGCCCGGGCCTCCTCCCAGCGTAGGACCCGAGGGGCGGCCCCCGCCCGTCAGGCGATCTCGAAGCCCTGCCGGACCCGGTCGAAGCGGCCGGCCGCGAGGTCGTCGTGGGTGATCCAGAAGGAGACGTTGACGCACTCGCCCCAGTCGGCGTCCAGGACGCCGCTGTCGATCTGGAGCAGCGGGCGGTGGCCCTCGGGGCGGCCGGTGTCGGTGTCGCACCAGCCGAGCACCCGGACCGCCGGGCGGGGCAGCTGTTCGGCGAGGTCCTGGGCGAGGTCGAGGGCGACCAGGAAGTCGTCGGGGAACAGCCGCTCCAGTTCACGGTCCTGGTAGGACGGCGCGGACAGCGCCCGGGCGGCCCCGACCGGCACGGCCGGGACGGCGGGCGCGCCCCGCTCGGCGGCCGGTGCGGGCCGCGGCGGTGCCCCGGCGGGCACGTGCAGGACGCGGCAACCGCGGCCGGTGAAGTCGGCGAGCCACTCGTCGTGGAAGAAGAGCAGCAGTCCCTCGGCGGGCAGCGGCCAGCCGCCGGTGTCCGGTCCGGCGGCCCCGAAGGCCGCGGCCAGCGCCGCGCAGTCGAGCTCGGCGAGCAGCTGCATCGGGCGGTCGGCGTACTCCGGCCAGGCGGTGCCCTCCGGCAGGGCGGGCAGCCCGCCGAGCCGCCCGGCGGCGACCCCGCCGTCCGTACCGTCCGCGTCCTGCACCGGGTCGAGGACGAGGGAGGAGCGGAACAGCCCGTGGACCAGCGGTGCCAGCCGCTCGCCGGCCCGGGCGCGGATCAGCTCCGCGACCTCTCCGGGTATCGGCGGCGCGCCCTCTCCGGGCGCGGTCACGGGGCTGTCGGTGGTCACGGGTTCGGCCATGCGCCAAGCCTGCCACGGGGGTCCGACAACGCCGGTCGCGCCCGGGACGCCGAAGGCCCCGTCAGGTGCCGCTACGGGGGCGACCGGCACCTGACGGGGAGTCACGGAAGGGAGCGGGCTGCGGACGATCAGGCGCCGACGGTCAGGCGCAGACGACCTCGTTGCCGGGGACCTGGAAGATGCCGGAGTCGTTGGCGGTGCCGTTCGCGTACTCGTAGTAGAGGTAGGTGTAGAAGTCGATCCGCGCGCCGTTGCCGCAGACCGAGTCGGTGCCGATGGTGTAGGTCAGGGTGACCGTGGTGGTGGCGCCGGCCGCGACCGGGACGGAGTGGTGGACCAGGCCGTTGGTGGCGCCGGTGTCACAGCTGGTGACGTTGCCGCCACAGGAGGAGAAGGCGTACTTCAGGCCGGTGTTCAGGGTGGTGTTGTAGGTCGGCTGGATGGACTCGTAGACGAACTGGGCGGCGGTGTCGTGCGAGTTCGTCAGGGTCAGCGTCAGGGTGACGGCGGAGCCCGGGGTGGCGGTCGTCTTGTCGACGGAGACGGACAGCAGCGGGGTGCCGGCCTGGGCGGGGGTCGCCGACAGCAGAAGGGCGACGAGGAAGGCGAGGACAGCGGGGAGGCCGAGACGGCTCAGGAATGAAGTGCGCATGACCAAAGAGCCTAGGCGGCCGCCCGGGCACCGGCGGCGTGCTCCGCAACGGTCCGTACCGGCATATGACCGGGGAGCGGACGCGGGGGCCATTACCCTCCGGTTCCCCGCGCGGCCGGGCCGCCGGAGCCCTACCCTCCGCGCCCGCCCGCGCGTGGCGCCGGCCGCCCCGGACGGCCGCTCCGGACGGCCGCTCCCGTCGGTCGACCGGCGCCTCCCGGCGCGCCCGTCAGAGCGGTGGCGGCAGGATCGCGCAGAGCGCCTCCAGCGCCGCCGGGTAGGCGTGGTCGGGCGGGGTCGCGTAGCCGACCACCAGACCGTCCACCGCGGGCATCGCCTCCGGTGCGAGCAGCGGGTGCCGGAAGTCGGCCAGAGCGTCCAGGGCCAGCCCCCGGTAGACGGCCGCCTTGAGCACCGAGCGCTCGGTGCCGGGCGCGAGCCGGAGCACCGCGTGCAGTCCGGCGGCGATCCCGGTGACCTCGATGTGCGGGGCCCGCTCGGCCAGCGCTTCGACCAGCCGGTCGCGGCGGTCGCGGTAGCGCCGGCGCATCCGCCGCACGTGCCGGTCGTAGCCGCCCGAGTCGATGAACTCCGCCAGGGTCAGCTGGTCCAGCGCGCTCGCCCAGCCCTCGCGCTCCCCCTTGGCGGCGAGCACCCGGTCCACCAGGTGGTCGGGCAGCACCATCCAGCCCAGCCGCAGGGCGGGGCTCAGGCTCTTGCTCGCCGTCCCCAGGTAGACCACCCGCTCCGGGTCCAGGCCCTGCAGCGCGCCGACCGGCTGCCGGTCGTAGCGGAACTCGCCGTCGTAGTCGTCCTCCAGGACGAGGCCGCCACGCCCGCGCGCCCAGTCGACCACGGCCGCCCGGCGGCCCGCGTGCAGCGGTCCCCCGGTCGGGAACTGGTGGGCGGGGGTGAGCAGCGCCGTACGGGCCTCGGGGTGGTGGACCAGGGTGCCGACCCGGGCGCCGTGCTCGTCGAGCGGGAGCGGGACGGTGGTGACCCCGGCGGCGTCCAGCAGGCCGCGGTGGAAGGCGAGCCCGTAGCCCTCGACGGCGAGCGGGCCGGTGCTCCGGGCGGGGAGCACCGCGCGCGGGCCGTCGAAGAGCAGTCGCAGCGCGTGGGCGAAACCGGAGCAGACCACGATCCGGTCCGGGTCGGTCCGCACCCCGCGGGCCCGGGCGAGGTAGTCGGCGAGGACCTCGCGCAGTTCGCGCCGGCCCTGCGGGTCGCCGGGCCCGAAGGCCTCGTTGGGCGCGGCGGTCAGCGCGCGGCGCCCGGCGGCGAGCCAGGCGCCGCGCGGGAAGGCGGCGGCGTCGGGCCGGCCCTGCCGCAGGTCGTGGGCGGGGCGCGGGGGCCGGGAGGCGCGGCGGGCGCGGTTGGCGGCGACGGGTTCGGCGCGTTCGGCGACGGCGGTGCCCGAGCCCTGACGGGCGGTGAGCCAGCCCTCGGCGACCAGTTCGGCGTAGGCGTCGGCGGCGGTGTTGCGGGCGATGCCGAGGTCGGCGGCGAGCGTGCGGTAGGGCGGCAGCCGGGTGCCGGGGGCGAGCCGGCCGCTGCGGATCGCCTCGCGCAGGGCGGCCATCAGGGCGGATCGGCGGCTGCCGGTGGCGGGCAGGTCGAGGTGCAGGTCGGTGCCGGACGGGCCCGCGTCGGAGCGGGTGGCGGCGGTGGCGGCGGTGGTGGTGGCGGTGGTGGCGTTCGCGTCGTCCGTCCGGCGGCCGGGGCGGTGGGCCGGCCGTGCGGCGGGGCGCGCCGGCTCGCCCGCTCCGGAGGGGTGGCGACGCGGTGTCCGGGGCGGATCGACCGAGGTGTCCGTCATGGTCACGCACCCTATCGCCGGGCCGGTGCGGGCCCCGGGGCCGGGTTCGCCGCCCCGGGGTCCGCGGTCCGCCGGGCACGGCCGGTCCCCCGCCCGTCGCCCGGCCGGCCGCCCGGTCAGTCGATCCGGACCGAGTTGACGATGTACGCACGCACGTCGTTGCGGGTGCGCTCGGCGAGCGCCGAGTCGGTGGAGTAGGCGCTGACGGTCAGCCAGACGTTTCCGGACTGCGGGACGCAGACGACGGTGGCGATGACGTCCGCGGTGCCGCCGATCACCTGGTAGTCGCCGTCGCCGGCGAGGTCCCAGACCTGGAAGCCCTGGCGCAGCAGCGCGGTCTGGGCCAGGCCGAGGCAGTCGGCGAGGGTGTCGTTCTTGGTGAAGGTGCCCCAGTGTGCGTACATGCGGGTCTCCCGTTCGTGCCGTGGTGGCGGCGGGGCGGCCGGGGCCCGTTCGGTCCGGGCCGTCGCCGTGCATAGAGCGTCGGGGAGGAGCGGTCCCGGGCGCACGGGGCCGGGGTCCCGTTCCGGCCCGGGTCCGGGCCGGGACAAGGCGGAGCAGGGGACGGCGGAGCGGGCGCGCCAGACGGGTGACCCGGGCGGGTGGCGGCACTCCTGCATCGGTGTGCGTTTCCGACTGCGATCGGGTGATCGGATGGTCGGATTATGTCTTCTTCAGCGTGTCGGCTGGCTATTCCTTCGGCATGACCAACACCAGGAAGTACCTGCTCGCCGCCGGTCTCAGCACCGCGCTGGCGGTCCTGTCCGCCGGTCCCGCCTTCGCGGGCGACTGCGACGAGCCCGTGCACCACGCCCCCGCCCACCTGCAGTCCCCCACCTCCTCCCTCGGCGGCGGTGGCACCACCTGTATCAACGAGGGCGGGGCCTACGCCTACGGCGTGGTGACCAACTCCCCGGGCGTGCTGTCCGGCAACCAGATCCAGATCCCGATCAGCATCCCGATCAACGTCTGCGGCAACGGCCTCTCCATCCTCTGACCGCCGCCCGCCCCCCCTTCCGCACCACAGAGGGCTGCGCCCCCGGAACCACCCGGGGCGCAGCCCTCTCTCCTTCTCCGCTCCCCGGAGCCGATACGGGACCGCTGCTACCGGACCGCTGCTACGGGACCACGGTGACCGGCCAGCGGCCCGCCTTGACCAGCCGCACCGCGACCGAGCCGATCACCCGGTGCCCGGCCTGCTCGGAGGCGCCGACCACCACGCCGTCGGCCCGCAACTCGTCCGCCAGCCGCGCCAGCCCCGAGTACGGGTCTCCGCGCACGGTCAGGAAGCGCCAGTCCACCCGCCAGACGTCGCGCAGCCGGTGCTCGGCCTCCCGGATCGCGGTGAGCAGCTCCTCGGCGATCTCCCGGGTGGTCTCCTCGACGGCCGCGCCGGCCAGCGCGGTGGCCGCACCCAGGACGGGCTGGATGTAGGCGATCGCCAGGGTGGCGTTCTGCCTCCTGGCCAGGCCGGCCGCGTAGGCGGTGGCCCGCCAGGAGGAGTCCGAGCCGTCCAGGCCCGCCAGGATCATCTTGGGGCCGTCGGTGCCCAGCTCGAACCCGGCCGGGGCGACGGCCGCGTCCGGCTCCCCCGCGTCGAAGACCGGCTCGTCCCGCTCCGCATCGCTCTCGTTGCTCATGGCCCGAGGCTATTGCGGACACGGCGGGTGACGACGGGGGGCACGACGGGTGAGGGCTGTGGTGCGGGCCACCAGGACGGTCGGCGCGGGACCGCGGGAGGGCCCGATTTCTGCACGGCGCGACGAGGGTCCGTCACTCGCCGTCGACCGTGTGCGCGGCCTCACAGCGCCCGGAACGTGGTCCAGGCCACTTTCATCAAAGGTTTGATCTTGAAAATCGGAACATTTACCTTCAAATCCACCCATTTTCTTGATCCTTACTAGCGGTAACCCCGCTCTGACGTGGCTAAACCTGCGATTCCTTGAAACGCCCCCACAGCCCCCGTAACTTCGAATGCGTTGCACCGAGCAAGCCGCTCACCAGGGCCTCACCGCCCCGGAGCAGCACGGTGCCGAACCACGCGAGTGCGTGTCCCCGAAACCGACGGCCTTCCGAGGGCCTGGTTCCGCGCGCTCGCAAACCCTCTCCGAAAGGAAACCCATGACCTTCCGTAACGAGACCACCGCTGCCACCACCACCACCGCCACCAAGCGTCGCAACCGCGTCCGGATGGCTCTGATGGCCGGGGCGCTCACCGCCCTCCCGGTGGCCGGCCTCGTCGCGGCCAACAGCGCCTCCGCCGCCCCGGTCTCCGTGTGGGACAAGGTCGCCGCGTGCGAGGCCACCGGTAACTGGGCCATCAACACCGGCAACGGCTTCTACGGCGGTCTGCAGTTCACCTCCAGCACCTGGGCCGCCTTCGGTGGCACCGCCTACGCCCCGCAGGCCCACCAGGCCACCAAGGCGCAGCAGATCGCCGTCGGCGAGAAGGTCCTCGCCGCGCAGGGCCCCGGCGCCTGGCCGGTGTGCTCCGTCAAGGCCGGTCTGACCAAGTAAGACCCCGCCGCCTCCCCTCCCCGGGGAGCGCCACGACAACGCCGCTGTACTCGGCCGGGCCCGCGAAGGGCCGGCCGGAGTCCAGCGGCGTCGTGCGTTGTACGGGGCCCCCTCCGCCGCCCGCGTGCGTCAGCCGACGGCTCCCGGGCGGGCGGGGAGCGGCAGCGGGATCGCGGGCAGGCCGTCGAGGCTGACGGCCACGTGCGGCTTGCGCTCGCAGTAGCCGTTGAACTCCTCGTCCGTCTGCCGCCCGAAGTACTGCGCGTGCAGTTCCCGCTCCTCCCGGTAGTCCATCAACGGGACGGCGTAGCCGCAGGAGTCGCCGACCCGCTCGGCCACCACCAGCACGATCGCGCGCAGCGAGGGCCCGTCCGCCGCCGGGTCGAAGCGCGCGAGCAGCCCGGCGAAGCGCGGGTCGTCGCGGAAGACGGCCTCGCCCTGGCCGTGCACCCGGAGGATCTTCGGCGGACCGTCGAAGGCGCACCACATCAGGGTTATTCGCCCGTTCTCCCGCACGTGGGCCACGGTCTCCGCCCCCGATCCGCCGAAGTCCAGGTAGGCGAGGGTGAGTTCGTCGAGCACGGCGAGCGTCCCGGAACGGCCCTTGGGTGACAGGTTGACGTGCCCGTCGGCGGCGAGCGGTGCGGTCGCCACGAAGAAGACGGGCTGTGCCTCGATGAACGCGCGCAAGCGGTCGTCGATCTTCTCGTAGGCCTTTCCCATAGGGGGATTCTGCCTTCGGACGGGCCGGCCGAAGATCGGTTTCCAGCATCCGGACGGCCCGCGCTCCCCGACGTCCGGCGCCGGGCGGCCCGCCGCGGTCGGCCAGTATCCTTGACGGACCCGCGGACCGCCCGGTCCCCGGGGCGCGACAGCGGGTGTGAGGGAGTGGGGCCTTGGCCGACAACGGGCTGCTGGCCCATCAGCGCCAGGCGATGATCGCCGAGATGGTGCGCCGCAGCGGGGCCGTGCGCGTCGCCGAGCTGGTCGAACAGCTGGGCGTCTCCGACATGACCGTGCGCCGCGACCTCGACGCCCTGGACCGCTCGGGCGTGGTGAAGAAGGTGCACGGCGGAGCCGTCGCCGCCTCGGGAACGGCCATCGACGAGCCCGGGTTCGAGGCGAAGTCGGCGCTGGAGTCGGCCGCGAAGGCCGCCGTGGCGGAGGCCGCGGCGACCCTGGTGGAGCCTGGCAGCGTGATCGCCGTCGCGGCGGGCACCACGGCGTACGCGGTCGCCGCCCGACTGCTGCACGTACCGCGCCTCACCGTGGTCACCAACTCGCTGCCGGTCGCCGAACTGATCCGCTCGGCGGGCGACGAGCCGGCGGCGGGCGCGCCGTCGCTGCTGCTGACCGGCGGCTCGCCCACCCCCTCGGCGGCGCTGGTCGGCCCGTTGGCCGACCAGGCGGTCCGCTCGCTCCACGTCGACCTGCTGGTCCTCGGTGCGCACGGGGTCTGCGAGAAGTCCGGTCTGACCACGCCCAACCTCGCCGAGGCGCAGACCAACCGGGCGCTGATCGCCTCCGCGCGCCGGGTCGCCGTGGTGGCCGACCACACCAAGTGGGGCGTGGTCGCGCTCAGCGGCTTCGCCGCCCTCGACGAGATCGACGTGTTCGTCACCGACTCGGGCCTGCACGCCGAGGCCCGCGCCGCCCTGGCGGAGACCGTCGGCGAACTGGTCGTGGCACCGGTCCCGTCGGACTGACCCCGGACGGGCACGACCCTTTCCCGGCACGGGATTTCGCGGCGAATACCACTGCCGGCGGCCCGGCGTTCTGCCACACTGGCGGCGGTCCGGCCCGGTGACGGCCGGTGGGGCGTTGGCGTGGGGGTGCCATGACATCCGAGCGATCCGAATCACCCGGCAGGCCGGAGCGCATCGAGCTCTCGGCCTCGGACCCGTCCCAGCTCACCTCGCTGGAGCGGTGGTTGAGCGACGGCCGGGCCGGCTTCGAGGTGGCGCGGACGGCCGGCACACCCGGCCCGGGCGAGCAGGGCGCGCTGGACGTGCTGGCGGTCCTCGGCGGCACCTCGGGGATCGTGGCCGCGCTGCGGATCCTGCCCGACTTCATCCGCTCGCGCCGCAAGCACTTCCACATCGAGATCGTCCACGAGGGGCGCACGATCGTCCTGGACGCGGAGAACGTCGACGAGGTGCTGCCCGTCCTGGAGCGCCTGCTCGGTGAGTGACCGCCCGGTCCGCGACTTCTCGCGCTCGACCGCCGTCCTCGTCGGCACCGCACGGTACCGGCACCTGAGACCGGTGGAGGCCGCCGAGCACAGCCTCGACCGGATGCGCCGGCTGCTCACCGGCGAGCTGTGCGGCTGGCCGGAGGACCGGGTCACCGTGCTGGCGGACGTCCCCGGCGAGGTCAACCTGCCGGATCTGCTGGTCGAGTTGTTCAGCGGGGCCGGTGACACCGCGCTGTTCTACTTCGTCGGCCACGGCCAGGCCGACGAGGCGGACGAGCTCTGCCTGGCCCTGCCCGGGACGCGGGAGGACGCGGACCGGCGCGCCACCACCAGCCTGCCGTACAAGGCGGTGCGGCACGCCCTCCGGGCCAGTCGCGCCACCACCACGATCGTCCTGCTGGACTGCTGCCACGCCGGGCTCGCCGTCTCCCCCGACGGGCGGCTGGCGGCCGGCGGCGACCTCATCGGGCTGGCCCGCACCCCCGGCGGCGCGCTGATCGGCGCCGCCGGGCCCTACCGGAGCGCGCGGTTCGAGGAGCGCTCCGCGGACGGGCGTCCGCACACCGTGTTCACCCGCTGCCTGGCCGAGATCGTCGAGGAGGGGGTCCCGGGCGGGCCGGAGGTGCTGACGGTCGGTCTGCTCTTCCGGCTGCTGCGGGACCGGTTGGAGCGCGAGGGCAAGCCGGTGCCGACCGGCGTCCTGAGCGGAGCCGCCGGGGAGTTCGTCTTCGCCCGCAACGCCGCCGCGCGGGTCGCTCCGGTCACTCCGGTTGAGCAGGCCGCACCGGTCGTGCCGGTCGCCGCACCCGTACGGAAGCGGGCGCGAAGGTTCGCGCCCGCGGTGGCGCTGACCATCGCCGCCGCCCTCACCGGCTACCTGCTCGCCCCTGAGGTCCTGGGCGGCGGCGGAACCGCGGTCGCCGGCACCCTGACCGGCTCGCGCGCCTCGCTGAGCTCCGCCGAGGTGGACCTCTCCGCCGAGGGCGCCCTGGACTGGGTGCAGTGGGGCTACCAGCCCTCCGACGCGACCGCCCCCGAACGCTTCCCGCAGAACCCCGCGGCCCGGTGCACCTACAACCCGTACTGCGTCGTCCGCCGCGCCGGCACCCTCCTGATCGGGAACTTCGCCACGCTCGGCACCGACCCGGCCGTCCGGATCCACGACGGCGAGCAACCCGTCTCCTTCGCCTGGCACGGCGGAACCCCGTACGCCTCCGCCCGCGACGCCCGGTCCGTCGTCTACCAGGGCGGGCCGGGCGCGGGCTTCCTGATCCTCGTGCCCGGCGGCACGTCCGTCCGGACCCTGCGCCTCTACGCCGGCCACCACCAGGCCGCCCTGCACTGCGCCGCCTCGTTCCGCGACGGCGGCGGCCCCGTCTACACCGACGACGCCGACATCGAACCGAACCGGCTCAACGCGAACTACTACCTCGTCTACACCATCACCTTCCGCCCCACCGACCCGTCCCGGCCGCTGGAGGTCCGGCTCACCATGACCCGCGAGTACGGCGGCGGCAACGTCGCCCTCCTCGCCGCGACCCTCTCCTGACACGTCCGCTCCGCCGCCGGCGTCCGGGTGCGTGCATCGGCGGCACGGAGGTGGGGCCCCTCCCGGCCGAAGGCTGGGGCCGGAGCCCACGCGGTGAGGGCACCTCCCGGCCGCCACGCTGAAGGCCACCGGCAACCCACATCAACACGGCACCGGGCCCCACCCCGCCAAAGGCCAAGGGCATCCATGCCCCGGGCCCCCTCCCGACCGCCAGGCTGGGGGCGCGTCGCGCGGCAGGCGGGGGTTTGACGGCGGGCCCTACTGCCGGCGGATCTCCGGCTCACGTCACTAGCCCGGCAGGCCGACCGCGCGGTCGCCGGAGCGGGACTGCTGGACGACCACCGCCGCCACCAGCAGCGAGCCCTGGGCGACGTTCTGCCAGAAGGCGTTGACGCCTTGGACGGTGAGGCCGTTCTCCAGTGCGCCGAGCAGGGCGACGGCCAGCAGGGTGCCGACCACGCCGCCCCGGCCGCCCTTGAGGGCGCAGCCGCCGAGGGCGGCGGCGGTGATCGCCTTGAGTTCCAGGCCCTCGCTGCCCGAGACCGGCTGGCCGGATCCGGTGCGGGCGGTGAGCAGGATGCCCGCGAGCGCGGCGACCGCGCCGATCAGGGCGTAGACGGCGACCAGGTACTTGTTGATCGCGATGCCGGCCAGCCGGGCGGCGGTGTCGTTGCCGCCGATCGCGTAGAGGTTGCGGCCGAGGTCGGTACAGGTGAGCAGCACGTGCACGGCGAGCGCGACCAGGATCAGGATCCAGACCATGACGGGCAGTCCGGCGATCCGGCCGCGGCCGAGGAAGACGAACACCGGGTCGCCGAGGACGTAGCCCTGCGCCCGCCCGTCGGAGAGGAGTTGGGCGACGCCCTTGTAGGCGGCGAGGCCGGCCAGGGTGGCGATGGTCGCGTTGACCCGGCCGTGGACGATGACGAGGCCGTTGACGATGCCGACCAGCACGCCGACCCCCACCGCGGCGGCCGTTCCGGCGAGGGCGTTCGACCCCGCCGAGGTGAAGGCCATGGCGCTGACCACCGAGGCCAGCCCGGCCTGTGAGCCGACCGAGATGTCCAGGCCGCCGCAGATGATCACCACGGTCTGGACGACGGCGAGCAGACCGGTGATGGTCGCGGCCTCGGCGATCACCTGGAGGTTGGTCCAGCCGAGGTAGTTGTCGTCGAGCAGGCCGAAGACGGTGAGGACCAGGGCGAGGGCGCCGAGCAGGCTGAGGTTCTGGCCGCCGATGCCGGCGAGCAGGGCGAGCGGACGGCCGCCCTTCCCCGGTGGGCCGGCCCGGCCGGGCCGGCCGACGGCGGGCGGGGTGGTGACGGGCGGGGTGGTGGCGCCGGTCATGAGGGTGCTCCCGGGGAGGTGGGGCGGGCGGTGGCACCGGCCGCGGTGATGTCGTCGGCCATGGCGAGCTGGAGGACGGCCTCCTCGGTGGCGTCCGCGCGGTCGAGTTCGCCGGTGACCCGCCCGTTCTGCAGGACCACGATCCGGTCGGCCAGGCCCAGGAGTTCGGGCAGTTCGGAGGAGACCACCAGCAGGGCGACGCCCTCCTCGGCCAGGTCGGCGATGATGCGGTGGATCTCGGCCTTGGCGCCGACGTCGATGCCTCGGGTCGGTTCGTCGAGGATCAGCAGCTTGGGCCGGCGGGCCAGCCAGCGGGCGAGCACGATCTTCTGCTGGTTGCCGCCGGAGAGCTTGCGGACCTCGTGCTCGATCGACGGGGCGCGCACCCGCAGCCGGTCCGTGTGCGCACGGGCCAGTGCGCGTTCTGCGGCGCGCCTGACGAAGCGTCCGCGGCGCAGTCGGTCCAGGACGGCGATGGAGGTGTTGTCGCGGATCGACCGGTGCAGGAAGAGGGCCTGGGCCTTGCGCTCCTCGGGGGCGAGGCCGACACCCGCGCGGATCACCCGGCCGGGACTGCCGACGGGCAGTGGCCGTCCGTCCAGGGTGACGGTGCCGGAGCGGACCGGCAGGTCCCCGGCGAGCGCGAGGGCGAGTTCGGAGCGACCGGCGCCGATCAGTCCGGCCAGGCCGACGACCTCACCGGCCCGCACCGTGAGGTCGACGTCGCGCACGTGGTCGGTGGTGAGGCCGCGGGCCCGCAGCACGACGCGGTCGGTGGCGACGTTGCCGCGGACGGCCAGGGCGGAGAGGTCGCGGCCGACCATCTGCCGTACGAGGTCCTCCTCGGTGGTGTCGCGCGCGTCCTGGACGCCGGCCAGCGCGCCGTCGCGCAGGACGGCGACCCGGTCGGCGAGCCGGAGGATCTCCCGCATCCGGTGGGAGACGTAGACGACCGCGACACCCTGGGCGCGCAGCCGGCCGATGAGCGCGAAGAGGGTGTCGGCCTCGTGCTCGGAGAGCGAGGAGGTGGGTTCGTCGAAGGCGATCAGCTTGGCCTCGCCGGTCAGCGCGCGCATGATCTCGACGAGTTGGCGCTGGGCGGCGGTGAGCCGGGAGCCGGGGAGGTCGGGGTCGAGGACGCCGGTGAAGCCGAGCCGTTCCAGGTCGGCGGTGATCCGGCGGCGCAGCCCGGCGCGGTCCAGCCGGCGGCCGCGGCCGGTGGGCAAGGCGCCGGCGTAGACGTTCTCGGCGACCGAGACGTGCGGGACGATCTCGGGCTCCTGCGGGACGATCCGGATGCCGAGGGCGCGGGCCTGGGCCGGGGAGCGCAGGTCGACGGGGCGGCCGTCGAGCAGCACGCGGCCCTCGGTGGGCCGGTGGTCGCCGGTGAGGATCTTGAGCAGGGTGGACTTGCCGGCGCCGTTCTCGCCCATCAGGGCGGTGACCGCGCCCCGGGGGAAGTCGAGGGTGACGCCGCTCAGGGCCCGGACGGCGCCGAAGGTCTTGGTGACGGCCAGGACGCCGGTGCCGCCGGGCAGCGGCGGCGGGGCGGCGTGCTCCGGGGTGGCCCGGTCAGCCACAGGTGACTCCCGCGCCCTGCCAGGTGGCGGCGTCGACCATGGTGGCGCGTGCGAACAGTTCGGCCGGGAGGTCCTTTCCGTTCTTGAGCTTGTCGTACAGGGT
The DNA here is from genome assembly GCF_042957205.1 of Kitasatospora sp. NPDC008115. Classification (NCBI taxonomy): domain Bacteria; kingdom Bacillati; phylum Actinomycetota; class Actinomycetes; order Kitasatosporales; family Streptomycetaceae; genus Kitasatospora; species Kitasatospora sp. NPDC008115. The sequence goes on along the minus strand of NZ_JBIBHU010000005.1, from coordinate 177,476 downwards.
CTGCACGGCGAGCGCGCCGACCTCCTTGCCGTTGATGAACAGTGCGGCCTTCATCCCGGTCGGCTTGCCCGAGCCCCACTCCTTGCAGGCGAGGTAGGCGCCGAGGCCGATGCCGATCACGTCGTCCGCGCCGAGGCCGGCGTTGCGCAGCGCGGTGACGCCGCCGTGCACGTTCTCGTCGTTGCAGCCCCACACCACCCAGTGCTTGACGCCCGCGTTGGCGGTGACGGTCGCGGCGACCTTGTCCTGCGCGCCGGTGGGGGTGTTGTCGGTGGCGACGTCGATGGTACGGACGCCGGGGACGGCCGCGTCGAAGGCCTCCTTGGCGGCCTTGACCCGGTCCCCGCAGACGGTGACGTCCTGCTTCCAGGCCGAGAGGACCCGGGTGTCGGCCGCCGACCAGCCGGCCCTGGTGTACTCCTCGGCGGCGCGCCGGCCGACCTCGGCGCCCATCTGGGCGCCGCTGAAGCCGATCCGGGGAACCAGGTCGGCCTTGGCGCAGGCGGCCGGGTCGGGGCCGGTGGCGCACACCTGGTCGTCGGAGGTGAGCAGGGTGATCCCGGCGTCCCGGACGGTCCGTACGACCTGCGGCCCGACGGCCGGGTCGGGGACGACGATGATCACGCCGTTCGTCTTCCGGGCGACGGCCGCCTGGACCTCGCTGACCGTCCTGTTGGCGTCGCTGCCGAGGTTGACCACCTTGAGGTCGACGCCGAGTTCGGCGGCCTTGGCCTTGGCCCCGGCGGCCTCGCCGATGAAGTACTCCTGGTCCCCCTGCTTCTGCAGATAGGTGATCGAGATCTTCCCGTTGACGGGGGCCGCCGAGGCCTTGCCGGTGGTCGTCCCCTGCCCGTCGGAGCAGGCGGCGGTCAGGCCGAGGGCGAGCACGAGGGAGCCTGCCGCGGCGCGGCGGCTGGTGCTTCTGGTCATGGAGAGTGCTGCTCCTCATCAAGCAGAACCAAACAGATTTCAACGCGATGTGAAATATCACACGGCTCACTGACGGCCCGTCAAGCCCCGTGCAATGGAAAGGCACCCTTGAGTGTCGAGCCGGGCCATGGCTATGCTGCGTTGCTTTCTGTTTGAAAAAGAGACAGAAAGCATCACTGCGGCTCCCCTTCAGCAGCGAACCTCATGCGCCCCCACCCCGCGCCCCCTGGAGCGCCCATGCGCAGAACCGCAGCACGTTCCGCACCCCGCACCGCACGCCGCTTCGCCTCCCGCACCCTGCTGGCGCTGACCCTCGCCGCCTCCGGGCTCGGCACGCTCGCCCTCGGCCCCGCGGCGGCCACGCCCACCCCGGCCACGGCCGCCGCGGCCGCACCCACGGCCGCGACCGTCGGGAACGGGCAGGCCCTCACCCCGCCCATGGGCTGGAACTCCTGGAACACCCTCGGCACCGCCGTCACCCAGGAACAGGTCGTCCAGACCATCGACTTCATGGTCTCCCGCGGCCTGGTCGCGGCCGGCTACGACACCGTCACCGTCGACGACGGGTGGTCGCTGGGCCACCGCGACGGCCAGAGCGCCGACTTCGCCAAGACCGCCGAAGGCGCGATGCAGCTCTACGACGCCGCCCGCAACCCGGTCAGCGGCACCGACGGCACCGGCTTCGACGTCACCAGCGGCCACCTGGTCCCCGACCCGGCGCGCTTCCCCTCCCGCAGCGTCGGCGGCCGCACGCTCAACGGCGTCGAGTACCTCTCCTGGTACGCGCACAGCAAGGGCATGAGGTTCGGCCTCTACGCCACCGCCACCTACACCACCTGCCAGGGCCGCCCCGGCAGCCTGGGCCACGAGGGCGTCGACGCCGCCGACTTCGTGGCCTGGGGCGTCGACTTCGTCAAGTACGACGACTGCCCCTACGGACCGCAGATCACCGGGCCGGACGGCCACAACTACTACACCCAGGGCATCGGCCGGGAGCTCACCCGCTCCCTCTACGCCCGCGTCCAGGACTTCCGCCGGGAGCTGGACGCCGCCTCCGCCGCGGGCAACCGGCCCCGGGTCACGCTGAGCGTCTCCGCCCAGCCCGTGCACACCGGCATCCCGTACCTGCTGGCGGCCGACGACCCGGCCCGCACCGATCCGGTCGTCGTCGCGGCCGGGACCCCCGCGTTCGAGGCGCCCGGCTACGCGCCGACCGGGAAGTGGTGCGGCCAGGTCGCCAACCTGTGCCGGATCGGCGGCGACCGCGGGCCCGACCTGGACGGCGTGCTCTACAACGGCCAACTGCGGACCGCGCTGGAGTACCCGGGCAACGTCCGGCCGGGCAGCTGGAACGACATGGACATGCTGTTCGCGGGCTGGCTCTCCCCCTACGGCGTCTACGGCACCACCGACAACTGCCTTTGCCACAAGCCGATGACCGACGACGAGGCTCGCAGCGAACTGTCGATCGTCGCGATGATGGCCTCCCCCTTCATCCTCGGTGCCGACCTGCGTACCGCCGCCGACTCCCGGCACACCGACCGGGGCGTCACCTGGAGCACCGGTGTCAGCGACACCGCGCTGGCGATGTACAAGAACGCCGACGTCATCGCCGTGAACCAGGACCCTCTCGGCAAGCCGGCCACCCTGGTCGGCGCCCCGCCCGCCGGCGCCACCGCACCGCTCGTGCTCAAGCGCCGACTCGCCGACGGCGACACCGCCGTGCTGCTGGTCAACCAGGACCCGTCCGGCTGGCAGTACATCACCCGCACGCTCGCCGACCTCGGGCTGACCGGGCCCGGCTACACGGTCAAGGACCTCTGGAGCGGCGCCACCGGCACCTTCACCAACGCCGTCGGCTCCTGGGTGCCGGCGCACGGGGTCGCCTTCTACCGCCTCAAGCCGCTGCCCACCCACGTCCCGGCCGCGGTCGTCGGCGACGGCCGCTACCACGGCATCAGCGCGGGCGGCACCGGCGGCCAGGCCCTGGAGGTGCGGGGCATGTGCGCCGCGCCGGACGGCTCGACCACCGGCATCAACACCTGGTGGGACTGGCACACCTCGGAGCAGTGGAAGTTCACACCGAACCCCGACGGCACCGTGCGCATCACCGACAACTGCGACACGCCCACCCAGGTGCACGGCACGCTGACCGGCGGCAACGGGACCGGCTCGGCGGCCTGGGTGCTCAACCGCTGGGACCCCGACAGCCCGCACCAGAAGTGGCGGGTCCTGCAGAACACCGCCACCGGGGCGCTCAGCATCACCAACGTCGCCACCGGGCTGGCCCTGGACGCCCCGCAGGCCGCGCCGACCTCCCCGGTGGTGCTCGGCCCGCCGAACCCGGCCGCCCCCGGCCAGGCCTGGACGCTGCTCAACTGACCGGCCCGGCCCCCGCCTTCCCACCCGGAGCCAACTCCCCTGGCGCACCCACCCTTTCGGTTCCCTCACCTGGAGGACTCTTGCGCATCCCCACCCGCGTGGCCGGCCGCGTCAGCGGCGCCCCGCCACGCCGTCGCTTCGCCGCCGCGCTGACCGCGCTCACCCTGATGGCCGGCGGCGGAGCCCTCACCGTCGGTCTCCAGCTCGCCGCCGCGCCGCCGGCCGCGGCCCTCGACAACGGGCTCAACCTGACCCCGCAGATGGGGTTCAACAACTGGAACTCCACCTACTGCGGGGACCAGTTCAACGAGGCGATGATCAAGGGCATCGCCGACATCTTCGTCGACAAGGGCCTCAAGGCCGCCGGCTACCAGTACGTCAACCTCGACGACTGCTGGGCGCTGCCCGAGCGCGACGCGGCCGGCAACCTGGTGCCCGACCCGGTCCGCTTCCCGCACGGCATCAAGGCGCTCGCCGACTACGTGCACGGCAAGGGGCTGAAGTTCGGCATCTACTCCAGCGCCGGCGACCACACCTGCGACGTCAAGGGCTTCCCCGGCGGGCTCGGCCACGAACAGCAGGACGCGGACCTGTGGGCCTCCTGGGGCGTCGACTACCTCAAGTACGACAACTGCCACAACAAGGGCCTCGATGCGCAGACCCGCTACCGGACCATGGGCGAGGCGCTGAAGCGAACGGGCCGGCCGATCCTCTACAGCATCTGCGAGTGGGGCAGCACCGGTCCGTGGAACTGGGCGCAGCCGGTCGGCAACTCCTGGCGCACCACCGGTGACATCAGCGACAACTGGCAGAGCATGATCTCCATCGCGCAGGCCAACCAGGGCCTGGCCAACTACGCCAAGCCCGGCGCCTTCAACGACCCGGACATGCTGGAGGTCGGCAACGGGGGCATGACCGGTACCGAGTACCGGACCCACTTCAGCCTCTGGGCGCAGATGGCCGCCCCGCTGATGATCGGCACCGACCTGCGCACCGCCGAGCCGGAGACCCTGGAGATCCTCACCAACAAGGACGTCGTCGCGGTGGACCAGGACCCGCTCGGCCGGCAGGGCTCCGTGGTCTCGCGGGAGAACGGGCTCGTGGTGATGAGCAAGCCGCTGGCGGACGGCAGCCGTTCGGTGACCCTCACCAACGAGGGCTCCTACGACGCGACCATCAGCACCACCGCGCAGGCCGTGGGCATCGGTGGCGCCGCCTCCTACACGGTCAAGGACCTGTGGTCCAAGCAGAGTTCGACCAGCACCGGGGCGATCGGCGCGGTCGTTCCCGGGCACGGCACGGCGATGTTCCGGGTCACCCCCGGCTCGCCGGTCGCCCCGCCCACCGGGGTGACCAGGCTGAGCGATCTGCCGTTCACCTCCGTTGCCAACCACTGGGGCCCGGTGGAGCGCGACCGGAGCAACGGCGACCACGCGGCCGGCGACGGGCGGACCATCACCGTGCGCGGCGTCCCGTACGCCTACGGCCTGGGGGTGCACGCCCCCAGTGAGATCGGCTTCCACCTGGGCGGCGCCTGCCGCAATCTGGTCGCCGACGTGGGGATCGACGACGACGCGTACGGCAACGGGTCGGTGGTGTTCCAGGTCTACCGGGACGGTGTGAAGGCCGCCGACAGCGGTCCGGTCACCGGCCAGGACACGGCCAAGCGGCTCACCGCCGACCTCACCGGGGCGCAGGAGCTGCGACTGGTGGTCACCGACGGTGGCGACGGCACCAGTTGGGACCACGCCGACTGGGCGAACGTCCGTGTCGCCTGCGGCGACGGCCCGGCCACCGGGACGTACCAGCTCTCCGACCTCGCCTGGTCCGCCGCGGGCAACAGCTGGGGCCCGGTCGAGCGGGACATGAGCAACGGCGGCAACCAGGCCCGGGACGGCTCCACGATCACCATCGGGGGCGCCAGGTACCAGAAGGGCCTGGGCGTCAACGCGTTCAGCGAGATCGTCTACTACCTCGGCGGCTCCTGCTCCGCGCTGAGCACCGACGTCGGCGTGGACGCCGAGGCGCAGGGCCGGGGTTCGGTCTCCTTCCAGATCTACGCCGACGACACCAAGGTCGCCGACAGCGGGCGGATGACCGCCGCCTCCGGGGTCGCGCACCTCACCGCGGCGCTGGCCGGGGCCAATGAGCTGCGGCTCGTGGTGACGGACGGCGGCGACGGCACCAACAGCGACCACGCCGACTGGGCCGCACCGGTGCTCACCTGCTGAGTGCTCAACCCCGGCGTACTCGACCGCGGAGTGCTCAGCCGCTGATCGGGCCGGGCGCGGTGCCGAGGGCCACCCGGCACCGCGCCCGGCCCACGCGTATGTGGTACTCGCGGACCTCCGCGAGTGCCCGGTCGGCCGACCGGCGGGCGTCCGCGACGGCCCGCGCCGAGGCCTCCGGGTCCAGCGCGCGGCACGCCTCCGCCTTCTCCAACTGCGCGCCGACGGAGGCCAGATGGTGGCCGAGACTGTCATGGGCCTCCCGCGCCGCCCGGCCGCTCTCCTCGGCGGCCGACAACTCGGCGATCCGCCGCGCGTAACGGGCCAGCCGCGCCCGCGCCTCCTGTTCGCGCACCGCCGCCCCGGACAGCGACAGCGTCAGGGCCAGGCCGAGGCCGAACACCAGCACGTCCGACACGGCGGACGGCCGCACCCACCAGCCCGGCGCCAGGACGGTCAGAGCGGCCGACAGCAGCCCGACGCACCCGGCGGCGCAGACCAGCGCGGCCCGGCGCCCGAAGGCCGGGTACACGGTGAACGGCACCAGGACGAACAGCGCCCACGACACCCCTGAGCCGTCCGCCACCACGACCGCCGTGACCAGCGGCACCCGCGCCGCCAGCAGCAGCTCCGCGGGCAGCCGCGCGGCCGGCGGCCGGCCGGGACCGGGGGCCTCCAGGGCGAGCAGGGCCAGCAGGCCCCCGGCGAACACGGTGAGCCGGGCACCGCCGAACTCCCCTGCGGCGACCGCCGCGTGGTGGAATCCACCGGCCAGGACCACGGTGTAGAGCACGGGCGGGATCCACCGCACGGCGCGCCGTTCCATCCATCCTCCCCAGTGCCGACCGGGCCGCTCCCGACCATCGCCGGGGACTGTACCCGCAATCCCGGCCCCCTCCCCTCCCCGGCCGAAAGACTGGTCGAAGGTCATAGCCGACCCCGGCCGGAAGCGCGTGAACCTGTGTCTTCCGGCAGACCCGGTCTCCTCGCGGGGCGGGGCGCGCCCGCGCCGCGAGGAGAGGGGGACGGGCCCGGCCGTCACCGCTTCATGTAGACGCTGTCCATGAAGTCGACGATCTGCTGGTCCGTCAGACGGTTGCCCTCGCGGTGGCCCATCGCCAGGTCCGCCTCGCTGATCATGCCGACCAGCCGGTCGCCGTCGATCACCGGGATGCGGCGGATCTGGTGCTGCTCCATCTTCTGGAGCACGGTGTCGATGCCGTCCCCGGCACGGACGCAGTGCAGGTGACCGCCCAGTTCCGAGGCCTTGGTGGCGGCCGGGTCCCGTCCCTCCGCGATGCACCGCACGATGATGTCGCGGTCGGTGATGATGCCCTTCAGCTTCTGGTCCTCGCCGCAGATCGGCAGGGCGCCGACGCCCATGTCGCGCATCATCCGGGCGGCCTCGGCGAGGTTCTGTTCGGCGCCGATGCACTGGGCGCCGGGGTGCATGATGTCTCGAGCAGTGGTCACGGGGACTCCTCCTCAGGCTCCTCCCCCCGAGCACCGGATGGTCCGGTCCTCCCACGCTATGCACGCCGCCGACGGTCCGCGAGCGCATCGCCCCGGGGCTACGCGCGGTCACCGCCCGCCCGGGGCGCGGGCCGCCGCCCCGGCCTCCCGGCGGGCCGATACTGGGGGCGTGACGGAGGAGTTCGCCGGGGCGCCCGGCACGGCGCCGGCCGTGGGCGGTCCGGTCGACGAGATGATCCGGGTACGGCCGTCCACGGCACTGCGCCCGTACGTGGCCTGGTACGCGGGCTACCGCCAGCGCGGTCTGCCGCCCGCCCTGCACCGGGGCCTGCCGTCCCCGTACCTGACCTTCATCCTGACCCTGGACGAACCGCTCACCATGGCCGGCCACCCGGACCCGGCGCAGCCGCCCGGCCGGTACGCCACGCTGCTCGGCGGCCTGCACACGGCGCCCGCGCTGATCAGCCACGACGGCCGGCAGTCCGGCATCCAGCTCGCCGTCCACCCGCTGGCGGCGCGGGCCCTGTTCGGGCTGCCGGCCGGCGAACTGTCCGGGCTGGACGTCCCGGCCGAGGCCGTGCTCGGCGCGGTGGCCGCCCGCCTCCAGGAGGCGGTCCAGGAGGCACCCGGCTGGCCGGAGCGGTTCGCGGCGCTGGACGGCGCGCTGCTGCGCCTGGCGCGCCCCTCCGGCCAGGTGCCGCCCGAGGTGGTCCAGGCCTGGTACGCGCTGCGGCGCAGCGCCGGCGCCCTGCCGGTGGCCGCGCTCGCCCGGGAGACCGGGTGGAGCGGACGGCACCTGCTGGACCGGTTCCGCCGGGAGACCGGCCTCAGCCCGAAGGCCGCCGCCCGGGTGATCAGGTTCGACCGGGCCCGCCGGCTGCTGGCCGCGCCCGGCCCGGCGCCCCGGCTCGCGGAGCTGGCGGCGCGCTGCGGCTACGCGGACCAGGCCCATCTGGCCCGCGAGTTCCGCGCGCTGGCCGGGTGCGCGCCGAGCACCTGGCTGGCCGAGGAGGGGCCGGACGCGGTCGGGTTCCGAAACGTCCAAGGCGGTGCCACCGGGCCCGCGCCAGAGTGGGAGGCATGACGGCGGTCCGGCCCGGCTCCGGCCCGGGGACGGCCGCCACGATCCGGAGGAGGTACCCGCCATGGACACCGACACCAATACCGGCACCGGCAGGCCGCCCGCGCCGCAGGTCTGGCCGAGTCTGCGCGCCCGCGACGCCCGGGCACTGATCCGCTTCCTGACGGAGGCGTTCGGCTTCGAGGAGGTCGTCGCCTACGGCGAGGGCGGGTTCGTCGCCCACGCGGAGCTTGCGTGGCCGGAGGGCGGCGGCGTGATGCTGGGCTCCGACCGACCGACGCCCGAGGGCGAGGAGCCCTGGCCGGGAGGCCCCGGGACCTTCACCGCGTACGTGGTCACGGCGGACCCGGACGCCCTGCACGCGCGCGCCGTCGCCGCCGGGGCCCGGATCACCGGCCCGCCGTTCGACACGGACTACGGCTCGCGCGACTTCGCCGCTGCCGACCCCGAGGGCAACCGCTGGTACTTCGGCACCTACCCGGGCGCGCCGCGACCCTCGGCGGGCTGAACCGTGCGTGCCGGCGACGTGCCCGACGACACCAACGACACCGGCGACACCGGCGACACCGACGGCGCGGCGGCCGTGGAGCGGCTGCGGGCCGTCTGCCTGGCGCTGCCCGAGGTGGACGAGCGGGTCAGCCACGGCGAGCCGACCTGGTTCGCCGGAGCCGGCCGCCGGGCGCGGGTGTTCGTGATGCTCGCCGATCACCACCACGACGACCGGCTCGCGTTCTGGTGCCCGGCGGCGGCCGGCGCGCAGGAGTTCCTCGTCGCCGAGGAGCCGGAACGGTTCTTCCGCCCGCCCTACGTCGGCCACCGGGGCTGGATCGGCGTGCGGCTCGACCTGGCGCCGCTCGACTGGGAGCGGATCGAGGACCTGGTCGCGGACGCCCACGCCCTGGTGACCGGGCGGACACCTTGACGGAATATTTAGGTCGCGTGACCTATTTTTTCGGGCATGACCACCTCGGCACACCTCTGCGCACCCGACTCGCTCACCCACGACCCGAAGGGCCCGGTCCTGCTGGTCGGCGGCTACGGGACGGTCGGCACCGAACTCGCCCGCCTGGTCGCGGCCGAGCACCCCGTCCTGCTCACCGGCCGCTCCGCGGAGCGCGGGGCGGCGCTCGTCGGCGACCTCGGCGGAGCCCCACACGCCACGGTCCGCCGCTGGGACCTCGGCGACCCGGCACCGTTCGAGGCGGCGGTCCGCGCCGTCGTGGGCGTGGTCAACGACCCGGACGACCGGGTGCTGCGGGCCGCCACGGCCGGCGGTGTCCCGTACGTCGATGTCACCCGCTGGACCGTCCGCCTCCAGCGGGCCGCCACCGTGGCCGCCCTGCTGCGCCCCGCCGCGCCCGTGCTGCTCTCCTCCGCCTGGATGGGCGGGGTCGTCAGCCTGGTCGCCGCCGCCCTGGCGGAGCGGCTCGGCGGGGCGGACCGGGTCGAGACCGCCGTCCGCTGGGACCTCGCCGACCGGGCCGGCGCGGACTCCGTCGAGTTCATGGACCGGCTGGGGCTGGACTACGAGGTCGTCCGCGAGGGCCGCCGGAGCACCGTCGCGCCGCTGAGCGACACGGGCACCGTGCGGATCGGCGCCCACCCCACCCGGGTCGCCCGGATCGACACGCCCGAGCAGTTCACCCTGCCGCTCACCCTCGGCAGCGCCACCGCCACCACCCGGATCGGCTTCAGCTCCGGCCTCAGCACCCGGGCCCTGCTGGCGGCCAAGCACACCGGCTTCTTCCGCTGGGGCCGGGGCGAGCGCTGGCAGTCCGCCCGCCGCGCCCTGCTGTACTCCCCCGGCGACGGCGGCACCGCGCTGCTGCGGGTCGACGTCACCCATGGCGGGCGCACCCTCGCCGCCATCGTCGAGGACCGCGCGGGCCAGGCCCACCTCACCGCCGTCGGCGGACTGCTCGCCCTGCGCCGCGCCCTCGGCACGGACGGCTCGGCACCGGCCCCGGCCGGTGTCTCCTTCCCGGAACAGACCCCGGCCCCCGCCCGGGTCCTGCCCGCCCTCGCCGCCCTCGGGGTCACGGTCGACATCCGCCCCGCCACGGGCTTGGATGCTGCCGCATGAGCACCTCGCCCGATCACGCCCACCAGCCGACCACCACCCCGGCCGACACCCCGGCACGGCCACCCGAGCGGGCGGAGGCGGAGCGACCGGGCCCCACCCCATCGACCACCACACCGCCGGCCCCACCCCGGGCGCCCCTCGCACGGGCACGTGGCCGGAGGAACGCGGAACAGCCGGACCTCGACCCACCCAGCGCCCAACCCCCGACCACCACACCCCCGGCCCCCACCGAGACCACACCCCAGGCGCCTCCCACGCGGACACGCGCCCGAAGGAGCCCAGCACAGCCGGACCCCGACCCACCCACCACCGCACCCCCGGCCCCCGCAGAAGCCACACCCCAGGCCACCACACGCACCTACCCCACCGAGGTCACCCCCGCCACACCCCCGGCCCCGCCGCGCGGGCGGAAGGGGGCCGAGCGGCGGGAGGCCCTGCTGGACGCGGCGGAGGGGGTGCTGGTCGCCGAGGGCGGGCCCGAGCTGACGATGCGGGCCGTGGCGGCGGCGGCCGGGGTGCGGCTGGGCCACCTCCAGTACTACTTCCCCACCCACGCCGACCTGGTGGCCGCCGTGCTGGAACGGGTGCTGCGGCGGTCCGCGGAGCGGCTGGCCCCGCTGCTCGCCCCCGACCCCTGGACCACCGGCCCCGAGACCACTGACCCCGAGACCACCGACGCCCCCGCCGCGGCCGTGGTGGCGGCGCTGCTCGCCGAGCAGGAGGACGCCCGGCTGGTGCGGCTGTTCGCCGAGGTGTGGGCACTCGCTGCCCGGGACACGGCGGTGGCCGGGGCCGTCCGCGGGTTCTACGACGACTACCGGGAGCAGGTGGCCGGCTTCCTCGCCCGGCGCCGGCCCGAGCTGCCGGAGGAGGAGCGGCGGGCCCGGGCCGGGGTGTTCGTGATGCTGATCGAGGGCGCCTCGCTGTTCCGCTCCGGCGTGGCGGCCGAACGCACCCCGGCCACCGACGACGTGCTGCTCCGCACCGCACTGGACCTGCTCGGCCCGTGACGCACGCGCGGGGCGCGGCCGCACTCGCGGCCCGCCCCCGCCGCGGGCAGACTGGCCGCAACGGACCCGGCCCGGCCGGGACGCGCGCAGCCTCGGAGGCGGCGATGCCGCAGATGGTGGTCGACGGGCGCACCCTCGCGCTCTCGCACCTGGACAAGGTGTACTACCCGCAGACCGGCACCCTCAAGGGCGAGGTGCTGCACTACTACGCCGCCGTCCACGGCGCGCTGCTGCCCCACCTGGACGACCGCCCGGTGTCCTTCCTGCGCACCCCGGACGGCGTGGCGGCCGAGGTGTTCATCGCCAAGAACCCGCCCCCGGGCACACCCCGCTGGGTGCGCACGGTCGAGGTGCCGAGCAGCAGCGGCGAGCTGCACCAGGTGGTGCTGGAGAGCGGCGCCGCCCTGCTCTCGCTGGTGAACCTCGGCTGCCTGGAGCTGCACGTGCCGCAGTGGCACGCCACCGCGCCCGGCCTGGCGGACCGGCTGGTGCTGGACCTCGACCCGGGCGCGGGGGCGAGCGTCCTCACCTGCCGCACGGTGGCCGGGCTGCTGCGCGAGCGGCTCGCGGCGGACGGCCTTGAGGCCTGGGTGAAGACCTCCGGCGGCAAGGGCCTGCACCTGCTGGTGCCGCTGGAGCCGACGCCGAGCGCCAAGGTCTCCGCCTACGCCAAGCAGTTGGCCGCCGAGCTGGAGACGGCCCACCCGGACCTGGTCGTGCACACCATGGCGAAGGCCCGCCGGACCGGCCGGGTGCTGGTCGACTGGTCGCAGAACTCGGCCAAGAAGACCACCGCCGCCCCGTACACCGTGCGGGCACAGCAGCGGCCGACGGTGTCGGCGCCGCTGTCCTGGGCGGAGCTGGACGGGGCCCGGTCGGCGGCGGAGCTGGTGTTCACCATCGCCGAGGTCCCGGAGCGGCTGGCGGCGCACGGCGACCTGTTCGCGCCCCTCCTCGACCCGGCGCGCGCCCGTCCACTGCCCGCCGCCACTGCAACCCGCACGCCCCGCGAGGCGCCCCCCGCCCCGGCCCGGCGGTCCGCCACCCGCGACCCGGTGGTCCTGGAGCCCCCCGTGGAGGTGATGCGCCCTGCCGCCGTACCCGCTGTGCCGCCGACGGACGGCCTCGGCGGGTCCGGGGTGGTGTACGAGCTGAAGCTGGACGGCTTCCGGTGCGTGGCCTTCGCCCGGGGGCCGGCGCGCCCGCCGTTCCTGCAGTCCCGCTCCGGACGGGACCTCGCCGCCGAGTTCCCGCCGGTCGCCGCCGCCGTCGCCCGGCTGCCGGCGGGGCTGGTGCTGGACGCCGAACTGGTCGCCTGGCGCGGTGGGCGGTTCGCCTTCGAGGAGCTGCTGCGCACCCGCCGGGCCAGGGCCGCCGACGACGTGGCGCTCGGGCTGGTCGCCTTCGACGTGCTCGCGCTGCCCGGCCGGGACGTCCGGGGCCTGCCGCTGGCCGACCGGCGGCGCCTGCTGCTGGCCGCGCTGGCCGCCGTTCCGCCGCCCGTCCAGGCCGTCCTGGCGACCACCGACCGGGCCGAGGCGCTGACCTGGATGGACCGGCTCGCCGACACCGGCGTGGAGGGGCTGGTCTGCAAGGCGGCCGGCTCGCCGTACCGGGCCCGGGGCGCCGGGCGGGTCTGGGTGAAGTACCGGCGCGGCGACACCACCGACGCCACCGTGCGCGCCGTCACCGGGCCGCCCGCCCGGCCGAGGGCGGTGGTCCTGGAGCTGGACGACGGCCGGGTGCTGCTCTCCTCGCCGCCGCTGTCGCCGCCGCAGTCCCGGCAGGTGGCGGAGGCGGCGGCCGGACGGCTCGGCGCGCCCGTCCACGATCCGCAGTACGGCTCCGTCCGCCCGCTCACCACCCCGGTGCGCGCCGAGGTGACCGTGACCGGACGGCCCCCGACCGCGCTCTTCGTCCGGCTGCGCGGCGACTGAAACCCCACCCGCCCGGAACCCCGACCAACACCCCAGGGAGCCCAGCCCGATGGAGCACACGCCCACCCCCGCGGACAGCGGCCCCTGCGACGGCGACGGCGACGGCGCGCCCGTCTACGCGGTCGGCCGGATCGGCGTCGACTTCCGCTCCGAGGCCCACCGCGACGGCTTCCGCCGGCGGCTGGCCGAAGCGGCCCCCGACGGACCGGCCCCGGACCCCGGGAACCCCCGGCAACTGCACGACCACCTCGTCCGCAACCCCTGGGCCGCGTCCGGGCTGACCTGGACGCTCTCCCTCGACGGCACCCCGGTCTACGCCCTGGAGGCCGAGCCCGCCGTCGGGATGGAGTGGTCCGGCCCGCTCCCCGCTCCAGCGCCCGGCGGGAGCGAGGAGGAACGGCTCGCGCTGCTGCGCCGGATCGCCGACGCCCCGCCGGTGCACCCCGTCCACCGGGCGCTGCGCGACGCACTGCTCGGCCGGTCGCTCCCGGCCGGGGACCCGGACCGCATCCGACGACTCACCGTGCCCGGGCGGCTCACCGACCGCTCGGCGCGGCTGTGCTCCGGGCAGGTCGTGCCGGTCGTCCGCGTGAGCGCCGTCGGGCTGGCCCGCTGGACGGAGACCCCGCTCGTCGCGGCCGCCGTGGACGCCGTCGGGGAACCGCACCACTACGACCGCGACCAGCTGACCGGGCACGTCCGCGCACTGCTCGACAAGATCTACTTCCAGTTCCGCAACCCCGGCCTGAGCGCCGCCGAGCGGGCCCTGAACCACGCCCTGACGGAATCCGTCCTGACGGGCGGCCTGCTCGGCGCGGGCCTGCTCCCCACCGGGCCGGGCGATGACGGACCGGGCAACGCCGGGCCGGGCGACGACGGCCCCGAGGAATCCCCGGAGCACCGGGCCGCTCCCGGCCTCTACACGCTGGACGCGGTCACCGTCGCCAGGAGCCCGCACTGCCGACCGGGCTCCGACTGCCAGGACGTCCTCGTGCGGTTCTCCGACCCGGCCGACGAGCGGCGCGTCAAGGTCACCTTCGTCCACACCGTCGACGTGAGCGACCAGCTGCCGGTCAGCCTGGCGCCGGTCCACCGCTTTCTCGGCTGACCTCCTCCGGAGCCGCGTGGCGGGAGGGCGCGGCCTCGTGGGCGACGGGCCAGGGCGGGTGCGGGCCCGCCGCCGGGCGCGCGTGCGCGAACTCGGTCACCAGCGTCTCGGTGAAGGCCGGCAGGTCGGCCGGCCTCCGGGCGGAGACCAGCACGCCGGGACCGTCCCGGCAGACGTGGACCGGCTCGTCGACCCAGTAGGCGCCCGCGTTGACCAGGTCGGTGCGGATGCTCGGCCAGGAGGTGAGCGTGCGGCCGCGCACCGCGTCCGCCTCGATGAGCGTCCAGGCGCCGTGGCAGATCACCGCGACCGGCCTGCCGGCGGCGGACAGCTCGTGGACGAAGGAGACGGCGGCCCGGTGCAGCCGCAGGAGGTCGGGGTTGGCGACGCCGCCCGGCAGGATCAACGCGTCGTAGTCGGCCGGCCGCACCACGCCGACCACGTCGTCGACCGGGAAGGTGTCCGCCCGGTCCAGGTACCGGAACGCCTGGACGCGTCCGGGCCGGGTGGACACCAGCCGGGGCGTACCGCCCGCCTCGGCGACGGCCTGCCAGGAGCCGGTCAGCTCGGCCTGCTCGGCACCCTCGGGCGCGACCAGGAAGGCGACCGTGCGGCCGGTGAGGGCGACGAACTTCACCCGCCTCGCCCCGTCCACCGCGCGGCCCTCGCCGATTCAGCCCGCACGGCGCCCACCGGGCCCGCCGGCCCGGTCGTGGGCGTAGTGCGCGACCAGGACGGCCCGGCCGCCGGTCCCGTCGACGGCGGCGGGCGGTGGGGCGGAGCGCACCCGGGCGCGCGGGCAGTCCAGGTGGACGACCAGCTCCAGGTGGTCGATCCGGGACACCAGTCCGACCGGAACCAGGACCGGGGCGCCCGGCACCCACGGCCGGGTGTCCACCAGCAGGTGGTCCCCGGCGTCCTGGTCCACGTGGCCCAGCGGGCCGTCGGTCGCCTCGACGTCATAGCCGACCAGGGTCAGATCGGCGGCGTGGTGGGAGCCCGGGCGGTACTCCCACAGGTCGGTGGTCATCACATCTCCGGATAGTCCCAGGGACGGCGCTCGCGGCGGTCCCGGCCGTCGCGGCGGCCCTCCCGGTCGTCGCCGCCGTCCGTGGGCTCCCCCGGCCACCCGCGGCTCCGCGGCTCCCGGTACCCGCCGGCCGGCAGGTCGTCCGCCGTCCCCGCGCGGCCGCGCCGGTGGCGGCGCAGCAGGGCCGAGACACCGGCCGCCAGCACGACGCTGCCCACCCAGACCGCGGCCGTGGCGACCGCCATCACCGCGCTGGGCTTGCGCACCGCGACGCTCAGGCAGATCGCCGACATCACCAGTGCCGTCATCAGCACCCCGACCGGCACCCGGCGGCCGAGGCCGCACAACGCGCTCCCCAACCGGCTCGGCCGTTTGGCACCCATCGTGCTCAACCGCCGGTCGAGCCGGGTGTCCCGGCGCAGCTCACCCTCGATCTCGGCCAGGAGCCGCCGCTCCCGTCCGCTCAGCGCGGGTCCGTCCATCTCGGTCACCTCCGGCACTTCCGGTGACGACGTCCTCCCGTCCGGGCGAGTTCCCGGCGGGGTGCGGGCTAACCGCTCCGGCCCGCGGGTGCGGTCGAAGCGGTCGGACGGCGGTCGCCGAACGCCCGTGGGCGGGCGAGCAGGCTGTCGTCCAGCACACGCAGCAGGGCCGCGGCGTCACGGTGCACCTCGACGGCGCCCGCGGCCCGCAGCTCGCGCGCGGTGGCCCCGGCGCCGAGCACGGCGACGCAGGCCACTCCGGCCCGGCGCGCGGCCCGTACCTCGGGCACGCTCCCGGCGACGAACACCGCGTGCGCGGGCTCGCCGTCCACCAGGTCGAGCGCCGCCCCGACCGGGTCGTGGCCGGGATCGGTCACGGTGAGCACGGGAGCCCCGGCCGGCCCGGGGGCGGTCAGCACCACGGTCCAGCCACGCGCGGCGCACTCGCGCGGAAGCTCAGCGGAACCGCGTGGCGTCGCGCGCCAATCGGCTCCGAAGAGTGCCGCCGAGACGACCGTCATGGCCCACCGTTCCCGTTCCGCACCACGCACCGGCGCCCTTCCAGACTAGGCCCGCCCCCCTCACCCCGCCCCCGCACCTCCGCAGGGCGGCAGCCGGCGAACCGCCCCGCCGGTCGCCCGCCCCGGCCGAGACCCGAGCGCACGAGCCGCCGGCGCCGAAGCAGGAGACCGGAGCACTCGGCGGCCCCCGTCCACCCCGCCGATTCGGCCCACCGAACACCGGCGGAAGCCGAGCGTGAACGCGCTCGCCGAGGGCGAGGGCACCGGCCATCACCGGAACGGAAATGAGCCCCCACAGACCGCCCGCGCCGGGAAGCCGAAGCGCCCGACGGCCTCAACCACCCACCGGTTCGGCTCCGCCCAAGTGCCGACGAGCCGAGTGCCGACGAGCCCGCCGGCCGGGGCTACCCGGTCGGCGGGCCGGCGCGACCAGCCGGGCACGGACAGGCCCGCCGCCACCAGCCGAACGGGACGCCACAGCACCCGGCGCCCGGCAGCCCATCCCCGGCAAGCCCACCAACCGGGCGCAGCGGCCAAGCAGGCCCGGCGCTCCCGGACCCGAAGCCGGCCGGGCATGAAGGGTGCGCCCCCCATCGCCCGCGAGCGGAGATCCGCAAGCCGACGGACCGGGGCGACCGGGCGGTTCCGGCTGCCCCACCGGACCGGACCGGAGTCGAGGTACCCGCCCTCACCAGAGCCGAACCACCCGCGGCCGGGACACCACAGCACCCGGCGCCCGGCAGCCCATCCCCGGCAAGCCCACCAACCGGGCGCGGCAGCCAAGCGGGCCCAGCGCTCCCGGACCCGAAGCCGGCCGGGCATGAAGGGTGCACTCCCCATCGCCGCGAGCGGGCCGGGGCGACCGGGCGGTTCCGGCTGCCTCACCGGACCGGGCCGGTGTCGAGGTGCCCGCCCTCACCGGAGCCGAACCACCCGCGGCCGGGACGCCACAGCACCCGGCGGCCTCGACCACCCGACCGGTTCGGCTCCGTCACAGTGCCGACGAGCCGCCGGCCGGGGATGTTCAGCCGGCGGGCCAGGGCCTGCGGCCAAGCGCGCACGCCCACGCTCGCCCTCACCTCCCGAACAGGAACCACACCGTTCGGCATCCAGCCGGGCCGCCCGCGGATCCCCAAGGCCGACCGGGGCTACCGGGCCGGTTCGGCCGGGTGGGGGTCGGTGGCCAGGCGGGCGTGGAGGTGTTCGTCGTGGTGGAGGCCGTCGCCGAAGCGGAAGGAGGCGCGCAGGGTGCCTTCGAGGGGGAAGTCGCAGCGTTCGGCGACGCGGCAGGAGGCGGGGTTGTCGACGGCGTGGGCGAGTTCGATGCGGCGGGCGCCGGCGGTGGTGAAGCCCCAGCGGGTGATCGCGCGGGTGGCCCGGGTGGCGATGCCCCGGCCGCGGGCGGCCGGGAGCAGCCAGTAGCCGACCATGGCGAGTCCGTCGGCGCGGTCCGTCCACCGCAGCGCGATGGTGCCGAGCAGCTCGGCAGTAGTGGAGTCCAGGATCGCGAAGTACGCGAGGGTACCGTTCTGCCAGCCGCCGGCCCAGCGGTCGATACACGCCTCGGCCTGTCCCGGGTCGGCGGCGCGCAGCGGGTTCCAGAGGGCGATCTCCGGGTCGGCGGCGGCCGCCGTCAGGTTCGCCACCGCACCGCCCCGGACCTCCAGGCCCGGCTCCCACGGGCGCAGGACGAGGTCGCCCAGGTCGAGCGCGGCCGGGACGAAGGTGGGCTGGGCGATGGATGCGGTGCTCATCCGCCCTTTCTATCCCCCGCTCCCACCTCCCGACAACGGATATACGTAGCGCCGGAATCCGCTTGGCCCGACGGCCCGGGCGTGCCACGGTCGGCCCATGGCCGAACTCGTCACCCCGCACATCTGCGCCCTGGACCTCGACACCCTGGGGGCCGTCCGCGCCCTGCTGTTCGAGGAGTTCGACGACATGTCCGAGGAGGACCGGGAGCACGGGCCGGGCGGCGTGCACGCGCCGGCCCGGGAGGGCCGGGTGCTCGTCGGGCACGCCTCGGTGGTCCAGCGGCGGCGTTCTACGCGGCGCGCGGCCGGCCGCCGTGGCGCGGGCCGCTCGGCGCGCTGACGCCGAACGGCCCGCTGCCGACGCCGGACGACGGGGGGCCCGGTGTTCGTCCTCCCGGCGACCTCCGGTGGTCCGGCGCGGCGTCAGATCCGGCCGAGGTAGCCGTTGTCGACGAGCCAGAGCACGTTCAGCCGGTCCGGGCCGTTCGGTACGAGTGCGGCGTCGAGCTGGTACTGCAGGCCGTAGCCGGGCTGGCCGAACCAGGGCGCGATCGGGCCGGCGTGCACCTTGAACGGCTTGAGCACCTTGTAGTCGTGGTAGTTGCAGCCCGCGGCCGGGTTGCTGTCGAGGCTCTGCGGCGGGATGGAGCGGCTGGCGTAGGGCAGGCCCTCGGGGGCGAGGAACGCGCCGTACTCGCTGCCGTAGCGGTCGATCCGCTGGTTCGGGTAGAGGGTGATCTCGAACTCGACCGGGGTGCCGTCGGGCAGGGTGACGTAGCCGTTGGCGGGCGGGTAGATCCAGCCCGGGGAGCCGTTGTTGGCGGTGGGGCTGTAGTAGGTGGCGAGGAACTTCTCCTCGCTGAGGCCGCCGGTTCGCCGGTAGCCGATCAGCTCGCGGCCGACCGGGCCGTTGGTCGGCAGGTCGGCGGGGCCGAGGCGGGGATCGGCGTGGTGGTCCGCCGTGGAGCACTCGTCGGACGGGGTGGCGCCCGCCGCGGCGGCGAGGGCCGGGGTGCTCGGGGCGAGCAGGGCGACGACCGCGGCGAGCGGCACGGCGAGCAGGCGAAGGCGCACGTTGTCTCCGTCATGAGGTGGTGAGGTGGTGAGGTGGTGTGGTGGTGACGCGGACGGGCCGGAGCGCACTCCGTCACCCTCCGTGTCCGATTCAGCACCAAGGCAATCGGATCATCTGACCTCTCGTCAACCATCCGATCCCCCAACGTGTCCGGAACCCCCGGTTTCGACCAATCCGCGCACACCAGGCGCCGGGGGCGCGCAAACTGGAGGGTCACGCCCCCAGCCTGGGCGCCGGGACAACCACCGCAACCAGCGGCGGACCGTGATGGAGCCACCCAGGAACGCATCAGTTCCATTGACAGGTCGTCGGACCGGCCCGATCCTCGCCGGTACGGCCCGGCCACCGCCACGGCCGCCCGACGACCGGGGGTGGTCAGCGATGACGGACCAGTGCGCCGCGCGGCGGATGCCGACGACGGTCCGGCGGGCGGTCGTGTGCGTGTGGATCCACGCCGCACTCAGCGGCTGCTCGGGACTGCTGCTGCTCGGGGCCCTCGGCCGGGACCAGGGCGACGAGATGGCGCTGGTGCGCTTCGTCGCGATGACCTCGGTGCTGGTCGGCCTGCTGCTCGGCACCTGCGCCGGTCTCGCCTCCCGCCGCGCGGGCTGGACCAGGACGACGGTGGCCGTCATCGAGGCGCTGTCCGTCGCCGCCGGCGTCCTCCTGGTGGCGACCGGCTCCTTCGCCGCCCTGACCGGCATCGCCCTCGGCGGCTTCGTCCTGTGGGCGTTCCTCTCCGCCGACGGGCGCGCCTGGTTCAGCGACTAGCGTCGGCTCAGGCGCCCTTGCGGAAGAGGCGGTTGAGTGCCCGGCCGACCTCGGGGTCCACGGTGAAGCCGGACGTGGAGTCGGGCCCGGGGTCCGGCTCGGGGTCCGGCTCGGGGTCCACGGCGGCGAGGCCGAACTCGGCCGCCAGGGTCTTCAGGTGCAGGTCGGCGGCCGATTCGACGAGGTCCGCGTGCAGTACCGCGGCGCGGCGGCCGCGGCTCCACGCGAGCAGGCCGACCGCGAGGCCGATCAGTGCGGCGGGCCACCAGCGCAGCCCCAGGACGAGGTAGCAGGCCGCCCAGGTCGTCCCCTCGACGGCCGCGCCGAAGCCGGCCCGTGAGGCGCGCAGCTCGGCCTGGACGGCGTCCGGCAGGACCAGCCACAGGCGGGTCCAGGAGGCGGCGAGGTCGATGCCGTACTGGTTGCGAAGCCGGGTGCCGGTGCCGGCGAAGCGGTCGCCGGTCATGGTCGGCCGCTGCGGCTCCGCCAGCGCGATGCGGTCGCGGAGCGCCGTGAGCCGGTCGATCTCCGCCCGGTTCGCCTCGTACGCCGGGTGGCCCGGCGCGGGGATCGGCATCTCCTCCCGCAGCTCGGTGATCTCCGTCTGCAGCGCCAGCCAGCGCGCCTTCCGCCGGTCGGTCAGCCGGGCGGCCACCCGGCCGGCCGGGGCGGGCCAGTCGCCCGTCCAGATCCGTTCGGCCGCCGCGGCGCAGGCCCGCACCAGGGCGCCCACGGCGACGGAGCCCAGCACGACGGCGCCGAGCGCGGTGAGCTGGGCGACGGTGGACCACTCCCCGGCCCGCGCCGCCTCCTGTGCGGCCCGGGCCCGCAGCGCGGCGAGGTCGAGGGCGTCGGCCTGGCCGAGCACCGCACCGGCGGCCGACGCCGCCATCAGCAGCAGGCCGGGGACGGCCAGGGCGGAGATCCACTTGTCGGCGAGCTTCTCGCCCAGGCCGCCGAGCAGCGAGGACACCGGATCACGCCCTGGTCAGCACGAGGGCGCGGTCGCGCAGCCAGCAGCGGCCTCCGGCGGGGACCGGCCCGCCGGGCTCGCGCACGTCGTGGCGGCCGCACCAGCCGTCGGGGCAGGAGTACCGCTCCCCTTCGGCGCGGGGCACCGCGCCGGGGAGGATGTCGCCCGGGCCCGGCTCCTCGCCGCGCACCGTCACGACGTCCTCCAGCACGTAGCGGGGAAGGCCGAGTCCGGCCACCGCCTCCTGGACGGGTGTGTCGGCCAGGACCGCCGTCACGGCGTCCTGCACCTCCACCGCCCGCCCCTGGGCGGTCAGGTACTCGGTCAGGTACGGCAGGGCCGAGCAGAAGGCCGCCCGCTCTCTCCGCTCCCCGTCCCCGTTCCTGTTCCTGTTCCCGTCCCCGTTTCTGTTCCCGTCCCCGTTCATCGTCCTCCGTTCCGGGCCCTCACGGCCCGCTGTGGATCATCGAGGCCCAGTAGAGGGGCTCGTCGAAATCGGGGTCCGCCCGCAGCGCGTCGACCGCACGGTGCAGGACCGTCGCGGGGTCGGGGGCGCCGGGCTCGGCGAGCATCCGGTACACCTCGCGGGCGAGCCGCGGTGCCACCGCGTCGTCGACGGTCCACAGGCTCCCGATCACCTGCCGGTAGCCGCACAGTTGGAAGGCCGAGGCCACCGAGACGGCCTCGTTGACGAGTTGCGCGCCGGGTGCGGCGCTGTGGCAGGCGGAAAGGTAGGCGAACTCCGCGTCGGCCAGCCGCTCCGCGGCGAGCCGGCGCAGCGCCAGGGTGCCCCCGTGCAGGAGGAGTCTGCTGTTCGACGGGTCGGCGCCGTCCCAGGCGCCGTGGCAGGCCAGGTGGACGTGGGTGTGCGTGCGCAGCGCCGCCAGCACGTTCCCGGGGGTGGCCGCGGCGTCCCGCAGTTCGCGGCGGGGGCCGGGCAGCCGCCGGGTCGCCGCCAGTTCCTCGTCGAGGCCGACGAGCGGACGGTCGCCGCTGCCCGCGTCCACGGCGACGGCGGCCAGCGATCCGCTCCCGGCGGCCGGCGCGGGCCGCTCGCGGGCGTGGAGCAGCGAGCCCAGCGTCGGCACGTAGGAGGAGACGACCAGGTCGTGTGCGTACACCGGGGGGCTCGGCGGCCCGTCCCCGGTGCGGGGCAGGACGGCCGCGTGCAGGGGCAGCCGGGCAAGGGCGCCGGTCGGGCACCACCAGAGCCGTGGCAGCGGCCCGCCGCCGTCCGGGCGGTCGATGCCGAGCTTCGCGAGGACCGGCCCGACCACCGAGGCGCCCAGCCAGTGGAGCGTCTTCTCCAGGTCACCGTGCCACCGGAGCTTGTCGGCGAGGCCGGCGCCCCGCGTGGTGAGCCCGGTGACCGCCGCTCGGAAGACGTCCGCCCGGCGGTCGACCTCCTCGGCCGTGACGTCCCGCAGCGGGAGCACCTCGATCACCGTGCGCCCCCGCTGGGAGCGGAGCAGCAGGACGTCGCAGCGCAGCACCGAGACGTTGAGGACGACGACGGGGCCCTGCGCGGCGGCCTCGCTCAGCCGGCTCCAGTTCGGCGGGCGGTGGAAGCCGCTCATGCCGGGCAGGCGGCGGATCAGTTCCACTTGGCGGTCGAAGGCCTCGGCCGCGGCCCTGCGCCGCTCGGGGTCGAGCCGGGGTTCGACCAGTTCCCGGCACAGCTCCTCGTACCGGTCGGCGAGTCCGGGCGCGACGGCGCGCAGCGCGTCCTCACGGCCGCGCAGTTGGAGGGCCTGCGCGAGCAGCACGCCCCGTCCCTGTTCGAGCCGGACCAGCGCCTGCCGGGGGCGGCCGGCCTGGATCTCGGTGGCCGCGGCGGCATTGGCCATCGTGTAGGTGAGGCGCAGCCGGGCCTCCTGGGAGTCGCGGCCGAGCGCCCGGGTGGTGAGCTTGGGCAGCAGGTCGTCCAGCGCCACGCCGAAGGCGGTGCGGGACTGGTCCAGGTCGTCGAGGTTGGCGCAGGCCATCGCCCAGCGGACCGCGCCGTACAGGCGGGAGCGGACGTCCTGGGTCGGCGTGAGTGCCAGCGCCCGCCAGTGCGTGACCGCCTCGGCGAGGTCGGCACCGGCCCGCAGGCGCAGCCCCCGTTCGGCGAGCAGTTCGCCCAGTTCCAGGCGGGCGGCCTGGGCGTGCGGTCCGGAATCCGCGGCCTGGTCCGCCACCTGCCGCAGGATCGTCTCCGCCGTCACCAGGTCGGCTTCCCGTCCGGGACGGCCGGCGCGGCGGCGCAGGGCGACCGCGAGTTTGATCAGCATGACCGGTTGGTCCTGCTGGGAGGGCGGGGTGACGGCCACGGCCTGCCTGAGGTGCTCGATCGCCTCGTCGAGCGCGGCCGGGTCGTCGTCCGTCCCCGCCCGCATGGTCAGCACCGCCGCCAGGTTGGTGAGCCGCTGCCCGTGGGCCCGCGAGGCGGCGGTGGCGGCGTCGCACGCCAGGCGGGCGAGGGTGGTGGCCTTGTCCAGGTCGGCCCGGTCCTCCGACGTGACATACCGGTCGAGGTGGGAGAGGGCCAGGAAGGAGCGGGCGCCGGCGCGGATCTCCTGGTCGAGCGGTCCGGCCAGGGCCGTGCCGAGCTGGTCGATCGACTCGTTCAGGTCGTCGAGGTCGCCCTTGACCTCGAACCGCATCCGGAGGATCTGGCCGAGCTCGAAGCGGCGGTGGCTGCGGTCCGGTTCGGCCGCGCCGCCGACGACGACGCGCAGCCGGTCGATGATCCGGTCGAGTCGTGCCGGGTCGCCGTCGCGGTTGTAGCGGCCGATCTCGGCGTGGACGCCGTCGTCCGGCACGGCGGCCGCCGGCACCTTCGCCTGGACCCGGATGATCTCGGCCATCATCGTGGCGCGCAGGGAGGACTGGTCCAGGGGGATCGCGCCGAGTCCGCCGCGCATCAGCTGCAGCGACCTGACCCGGTTGCGGCCCGCGGATTCGGCGTCCTCGTCCAGGTCCGCCAGGGTGGCCAGGAACGACCCCAGTTTGAAGCCGAGGACCGGCTCCGACTCCGTCCCGCGCGACCATTCCCAGGCGGTGCTCAGGAGCGCCGTGGCGCACAGGACTCCGTCCTCGTCCCCGGTCGCCTCGCTGGGGATGAACAGCGCGGTCCCGACGGCGTGCAGGACCTCGTACGCGGGGACGAGCTGCGGCGGTCGCTCCTCGAACACCTGTCGCCAGTGGGTGGGCACCGCCTCGGGGCGCAGCGCGCGGACCACCGCCAGGAGGAACTCGAACGCGTACGAGGCCCACCGCGCCTCGTCCTCGGACAGGAGCTGCATCCGGGCGCCGTAGTAGCAGCCGACCATGAAGACCAGCTCCAGGTCGACTCCCCCGGGCCCGCCGGCCTGGTCGGGGGTCAGCCGGTCGCGTGCGTCCAGGATCAGCGTGGCCATGGTGCGGTGGAGGTCCGCGTCCAGTACCTGCTCCGGCGGGTGCACCTGGTAGGGCACTCCGGCGTCCGGCGCCGCCATGGTCCGTCCGATGGTGGCACGGATGGTCTCGTTCAACTCAGGCATCAGCGGTTCCCCCCACTGTTTCCCGCCGTCAACCGGCTGGCGCAGACCCTACCGCGTGGAGCGCCGACGGCCACCACTGTTCGCCCACGACGGCCGGCCTGTGGTACCGGCCGTCGTGGGCGGTTGACGGGGGATCAGCCCCGGCTGCTGGGGGCCAGCCGGCCGAGGAGGTGCAGCAGGCGGTCCAGCGCGTCGCGGGAGTTGGGTTCCGTCAGGTTGACCATCAGCCGGAACGTGGCCCGCAGCAGGGCCGGGCTGCCCAGCCCGGCCGCCCCGGCGGCGCCCACCAGGCGCGGGCGGCTCAGCGCCGCGGCGGCGAGCCGGCCGAGCGCGAAGTAGCCGTCGTACGCGGCGCGCAGCGTCTGCGGGTAGGCGCGCAGGGCCAGGTCGCGGCCGCGGTCGGTGCGCCGGGCGAGGGCCTGGACGATCGCCTCGGCGGCGTAGCGGCCGGACTCCATGGCGTAGGCGATGCCCTCGCCGGTGGCCGGGCTGACCGTGCCGCCGGCGTCTCCGATCAGCAACAGGCCGTCGGCGTAGTGGGGTTGGCGGTTGAGTCCCATCGGGAGGGCGGAGCCGCGGATGGGCTCGGTGACGGCGTCGGGGTGGTAGCCGTAGTCGGCGGGCAGGTCGTCGCACCAGCGGCGGAGCAGTTGGCGCCAGTCCACCTCGTGGGGCACGGCGCCGGTGTCGACGACGCCGAGGCCGACGTTGGCGGTGCCGTCGCCCATGCCGAACACCCAGGCGTAGCCGGGCAGCAGCCGGCGGGCCGGGTCGGTGGGGTCGCGCAGGTCGAGCCAGGCCTCCAGGTAGCGGTCCTCGTGGCGCGGGGTGGTGAAGTAGGTGCGGTAGGCGACGCCCATCGCGCGGTCGGTGCGGCGGTAGCGCCGCATCGCCAGGGAGAGCCGGGTGGAGTTGCCGTCGGCGGCGACCACCAGGGGCGCGTGGTAGGTGACGGGCCTGCGGTCCTCGCCGAGCCGGGCGGTGACCCCGGTGATCCGGCCGGTCCGCTCGTCGAGCACCGGGCCGGCGACGTTGGCGCGCTCCACCAGGCGGGCGCCGGCGGCGGCGGCGCGGCGGGCGAGCAGCTCGTCGAAATCGGCGCGGCGGCGGACCAGGCCGAAGCCGGGGAAGGCGGACAGTTCCGGCCAGTCGAGTTCCACCCGGCGACCGCCCGCGACGATCCGCAGGCCCCTGTTGTGCAGCCAGCCGGCGGATTCCGACACGTCGATGCCGAGGTCGATCAGCTGCCGGACGGCGCGGGGGGTCAGACCGTCGCCGCAGACCTTCTCGCGGGGGAAGGCGGACTTCTCCAGCAGCAGGACGTCCAGTCCGGTGCGGGCCAGGTGGTAGGCGGCGGTGGAGCCGGCCGGGCCCGCGCCGACCACGATCACATCGGCCGTCTCCGCGCCGTTCCCGGACGCGTCGGCGGCGGTGGACGGCGCCGGACCGGCGCTGCCGGACGCCCCGGCGGGGTCCGGCTGGGCGGGGCGGGTGGACGGCTGCTGTGCTGGGCCGGGCATGCGGCGCTCCCACGGGTGTCGGTCCGGCGGCGGACTCGGCGGATTCGGCGGACACAGACGATATGGACCGCGAACGCCCCACCGAACCCGACACGCGGGCATCGGGCGCCACGCCCGGCTTCACCGGCCCGATCCGGCACACGGGACCCTCACATCCAAGTGACCGAATCGTTGCGCTGGATTTGTCGGACAATCGGCTCCGCTCCGTCGTAATTCGGCCAAACCATCCTTGCGGGGCCGGACCCGCTGCGGGACCTTGATGCGTCTCATCCGCCGACCGTCGTCGGCCGAGGGCTCCCACCTCCCCGTGCGGTCCCACCAGGACCGCCGATCCCCGTTGGACACAGCCATGCGCATTCACCCCACCGCGGCGAGATCCCTCGTCGCCGTTCCCACCATCGCGGCCCTGCTGCTCGCCGCCCCCGCCGCCGAGGCCGCGAAGGGCAACAACGGCACCGTCAAGATCCACGACTCCTCGACGGGCGAGGAGCCCAAGGAGAACCAGCCGAAGGTCTGCACCTTCTACCTGGACTCGTTCGGCTTCGACGCGGGCCAGGACATCGTCTGGACGATCGCCCGGATGCACGGCGACAAGGAGACCGCCGTCGTGTACGGCGACCTCCCGGTGGACGGCAAGGGCCACGTCCGCACCGAGGACATCAACCTGCCCGACGGCCAGTACAAGCTGTACTGGGAGGCGATCGAGCTGAAGGACGGCAAGCTGCCGACCCCGCCGCCGAAGCCCAACCACCCGAAGCAGAAGGTGTTCAAGGTGGACTGCGGGGGCACTCCCACGCCGACCCCGACGGCGACGCCGACGCCCACCAGGACGACGCCGGCCCCGCCGCCGCCGACCCCCGGCACCACGCCGACCACCACGCCGCCGACCACCACCCCGCCGACGACGACGCCCACGGTGACCCCGAGCACGACCCCCAGCACGACCCCCAGCGTGACGCCCACCCCGACGCAGACGCCCACGCAGACGCCGTCCCCGACCGTGACGCCGACCACGACGCCGTCCGTTCCCCCGACGGTCCCGCCCACCGCCGTGCCGACCGTGGTGCCGACCGTCTCGCCGAGCGAAATCCCCTCGGCCACCCCGAGCACCACCCCGTCCCAGACCCCCTCGGGCACCCCGACCCCGGCCGCCACCGGTTCGGCGAGCCCGTCGCCCGCCGCCACGCCGAGCGGCCAGGCCCCGGCGCCGGCCCCGACCGGCCAGGCCCCCAAGCCGACCGCGACCGTTCCGGTGCACACCGCGCCGCCCGGAACCGTGATCGACCCGGCGAACCCGCTGATCATGCCGGCCCAGGTCAGCGTGCCCACCCCGATCTCCGGCACCGCCCCGGTCGGCAAGGACCTCGCGACCACCGGTAGCAGCGACGGCACCCTGCTGATGGCCGGCGCGGGCACCGTGCTGCTGCTCGGCGGCGCCGGCGCCGTCGTCTACACCCGCCGTACCCGCCGCTCCTCCTGATCGGAGTCCGGACACGCGAACGGGCCGGTGACCTCGATGGTCGCCGGCCCGTTCGCGCGGGCGTTCAGGGCGTGATCGCGAGTTCCACGTAGGCGGCCAGGATGGCCAGGTGCACCGCGCCCTGGAGCGGGGTCGCCCGGCGCGGGATGACCGTGAGCGTGCCGACCACGATGGTCAGCGTCAGCAGCACCAGGTGGGAGGAGTCCAGGCCGAGCACCAGCGGCCCGGAGAGCCAGTACGAGGCGACGGCCACGGCCGGGATGGTCAGGCCGATGCTCGCCAGCGCCGAGCCGAGCGCCAGGTTGAGGCTGGTCTGCACCCGGTTGCGCTTGGCCGCGCGCAGGGCCGCGATGGTCTCCGGCAACAGGACCAGCAGGGCGATCACCACACCGACGACGGAGTTCGGCAGCCCGGCCGACTGGACGGCCGACTCGATGGTCGGCGACACGCCCTTGGCCAGGCCGACCACCGACACCAGCGCCACACCGAGCAGGACCAGGCTGACGATGGTGGCCCGGAAGGTCGGCGGCGCTGCGTGCTCCTCCTCCTCGACCACCTTGCCCTCCGCGGTGACGGGCAGGAAGTACTCCCGGTGGCGAACCGCCAGGGTGGCCACGAACAGGCCGTACAGCACGAGCGAGGCGGCCGCCGCGAAGGCCAGCTGCGCGGGTGAGAACTGCGGGCCGGGCGAGGTCGTCGTGAAGGTCGGCAGGACCAGGCTCAGGGTGGCGAGGGTGCCGATGCAGGCCAGCGCCGCGCCCGTGCCCTCGGCGTTGAAGACCGCGACCCGGTGCTTGCTGGCCGCCACCACGATGGACAGGCCGAGGATGCCGTTGCAGGTGATCATCACGGCGGCGAACACCGTGTCCCGGGCGAGCGTCGCCGCTTTGTCACCGCCGTCCAGCATCAGGGTCACGATCAGTGCGACCTCGATCACCGTCACCGCGACCGCGAGCACCAGGGAACCGAACGGCTCCCCCACCTTGTGGGCGATCACCTCCGCGTGGTGCACGGCGGCGAGCACGGCGCCGGCCAGGAACAGCGACACCACGCCCACCACCCAGCCGGGGAGTTCGCGGTGCCAGGTCAGGGCCAGGACGGCGAAGGCCAGCAGGGGCACGACGATGGTCCACTGCGAGACGACTGGTCTGAGCTTGGTGAACATGCCGCCGAGCATCCCATCCGGAAGCACAGGTTCCGCGCAGACGCCACCGGAGAGGCGATGGATGTGGCAGACCTCATGGACCGGCCACGGTACTCCCGCCGTACTCGGTGAGGTATGCGAGGACCTCGGCGACGTGCGGTTTCACCCGATCGGGTACACCGCCGGCGTCGGCCACGGTCTTGTCGCTCGTCCGGTAGCCGGCCGTCACCAGGGCGGGCAGCTCGGCGGCGGGGTAGCCGCGCTGCTTGAAGCGCTGGGTGAGCCAGCAGACGTAGCCGCCCATCGCGGCGATCGCGTCGTCGGGATCCATGTAGTCCTTGGCACCGTCGTGGTCCGCGTCCTGTGCCCAGGCGTTGAAGACGGTGGGCGTCCACATCGCCACGCCGTACTCCCCCGTGGCGGGGCGGACGGCGGCCGGGTCGAAGCCGGACTCCGCCTTGATCATCGCGGCCAGCAGCGCCGGGGTGACCTCCGCCTCGGGGCAGCGGCGGGACGCGTCCTCGATCGGCCCGCGCAGCGCGACGGGGACGTCCGTGCCGGGCGGGAGCGCTCCGGGCCGCACCGCTGCGGCCGGTCGCGGCCCGCCGGGGGCAGCGCCCCTCGCGGAGGGCTCCGGTGCGCCGGTGAGGGCCAGCAGGGTCGCGGCCCCGGTGAGCAGCGCCGTCGCGGCGACGGCGGTACGGCGACGGGTGCGCCGCCCCGGCCCCGGAACGGGAGCGCCCCCGTCCCCACCCCCGGTCGCCGGCCCGCCG
Source organism: Kitasatospora sp. NPDC008115 (assembly GCF_042957205.1). Taxonomy (NCBI): domain Bacteria; kingdom Bacillati; phylum Actinomycetota; class Actinomycetes; order Kitasatosporales; family Streptomycetaceae; genus Kitasatospora; species Kitasatospora sp. NPDC008115. The sequence goes on along the minus strand of NZ_JBIBHU010000005.1, from coordinate 148,197 downwards.
AGCGCGTCGGCGAGCAGCGCCGCCAGGTCCACCTCCGCGCGCCGGCGCCGGTCGGCCGCCAGGCAGGCGGTGACCAGGGGGCGCCACCGCTCGGGCAGCGCGGCGTCCAGGCGCAGCGGCGCACTGCCGCGCGCGTACGCCAGCGCGGCGAGCGAGCGGGCCCGGGCGGTGGCGCCGAGGAAGGGGTGCAGGCCGCCGGTCAACAGCTGGTGGGCGAGCACGCCGAAGGCCCACAGGTCCGCGCTCGGGCGCAGGGCCACGCCGTGCGTGCCGGTCCGCTGGGACCACCACTCGGGCGGCACGTGGTCGGGCGAGCCGAGCGGCGGGGCGTAGGCGTGGGTGCCGTCCAGTTCGGCGGTCAGGCCGAAGTCGGCGAGCTTGGCGGTGCCGTCGGCCATCAGCAGGACGTTGGCGGGCTTGAGGTCGCCGTGCACCCAGCCCGCGGTGTGCATGTGGCGCAGTCCGGCGGCGATCTCGGTGAGGATCCGGCCGGCGTCCGGGACGGGCTCCGGGGGCCGGGTGCCGGCCAGCACGTCCTGGAGGCTGCGCCGGGCGCGTTCCATCACCAGGGCGAGCGCGCCATCCAGCGCGGGGTGGGCCGGGTCGGCGAGGGTGACCACGGCGAGGGTGCGGATCAGGTGGGGGTGGTCGGCGCGGCGGCTGAAGCTCAGCTCGCGGCGGGCCAGCTGGAGCATGGTGTCGCGCTGGCCGGGGCTGAGCCGGCCGGGGTGCAGGAACTTGACGGCCGCCTCGCACGGGCCGGCGTCGGACGGATCGGCGTCGGACGGATCGGCGTCGGACGGATCGGCGTCGGACGGATCGGCGGAGCGCTCGCCGGGTCGCGGCGGGTCGCGGCGGGCGGCGTGGACACTGCCCCAGGCGCCCGCCCCGATCCGCTCGCCCACCCGGTACCCCGCGACCGGGTAGCCGGGCGGCACCTCGAACGCCGGCCCGCCGTCCGGCGGTCCGCCCCGGTGCGAGCGCGCCGCGTCCGGCGCCACGGGCCGGGTCACCCGCCGGACCGGGGCGGGAGCAGCGCCAGGTGCTCCTCCCGCACGAGGTCGAACCGCAGCGCCAGCGCGACGAGTTCCTCGCGCTTGCCGCCCGGGTCGGCCGGTTCCACCGGATCGCGCAGCCGGAGCTTGCTGCCGACCAGGTAGTCGATGTGGTAGTTGACCGCCGAGCGGCTGAGGTCGCGGCAGGACGGCAGGCCGCGCAGCCGCGCCACCACGTCGGTCGCGCCGGGGACGGCCGCCGCGGAGGGCGAGCGCAGCCGCGGTTCGCAGAGCGCGAGCAGCACCAGGAAGTACTTGGCGGTCGGGTCCAGGGCGAACGGGCCGACCGTGCGCTCGCCCTCCGGCTCGGCCGACTCGCCGGTCAGGTAGGCGTGTTGGGGTGCGAAGACCTTGAACGCCGCCGGTTCGCCGTGGGCGGGCAGCAGCACCCGGGAGATCTCGAACGGGACGGGCGCGCCGAGCCGGCCGGGGGCGACCTTGACGTGCTCGCCGGCGCCTTCGAGGTTCTCGACGACATAGGTGGCGGTGGCACTGAAGTTGGAGAGCCGCCAGTAGTCCTCGGCGGCGGTGATCTCACCGGCGCGGCGTGACACACCGGGGTCGGGGATCGGCACGGCGGGCGGACGGCCGGGCTCGCCGCGCCCGAACGCGGCCGTGTCACCCGGCCCGAGGTGCAGCAGGGACGGACGGGTGGGCGGGGCGCCGCGCGGCGGCCGGGGCAGCCGGGCGAAGCGGCGTTCGGACCGGCCCGGCGGGCGCGGATCGGGCAACTGCACGATGACCGTGGTCATCCGGGTCACCTCCGTGGGTCGGCCCGATCGTAGCCGTCCGAACCACCCGGCAACGCCAAGCCACCCGGACGAGTGAACAACACGTCCGGGTCGGCCGATTGCGCCCTGATGTCGCGCCAGTCGCACCGCGGCCCTTCAGCAGCGGGACGGTGCGGGCACCGGCGGCCGGCCACCGGGTCCGCAACCGGTGGGCGGCGCCGTTCCCTCGCACCGCACCCGTGCCGGCCCTCATCGGCAATCACTCAGGATGCTCACAGGTGTCGCTCAGGTCACCGGCCCGTCGGCAAATGCGCCAACCTCCCGTCGAAACCCGTTCTCCGCGCCCAACCCGGTTCGGAGCATGGGATTTTGCACTATCTTGGGAATTCGTGGAGCGGGGCGGGCCGCCCACCCAGCAGACGTGCGCCGAGTGGCCGGGTCTGCCGGTGAAGCGTGCTCCATCCCCGCCGGCGCACCATCGCACGGGGAGGAAGGGGGAGCGCGTCCATGCCCGAAGGAACCGCGCATTCGACCGGGGCCGCCACCGACGGCCCGAGTACCGGAACGGCCACCAGAGCCACGACCACGACCACACCCACGGCCGGCGGAACGGCCGAGGCCACCGCCGCCGCGCCGCGGGCGCGACTCGCCGGACGGCGGGCCACCGTCGACGCCGTCCTGCGCAACTCGCCGCTCCAGCCGCTCTTCCGGCTCGCGGCCGCCCGTCGGCTGGCCGTCCTCGCCTACCACGGGGTGGACGACCCCCGGGTGTTCGCGCTGCAGATGGAGCGGCTGGTCCGCCGCGCCCGCCCGGTATCGCTCGCCGCCGTCGAGCAGGCCGTGCAGAGCGGCCGTCCGCTGCCGCGCCGCAGCGTGCTGGTCACCTTCGACGACGGCGACCGCACGGTGCTCACCGAGGGCCTGCCCGTGCTGACCCGGCTCGGCATCCCCGCCGCCGCCTTCGTGGTCACCGACCTCATCGGCGGCGACCAGCCGTTCTGGTGGAGCGAGGCGGCCTTCCTCGCCGCGCACGGCGGCACCGCCCGCACCCTGGCCGGCTGCCCGCCGAACGGCGTGGTCCGCCGGTTGAAGACCCTCGCCGACCTGGACCGCCGCACCGCGCTGGCCGAGCTCCGGGAAAGCGCCGCGGTCCGCGCGCCGCGCCAGGAGCAGCTCACCCCGGACGGCCTGCGCGCGCTCGCCGGCGCCGGCGTCGCGGTCGGCAACCACACCGCCGGCCACCCCTGCCTCGACCACTGCGAGGACGACACCGTCCGGGCCGAGATCACCGGCGCGCACCAGGCGCTCACCGGCTGGCTCGGCCAGGCGCCGACCGCCTTCGCCTACCCCAACGGCAACCTCGACCCGCGTGCCGAGGCCGAACTGCGCCGCCTCGGCTACCGGGTCGGCTTCCTCTTCGACCACCGCCACGACCGGCTGCTGCCGCCGCACCCGCTGCGGATCAGCCGGCTGCGGGTCAACTCGACCACCGGCCGGGACCGCTTCGACACCATCCTCTCCGGGCTCCACCCGGCCGTGCACCACCTGCGCGGCGGAGCCTGACGGACAGGGAACGACGCGGGGCCGGTTGCCCCGAACCCGCCTCCCGCGGGCCGGAATCCGGGAGAATACGGACCGGCCCGCGACCGGCCGCCGACCGGCGGCGCACCGGGGGCGGGAGACGCCTGGGGGGCAGCAGAGGTGACAACGGCGCATCCGAGGTCGTCGGGTCCGAGGGCGACCGCCCCGGCACCGGCCGGTTCCCGCACGCTACCGGTCCGCTACCGGACGGCCGCGCTACCGCCGGACGTGGTCGACGGCTGGCGCGAGCTGGCGGCGGGCGAGCCGGGCGGCTCCTGGTTCACCACGCCCGAGTGGGCGCTCGCCTGGTGGGAGACGGTGGGCGCCGCCCCCGCGTCCGGCGGCGGGGGCGACGGCGAGATCGTGGTGTGGCGGGACGGCGGCGGCCGGGTCGACGCCGTCGTCCCGCTGCTGCGCACCGTCCAGCGCCTCCACCCCCGCGCGCCGCTGCCGGTCCCCTGCCTGACCGTGCTCGGCACCGGGCCGGGCGCCGCCGACCACTGCGGCTTCGCCGTCGCCCCGCACCGCCGCGCCGAGGTCGCCGACTGGCTGGCCCGGCGCGGGCGGCGGGCCACCCTGCTGCTCGCCGACCTCGACCCGGACCAGGCCGGCCTGCTGCCGCCCTGCGCGGTGGAGATCGGCCGCACCCCGTGCCCGCGCACCGATCTGACGGCCGGGCCGGACGCACTGGGCTCGCGGCAGTTCCGGGCCAATCTGCGCCGCTACGGCCGCAAGCTGGCCGCCGAGGGGATCACCTTCCGCTGGGTGCCGCCCGCCCTGGCGCTGTCCGAACTCCCGGAGCGCTACGAACTGCTGCGCACCGCCGTCCGGCTGCACCTGCTGCGCCGGGCCGCGCTCGGGCTGCCGACCACCTTCGACGGGGCGCGTGCGCCGCTGCACCTGCGGGTGATCGAGCGGGCCGCCGGCACCGGCCGCGGCGAGGGCCCGGCGTTCCTGGTCGCGGAGCGGTCGGGCGAGGTGGTCGGCGTGCTCTACGGCTTCCAGTGGCGGGACTCCTTCGCCTACTACCAGATCGGCTGGGACATGGCCTGGGCGCCGCTGCGGCTCGGCACGGCGGTGATCGCCGAGGCGGTCCGGGCGGCCGCCGGGCAGGGGCTCGCCACCTTCGACTTCCTGCGCGGCACCGAGCCGTACAAGTACCGCTTCGGCGCGGTGGACCGCGAGGACGTCTCCTGGCTGGTGCCGCACGGTGTGCCGGGGGCGCTGCTCGGTCTCAAGTACCGGGCGAAGGCGGCCCGCCGGGCGGACGCGGAAGGCGCACCGGAAGGGGACTGACGTCGCGTCAGCGGCGGCCCGCCAGCCAGGAGTCGAAGGCCTCCAGGGCGGGCGCCGGGTCGCGGCGGCCGACGCCGATCCGGAACCGGTCGGCGGGCGTCGGGGTCAGCTCCGAGCGGAAGACGGAGGCCGGCAGCAGCAGGACGCCGGCCTCCTCGACCAGCCCGGCGCAGAACGCCTCGACGCCGTCCGCGCCGAGGTAGCGGGGGTAGGCGACGCAGCCGCCGTCCGGGGCCCGCCACTCGAAGAGGCCGGCGTGGCGGGCGAAGAACTCCTCGAACAGCGGCAGGTTGGCCGCGATGAGCGCCCGGTTGCGGGCCAGGATCGGCTCGCGGGCCTTGATCGCGATCCGGGCCAGGATCTCGCTGGGCGCGGCGTTGCAGATCGTGCCGTAGTGCTTGGCGCGCTCCAGCCGGCCGCGCAACTCCCGGTCGCGGCAGACGATCCAGCCGATCCGCAGCCCGGGCAGGCCGAGCGACTTGGAGGTGACGTCCAGCGAGAGGGCGCGCCCGGAGAGGTCCGCGGCGCGCGGCAGCGCGCGCTCCGGGTCGCGCTCCAGGCCGCGGTAGACCTCGTCGCTGAACAGGTGGATGCCGCGCTCGTCGCAGAGTTCGGCCAGCCGGCGGAAGTCGGCGGCGTCGATCACCTTCCCGGTGGGGTTGTTGGGGAAGTTGACGGACACCACCCGGGTGTTCGGGCGCAGCGCGGCGGTGAGTTCGTCGAGGTCGAGCGCCCAGTCGCGGGCCGGGTCGAGGGCGACGCCGGTGACCTCGCAGAGCGAGAGCGGGACGGTCTCGGCGGACTGGTAGTTCGGGGTGAGGACGACGGCGTGGTCCTCCGGGCCGAGCAGTACCTGCATGGCGAGGTTGAGCCCCTCCTGGGCGCCGCCGAAGCAGATCACGTCCTCGGGGCCGGCCAGGTCGTACATGCCCGCGACGGCCTCGCGCAGGGCCGGGTCGCCGAAGGTCTCGGTGTAGCCGAGGGCGAGGGTCTCCCAGGCCTTCCGGTCCTCCGGGTCCGCCAGCGCGAGCAGTTCGGACATCGCCATGGTCTGCGCGTCGGAGGCGGTGAGGTGGTGGCGGGCCGTGAACTCCCAGTGGGAGAAGTACGTTTCCAGCCGGAAGTCGGGGAGCCTGGTCATGGGGCGGACTGTACGTCCGGAATGAACGTTTCGTCCAGGACGGCTCGCGGGGCGGGCCCGCCCCCGGGTTCGCTCGTTCCGGAGGCGGGCCCTGGCGTTCACCGGCTCAGTCGCAGGTGATCGCCAGCAGCGCGACCTTGCAGGTGCGGGACGCCGCGTCGTTGGCGGCCACCGGGTCGGCCGGGGCGCCGGCCGTGCGGGCGGCGGTGACGGTGAAGGTCCGGCCGAGGTTGAGCAGCAGGCCCACCTGCACGGTGAGGTGACGGGTGGCGCTCGCGCCGGCGGCCAGCGGGGCGGTGAGCGCGCAGGTCAGCCGGCCGGCGGCGACGGCGCAGTCGGTGCTGGTCGCGACCAGCCCGGCCGGCAGGGCGGCCGTGACGGTGGCGGCGGTCACCTCGCCGGGCCCCTGGTTGGTGACGGTGAGCGTGTAGTCGACCCGTCCGCCGAGCAGGCCGGACACCGGGGAGGCGGCGAGCGCCACGGCGAGGTCGGCGGTGGGCGCCTGGTAGTCGAAGCGGCCGGCGGTCGTGACGGCGCTGGTGCCGCCGGGCGTGGTGACCCGCACGTCGACCGTCCCGGCGGCGGGCGCGGCCGGGGCGGTGGCGGTGCAGGAGGTCGCGGTGCAGGAGAAGGACGCGGCGTCGCCGGCGGCGCCGAAGCTCACGGCGGTCGCGCCGGCCAGGTCGGTGCCGGTGACGGTGACGACCGTGCCGCCGGCCTGCGGGCCGCTCGCCGGGCTGAGGCCGGTGACCGCCGGCACCGGCAGCGGGAAGGCCAGGGCGTTCACCGCGGCGCCGTCGAAGGCGGCCAGGTAGCCGCGCCGGCCGTCGGGGGTGAGGGCGAGGGTGAACGGGCTCGCCCCGACCGGGACGGTGGCGGTGACGGCGCCGCTCGCGGCGTCGATGACGCTGAGGGTGTTGTCGGCGTAGTCGCTCGCGTAGACGGAGCGGCCGTCGGGGGCGGCGGTGACCGCGTACGGGTTGCCGCCGACCTGGACGGTGGCGGTCACGGCGCGGGTCGCGGTGTCGACCACGCTGACGGTGGAGTCGCCGCCGTTGCCGGTCCAGAGCCGGGAGCCGTCGGGGGCCAGGGCGAGGCCGAAGACGCCGTGGCCGACCGGTATCGAGGCGCTGACGGTGGCGGTGGCCGTGTCGATGACGTCGACCCGCTGGGCGCCGGAGGCCGCCACGTAGACGTGCCCGCCGTCCGGGGCGACGGCCACCCCGTGCGGCTCGGCGCCGACCGGGACGGTGGTGGTGACCGTGTTGGTCGCGGTGTCGAGCACGCTGACCGTGCCGGCGCCCGGGTTGGTCACGTACGCGCGGGCGCCGTCGGGGGCGACAGCCACGCCGAAGGCGCCGGGGCCGGCCGGGACGGTGGCGGTGACGGTGTTGCTCGCGGTGTCCACCACGCTGACCGTGCCGGTGAGGTGGTGGGTGAGGTAGGCGTGTCCGCCGTCGGGCGCGAGGGCGACCGCGTACGAGCCGCTGCCGGCCGTGAAGCCGCCGGCGACCGCGCCGGTGGCGGTGGACAGCACGGTCACGGTGCCGCTGTTCTGGCTGGTCACATAGGCCAGGCCGCCGTCCGGCGTGATCGCGACGCCCGCCGGGAAGGGCGCGACGGCGACGGTGGCCGTCACGGTGGGCGCCGGCGTGGCGGCGGCGGCCGCCGCGGGTTGGGCGAGCAGGGCGGCGGTGGCCGCGCCGACGGCGGCCAGGGCCATCCAGGATCGGCGCGGGGAGGGGCGTGTGGTCAACGGGGTCTCCAGACTCGTCGGTGCACCGGGCGGCGCTCGGTGGCTTCGGGCGGCCCGGGGGGACCGTCCGGCGCCGCCCGGGTCGCCCGAAGCGTAGAAGCCGCACTGACGAAGCGTCAGGAGATGACCAGGATTGTCGCCAACCGTTCAAGTCCGGTCAATTGGTCACTATTCGAACAGTCGTCGACCGCCACACCCGGAACTCTCGTCGCGATCCCGATCGTTTCCGGCCACTACACTCCCGGTGTCGGAAGAGCTGAGGACAGTACGGCGGGAGGAACGCGGCGATGGCCGAGGAGACACGGGCCGAGGTGGCCACCCGGACCCTGGTCGAGGGCATGGTCCGGGCGGACGGCACCATCGACGCGGGAGAGCTGTACGGCGTCGCGGGCGAGCTGGGCATGACCGACCAGCAGGTGCGGCTGTGCATCAAGCGGATGGCCGCCGACGGCCTCCTCGTCCAGGAGGGCCGCGGCCGGCGCGCCGTGCTGCGCGAGACCGAGCCCGCCCGGCGCGCCGCCGAACCCGAGGTCGGCTTCGTGCGTCACATGTACGCCCAGGACGCCGGACTCGCCCCGTGGGACGGCCGCTGGCACCTCGTCGCCTTCGCCGTCCCCGAATCCGCCCGCGCCGACCGGGACGCCCTGCGGGAGGCCCTGGTCCGGCTCGGCGGCGCGGCCGTCCAGGGCGGGGTCTACGTCAGTGCCAACGACTGGGAGCCCTACGTCGAGGCCGAGGTCGACCGCCTCGGCGTCCGGGACCGCGTCACCCTGCTCACCACCACCGACCTGCGCATCGCCGGCGAGGACGACCCGCCCGCGCTGGCCCGGCGCCTCTGGCCGCTCGACGACCTCGCCGAGGGCCACCGCCGACTGGCCGCCCTGGCCGCCGACCGGGTGGCCCGGCTGACCGCCCTCGCCCGGGACGGCGCGCCCGCCCGGGCCGAGCACCTCGCGATCGCCCTCGAACTGGCCGACGGGTTCACCCGCGCCACCGCGCCCGACCCGCTGCTCCCGCCCGAGCTCCTCCCCCGGCCGTGGCCCGGCGCCGAGGCCCGCGCGCTCACCGCCGACTGCTGGCGGCTGCTGCGCCGCGCCGAGCGGGCCGCCCCGGAACCGGGCCCCCGGTTCTTCCAGCGCTACGACGAGGTGATGGCCGCGGTCACCGGCGAGGCGCGGACCGCCTGATTCGGGCCCGGACGGCGTCCGGGCCCGGAGGCTCAGCGCTTGACGGCCACGCCGCCGTACATCGCGATGTCCTGGTCACGGACCGGCGCGGCGCCCGGCTCCGGATGCCAGCGGTGCACCAGGGTCACGCCCGGGTCCAGCAGCTCGTAGCCGTCGAAGAAGGCGAGCGTCTCGGCCCGGTCGCGGATCTGCAGCGGGATGCCCCGGGCGTTGTACTCGCGGCCCACCCCGCCGACGCCGACCGGGTCGGTGTCGCCGGTGAAGACGGTCAGCGCGAGGAGGCTGCCCGGCGCCAGCCGGTCCATCAGCCGGCGGACGACGCCCTGCGGGTCGTCCCCGTCGAGCACGAAGTGCACGATCGCGATCAGCGAGAGCGCCACCGGCCGGGAGAGGTCCAGCACCTCGCGCAGCCGCGGCGCGTCCATGATCGCGTCGACGTCGCGCAGGTCGGCGTCCAGATAGGCGGTGCGGCCCTCGGGCCGGCTGGACATCAGCGCCCTGGCGTGGGTCAGCACGATCGGGTCGTTGTCGACGTACACCACCCGGGACTCCGGCGCCACCTCCTGGGCGATCTCGTGCACGTTCGGCGAGGCGGGAATGCCCGCGCCGATGTCCAGGAACTGCCGCACGCCGTGCCGTTCGGCGAGGTGGCGGACCACCCGCTCCATGAACCCGCGGGTGGTCCGCATCGAGGTCGGCAGGGCCGGCCAGGCCTTCACGGCGGCGTGCGCGGCGGCACGGTCCGGCTCGAAGTTGGTCTTGCCGCCGATCAGGTAGTCGTACACCCGGGCCGAGTGCGGGACGTCCATCCGCAGGTCCACCCCCGACCAGCCGTCCTCGCCCCGCCCGCCCGTCCGCTCTCCCGAAACCCAGTCAGCGCGCGCCATTGCCGCCCCTCCCGTACATCCCCGTTGATGATCGCTCCGTGCCCCGCCCGCGTCCGCCCGCGTCAACTCCGCAGGCGCGACGCCTTGGTGCGCATGGTAACCGTAACCGGGTGGGCGGCGGCCCGCCGGGGACTCAGATCTGCCCGAACAGCGCCGTGAAGGCCGCCTCCAGTCCGCTCACCGCCGCCGCGAGCACCGCGACCGTGCGCAGCGCGTCGGAGACCGTGCGGACCCGGCGGCGCACCGGCCCCTCGCGGGGCTCGTCGAGGGCGGCCTCGTCGAGGATCCCGGCGAGCGCGGCGTCGGCGTCGGCGGCGTCCTCCTCCGGTACGGCGTCCGGCTGTTCGGCGCGCAGCCGGGCGAGCGCGGTGCGCAGCGCCCCGGCCGCCGTGCGCAGGCCCTCCGGGCCGGTGGGGGCGGCGGGCGGTGCGGCCCCGGCGCCGATCGACACGGTGGCGCCCGCGCCGCCGGCGACCGGGCCGTGCACGGTGGAGCCGACCACCTGGACGCCGCCAGAGTTGTGGTTGCCGCCGGGCGGCGGGCCGCCGGTTCCGCATCCGCAGGGAGCCCGGTTTTCCATCATGTCCCCTCTCACTTGCCGGTGTTGACGTTCGCTCCGGCACCGCCCGCGACCGGGCCGTGCACGGTGGAGTTGACCACCTGGACACCGCCGTTGTTGACGTTGGTGATGCCCTGGGCCTGCTCCTCGAAGGCCGCGCTGTCGTAGCCGCGCGCCCGCAGTTCGTCGCCGACCGCGCTGAACACCCGCTGGGTGACGGTGTTGAGGAAGCGCTGCACGTCGTGCGCCTGGAAGATGTTCTGGTACTCCCCGCCGGCGCCGAGTTCGCGCACGCTGAGCCGGGGCGCGTAGTCGACGGCGTACCCGGACCGGACGAGCTGGCGGTAGCGGCGCCGCAGCCGGGCGGCCCGGCCGCGCGAGGCCCGGACCGCCCGCAGCTGGCCGACGGCGATCCCGAGGTCGCCGCCGAGCCGGCGGGCGGCCCAGCCGAGCGCGTTCGCCGCGTGGGCGGGGCCGGAGCGCTGTCCCAGCAGGTCGACCACGTGGTAGGCCTGCGCGACCGGCTCCAGCACGTAGGGCAGCCACTCCAGGTAGAGCAGTCCGCCGCGGGTGGTGGCGCGGACCAGCACGGTGATCACCACCTCCTCCTGCCAGGAGCCGACCCGGACCGCCAGGTAGTGGCGCAGCCGTTCGTGTCCGGTGCGGCTCAGCAGGTCCGCCCAGGCGGGTTCGAGCAGTACCTGGTCGCCGGCCCGGCCGGACATCGCGCCGAGCCAGCCCGCCGGGTCGTCGCCGCGCAGACTGGGCCGGAACACCCGGTCGGTGACGGAGAGTCCGCGCAGCGGGTCCTCGGGGTAGCGCGGGTCCTGGGCCAGCGCGCGGACCCGCTGGGCGATCGTGCGGTAGAGCACGGCGGCGTCGATCGGCTCGGGCGCGCGCCCCTGGGCGGCCCGTTCGGCGGAGGGGCGCAGCTCGAAGGTCATCCGCCAGGTGCGCCCGGCCCGGCCGAGGCCGACCAGCGGTGCCTGCCGGCGGTAGAGCAGTTCGGGCCCGCTCTGCTGCTCGCGCAGCCGCTCGTACAGCCGGGCGGCCCGCGCGCCGTGCGGCTCAGGGGGCGGCACGGGGGTGGCGTCGGCACTGCCGAAGGCGGTCAGCCTGCGCCGGATCCGGTAGCGCAGGACGGCGGCGGCCGACCAGAGCAGCAGCAGTTCGGCGAGCGCGTACCAGGCGCCGGTGAACAGCTCCGGGTCGAGGTCGTCCAGCTGCTCCTCCAGTCCGTAGCCGAGGACGACCACCACCAGGGCGAGGACGGCGACGACTTGGCCGAGCGCGGCGACCAGGCCCGCGCCGCGGCCGGCGCGGCGCGGGGAGCGCGGGGCGATCACCAGCCGCTCGACCTCCAGGCCGAGCCGGTGGTCCATCCGGTCCACGCCCAGGCCGCCGGCCACGGTCAGCAGCAGGACCACCAGCAGGGTGGCGGTGCCGGCGGCGACGCCGAACAGCGGGAAGCCGAGGACGAGGACGAGCAGGCAGAAGGCGCCCGTCCAGGCCTCCCAGCGGCGGGCGGTGAGGGCCTCGTGCAGCACCCGGACCAGGTCGGTGCCGGGCGAGGGGGCGGGGATGCGGAAGGACTGCTCGACGAGTTCCTCGATCAGTTCCGCGCGGAAGCGGCGGTCCAGCCAGGCGGCGGCGCACAGGTAGCGGGTGGCGTCGCCGGGGACGGGGCCGGCCTGGTGGCGCAGGTTCCCGGGCGTCGCCGGCACGGCGGGCGGAGGCCCGGCGGACGGAGGCCCGGCGGACGGCGAAGCGGGCGACGGCGCCGACGGCGGCGCGGCGGGCGGGGGGACGTCGGCGGGCGCGGTGAAGGACGGGCCGAGGTGGGTCGGCGTGTCGTGCGCCGCCGGCCGGACCGGGCCGAGCGGGATCGACGACGGTGGCGGCGCGGCCGGCGGATGCCCCGCCGGCGGGGTGGTGGGTCGCGGCGGCGGATACGGCGGTGGTCCCTGTGGCGGCGGTGGCGGTGGGGTGCCACTGTCCATGATGCCCCCATTCCTGGGCGGTTTTCCCCCGAACGAGCTTGGCCAGTAAAGCAGTTGACCTCTCCGCCGGACAGCCTTCCGACCACGCCGGGCGGTAACGGTTCGGCTCCGATGCGTAGCGCGTGCAGGAAATTGGAGTTTTGGATTCGCATTCGCTAGCTTTTCGAACGTGAGGCTGACCAAGAGCACCGACATCGCCCTCCGCATCGCCATGCGGCTGGCCGTCCTCGACGAGGAGGCCAACCCGACCACCCGCGAGGTGGCCGAGGCGGTCGGCGTGCCGTACACCCACGCCGCCAAGGTGGTCAGCCGGCTGCAGCACCTCGGCGTGGTGTCGGCGCGGCGCGGTCGTGGCGGGGGGCTGTCCCTCACCGCGACCGGCCGGACCGGCTCGCTCGGACTGCTGCTGCGCGAACTGGAGGGAGTGGGCGATGTGGTCGGCTGTGAGGACGAACCACCCTGCCCACTGCGGTCGGCCTGTCGGCTGCGCGGGATACTGCGCACCGCACAGGAGGCGTTCTTCGCCACCCTCGACCCGTTCTCGATCGGCGATCTGGTCACCGCGCCGACCGGGCCCGTCCTGCTCGACCTCACCCTGAGACCGGGTCTCGCCCCGAGACCCGGACCCGTCGCCGGCCCCACCGGCTGACGCGCTCCGGCACACCCCAACGCACCACCGCAGTAACGCAGTACCCCCACGCACGGCCCCACCGTCGCACCGCGTCACGGCGCACCGCGTCACCCCCCATGCCGGTCCGCGCATCCGCACGGCCGAAAATACGAATCTCAGATTCCAGTTTGGAGCGCATTCGATGCTGTCCGCCAAGTCCGCCGAGGTCGTCGAAGCCACCCTGCCCGTCGTGGGCGGTGCGATCGGAGACATCACGCCGCTCTTCTACGACAAGATGTTCGCCGCCCATCCGGAGCTGCTGCGCGACCTGTTCAACCGGGGCAACCAGGCCAACGGCAGCCAGCGGCAGGCGCTCGCGGGCTCGATAGCCGCCTTCGCGACCGCGCTCATCGCCACCCCGGACAGCCGTCCGGACGCGCTGCTCGCCCGCATCGCCCACAAGCACGTCTCGGTCGGCATCACCGACGAGCAGTACAAGATCGTCCACGAGCACCTGTTCGCCGCCATCGTCGAGGTGCTCGGCGAGGCCGTCACCCCCGAGGTCGCCGCCGCCTGGGACGAGGTCTACTGGCTGATGGCCAACGCGCTGATCGCCATCGAGGACCGCCTGCGCGAGGAGGCCGCCGCCGCGCAGGGCGTCGACCCGGCCGACCTGTGGCGCCCCTACACCGTGGTGGCCCGCTACCAGGAGACCGACGACGTCACCACCTACCTGGTCCGCCCGGCCGACGGCAAGCCGCTGCCGCCCGCCAAGCCCGGCCAGTACGTCTCGGTGCGCGCCGAACTGGCGGACGGCGCCCACCAGATCCGCCAGTACAGCCTCTCCGGCGCCCCGGACGGCGCGCTCCAGTTCAGCGTGAAGCGCGCCACCGCCGAGGTCGCGGGCGGTCCCGAGGGCGAGGTCTCCAACCACCTCCACGAGACCGTGCGCGCCGGCGACGTCCTGGACCTCGCCCCGCCGTTCGGCGACGTCGCGCTCGCCGAGGGCGACGGCCCGGTGCTGCTCGCCTCGGCCGGCATCGGCAACACGCCGATGACCGCGATGCTGGCCGCCCTCGCCGCTACCGGCTCGACCCGCCGGATCGTCACCGTGCACGGCGACCGCGACCAGCTCTCGCACGCCTTCCGCGCCGACCTCACCCAGCTGACCGCCAAGCTGCCGAACGCCACCGCGCACGTCTTCTACGAGCGGCCGCTCGGCGACTGGCCGGCCGAGCGCACCGGCCTGGTCGACCTGTCCGCGGTCGAGGTCCCGGCGGGCACCACCGCCTACCTCTGCGGCCCGCTGCCCTTCCTGCGCGCCGTCCGCGGCCAGCTCCTCGCCGCGGGCGTCCCGGCCGCCGACATCCACTACGAGGTGTTCGGCCCGGACCTCTGGCTCGGCCAGGACGCCTGATCCGGGTGGGCCCGCCGCCCCCGAGGCGGGCCCACCGACCCGCGCCGCCCCGGACGGACCCCCGTCCGGGGCGGCGTTCCCGGCGTGGTGCCCTGCCGCCCGGTCCGGCGGCTCGGTACGATCACCGCGGGCCGGCCGGGGCCGGCACCCGTGCCGTCACCGGCACCCGCACTGGCGCCCGGCCTGCCGCCGGGCCGAGGGATCGGGAGGAGCGTTGCGCGTCGCGTTGTTCGCCACCTGCGTCAACGACGCACTGCTGCCGTCCACCGCGATCGCCACCGTCCGGCTGCTCGAACGCCTCGGCGTCGAGGTCGACTTCCCGTCCGCGCAGAGCTGCTGCGGCCAGCCGCAGTACAACAGCGGCTATCTGAAGGCCTGTGAACCGCTGGTCCGCCGCACCGTACGGGCCTTCGCCGGCTACGACCACGTGGTGGCACCGTCCGGCTCCTGCGTGGCCATGGTGCGCGACGCCCACCCCAGGATCGCCGCCCGCGCCGGCGGCGCACTCCCCTCCGCCGTCGCCGGGCTGACGCCCCGGGTGCTCGAACTGAGCGAGTTCCTCACCGATGTGCTGGGCGTCGAGGACGTCGGCGCGTGGTTCCCCCACACCGTCACCTACCACCCCTCCTGCCACGGCCTGCGGCTGCTCGGCCTCGGCGAGCGCCCGCTGCGGCTGCTGCGCGCCGTGCGCGGACTGGAACTGGTCGAACTGCCCGGCGCCGAGGAGTGCTGCGGCTTCGGCGGCACCTTCGCCGTGAAGAACCCGGCGGTCTCGGCCGCGATGGCCGCCGACAAGACCGCCAACGCCCTGGCCACCGGCGCCGAGGTGCTGTGCGGCGGCGACAACTCCTGCCTGCTGCACCTCGGCGGCACCCTGCGCCGGCAGGGCGCGCGGCTGCGCCCGCTGCACCTCGCCGAGATCCTCGCCAGCACCGAGGCCGAGCCCTGGCGGGCGGCGCCGTGAGCGGGACCTTCCTCGGCATGCCCGCCTTCCCGCCGGGCGTCTCCCCGGACGTCCCCTTCCCCGAGGCCGCCGCCGGGGCCGTACGGGACGAGCGGCTGCGCGCCAATCTGCGGCACGCCACCAGCACCATCCGGGAGAAGCGCGCCCGCGCCGTCGCCGAACTCACCGACTGGGCCGAGCTGCGCGCCGCCGCCAAGGCCGTCAAGGACCGCACCCTGGAGCGGCTCGACCAGCACCTCGTCCGGCTGGAGGAGCAGGTGACCGCCGCCGGCGGCACCGTGCACTGGGCCGCCGACGCCGCCGAGGCCAACCGGATCGTCACCGCGCTGGTCCGGGCCACCGGCGAGCGGGAGGTGGTCAAGGTCAAGTCCATGGCGACCCAGGAGATCGGGCTCAACGAGGCACTCGCCGAGGCCGGCATCCGCGCCTACGAGACCGATCTCGCCGAGCTGATCGTCCAGTTGGGCGACGACCGGCCCTCGCACCTGCTCGTCCCGGCGATCCACCGCAACCGCGGCGAGATCCGGGACGTCTTCGCCCGCCGGATGGCCGACTGGGGCCGCCCGGCCCCCGAGGGGCTCACCGACGCGCCGGGTGAACTCGCCGAGGCCGCCCGGCTGCACCTGCGGGAGAAGTTCCTGCGGGCCCGGGTCGCGGTCTCCGGCGCCAACTTCATGATCGCCGAGACCGGCACCCTGGTGGTCGTCGAATCCGAGGGCAACGGGCGGATGTGCCTGACCCTCCCGCGCACCCTGATCTCGGTGGTCGGCATCGAGAAGGTCCTGCCCGCCTGGCAGGACCTGGAGATCTTCCTGCAACTGCTCCCCCGCTCCGCCACCGCCGAGCGGATGAACCCCTACACCTCGCTGTGGACCGGCACCCACGCCGACGGCCCGGACGGCGACGGGCCCGAGGAGTTCCACCTCGTGCTGCTCGACAACGGCCGTACCGACGCGCTCGCCGACCGGGTCGGCCGCCAGACGCTGCGCTGCATCCGCTGCTCGGCCTGCCTCAACGTCTGCCCGGTGTACGAGCGGGCCGGCGGGCACGCCTACGGCTCGGTCTACCCCGGGCCGATCGGCGCCGTCCTCACCCCCCAACTGCGCGGCACCGCCACCCCGCTGGACGCCTCGCTGCCGTTCGCCTCCTCGCTCTGCGGGGCCTGCTACGAGGTCTGCCCGGTCGCCATCGACATCCCCGAAGTGCTGGTCCACCTGCGCGAGCGGGTCGCCGGGCAGCGCGGGCACCGGCTGGAGCGCGCCGCGATGGCCGCCGCCACCTACGTACTGGACCGCCCCGCCCTGCTGCGGGCCGCCGAACGGGCCGCCGCCCGCACCCGCCGGCTCCACCCGCGCCGCCTCCCCGGCCCCGGCCGGGCCTGGACCGACACCCGCGAACTGCCGGCCGTCCCGAGCGAACCGTTCCGCGACTGGTGGCGGAGGAACCGCCCATGAGCAGCCCCCGGCCCCCGGCCCCGCCCACCGGCTCGCGCGAGCTGGTGCTCGCCCGGATCCGCGCCGCGCTGCGCACCGGCGGCGGTCCGCGGGAGGAGCCCGTGCCGCGCGACCACCTGCGCAGCCACGTTCCCGCCGACGACCCCGACGCGCTGCTCGACCTGCTGCAGCACCACCTCGCCGACTACCGCGCCCTGGTCCACCGCTGCACCGCCGACCGGCTGCCGCTGCTGCTCGCCGCCCTGTTCGAGGCCCGCGGCACCCGCACCGTGGCCGTCCCGCCCGGCCTGCCGCCCGACTGGCTCGCCGTCACCCGGGCCCGGGCGCTCGCGGACGACGGCCCGGACGGACCGCTCACCGCGGCCCGGCTGGACACCGTCGACAGCGTGCTCACCGGCTGCGCCCTGGCGATCGCCGAGACCGGCACCCTGGTGCTGGACGCCGGCCCGGCCCAGGGCCGCCGGCTGCTCACCCTCGTCCCCGACCACCACGTCTGCGTGGTCCTGGCCCCCGGTCAGGTGGTCGCCTCGGTGCCGCTCGCCCTCCCCCGGCTGGACCCCACCCGCCCGCAGACCTGGATCTCCGGGCCCTCGGCGACCAGCGACATCGAACTGGACCGGGTCGAGGGCGTGCACGGCCCCCGCACACTGGAGGTCGTCCTGGTCTCGGACGGCGGCTGACGGCGGCTGACGGCGCTTCTCAGGCCGGACGGAGTTCCAGGGTGCAGCACTTGGGGCCGCCGCCGCCCTTGAAGAGCTCGGAGAGGTCGACCGGCACCGGCTCGTAGCCGGCGTCGGACAGCCGGGCCGCCAGCGACTTCGCCGCCTCCGGGAGCAGCACCCGGCGCCCGTCGGAGACCGCGTTCAGCCCGAACACCCCGGCGTCCTCGCGCTCGGCGAGGATGGCGTCCGGGTAGAGGCTGCGCAGCAGCGCCTGGCTGTCGGGGGTGAACGCCTCCGGGTAGTACATGACGTGGTCGTCGGTGAGCACGGCCAGCGCGGTGTCCAGGTGGTAGAATCGCGGGTCCACCAGTTCCAGGCCGAGCACCGGCAGGCCGAACACGGCCCGGGCCTCGGCGTGCGCGGCCGGGTCGGTGCGGAAGCCCGAGCCGGCCAGCACCCGGCGGCCGACCAGCAGGTGGTCGCCCTCGCCCTCGTTGACGTGCTCGGCGCGCCGCACCTCGCGGAAGCCGCCGGCCCGGAACCAGTCCTGGTGGGCCTCGGACTCCCCGGCCCGCTCGGCGTGCCGGAAGGTCGCGACCAGCACCCGGCCGTCGAGCACGGTCGCGCCGTTGGCCGTGTAGACCATGTCGGGCAGGCCGGGCAGCGGCTCGATGAACTCGACGGTGTGGCCGAGCTCCCGGTACAGCGCGCACAGCCGCTCCCACTGGCGGACGGCGAGCGTGGTGTCGGTCGGCTTCGAGGGGTCCATCCACGGGTTGATCGCGTACTCGACGGTGAAGTACGTCGGGCGGCACATGAGGTAGCGCCGCGGCCTCGCGGTGCGCTCCGGGAAACGGTGGGGCATGCGGCGACCTCCGCCATCGGGAAGGGAATGCGCTACGGGCGTCTCGCGGCCCAGAGGGCGGCTGCCCCGGCCGGGCCGTTCGCACACCCGGGCCGGCCGACCTGACGGCGCAGGCGCCCCGCGCACCCGGCGCGCCGCGCCGCGCGTCCCCGGCGCACGGGGGCGCGCACCGGGACACGTGGCCGATCTCACGTACCGCGACCGGCCACCTACGGTGGCGTAGGTCACTTCAGACAGTGAACTATTTCTGTCATGCCGAACCTCCAGGAGACCCTTGACCTCGATTCGTACGTCGCCCTCGGGGACAGCTTCACCGAAGGCCTGAACGACCCCGCGGCCGACGGCGCCTTCGCCGGCTGGGCCGACCGGCTGGCCGTGCTGCTCGCCGACGGCCGGCCGCCGGGCGGGTTCCGGTACGCCAACCTCGCGGTGCGCGGCCGGCTGCTGGACCAGATCATGGCCGAGCAGGTGCCGCAGGTCCGCCGCATCCAGCCGGACCTGGTCACCTTCTGCGCCGGCGGCAACGACATCCTGCGGCCCGGCAGCGACCCCGACGAGGTCGCCGAGCGCTTCGAGGCCGCCGTCGTCCAACTCGCCGACTCGGCGGGCACGGTGCTGATCTGCACCGGCTTCGACACCCGCGGCGTGCCGCTGCTGAAGCACCTGCGCGGCAAGATCGCCACCTACAACGGCCACATGCGGGCCGTCGCCGACCGGCACGGCTGCCAGGTGGCCGACCTGTGGTCGCTGCGCGCCGTCCAGGACCGCCGTGCCTGGAGCGAGGACCGGCTGCACCTCTCCCCCGAGGGCCACCAGCGGGTCGCCCTGCTGGCCGCCCGCTCGCTGGGCCTGCGCACCGAGCAGGACCCGGAGGCGCCGTGGCCGGCCGCCCCGGTGCTCTCCTCCGCCGAGCAGCGCCGGGAGAACCTCCAGTGGGCGCGCGAGTTCCTGCTGCCGTGGGTCGGCCGCCGGCTGCGCGGCGAGTCGTCCGGCGACCACGTCGAGGCCAAGCGGCCCGAGCTGATGCCGCTCTGACGCTCCGACGCTCCGTCAGGCCCTTCCCCGGCCGGCCGCCCCGGCGCCCCGGTGCGCCAGGGCGGCCAGGCCCGCGCCGGCCAGGTACCAGAGCAGGTCGGGCGGGTTGAAGGTGGAGCCGAGCACCAGCCGGGCGAGCACGCTGTGCCGGGCCAGGTCGTCGGGCACGCCGGTGAGCTGGAACAGTTCGACGGCCCAGCTCAGCCCGGCGGCCCAGGCCGCGGCCGCCCAGGGCCGCAGGCGCGGCGCGACCAGCACCACGAGCGCGTACAGCAGCACGGTGTAGAGCGCGTCGCCCGCGTACTTGGCGACCTCCCCGCCCGCCACCGCCCGCACCCCGAGCCCCGCCACCACCGTCACCCCGGCCGCCACCGCCGCCGGCCCCCGCCCCGCCCACCGCCCCCGAAGATCGTCCATCCCGGCACCCTAAGGCCCTCTCTCCGATCATGTCGGACCAGGGGCGTCGTTGACGGGCCCCTCGCCCCCGGCCTCCGGCGGCGACCACCCGGCGTGATCCGGAAGAGAGGGCCCGACCCCGCCGGGCGCTTCCGGAACCGTGCGCGACCCGCCGGGCGTCCCTCCCTCCCGAAGGGTTGTGCGGACGGCCCGGTAGCCTGCTGGCCGGCCCGTTCGGGGCCGGGTCCGCGCAGGTCGCGGACGGGAACGACTCAGAACAGGGCGGGGCGCAGTGACGCAGCTGACCGAGATGGTGACCGGGTCCGGAATACCGGCGGACGCGACGGAGGCCGGGCACGGGCCCGCGCGGCGGTTCACGGTCGAGGGCTTCGCGCCGGGCCACGACGGCGGCGCCCGGGCGCGCGGCAAGGCGCTGCGGGCGCGGAGCCCGCGCGAGGGGCACGCCGGGTTCGCCCCGGCCGCCGACCGGCCGACCGCCGTCGAGGCGATCGAGGCGTCCAACGCGGGCCGCCGAGCCGCACTGGTGCCGATCCGGCTGGGCCGGATGGCCGCCACCCCGTTCGCCTTCCTGCGCGGCTCGGCCGGCCTGATGGCGGCCGACCTCGCCGCCACCCCGGCCGGCGGCATCGTGGCCCAGCTGTGCGGTGACGCGCACGCCGCCAACTTCGGCCTGTACGGCGACGCCCGGGGCCGGCTGGTGATGGACATCAACGACTTCGACGAGACCGTGCCCGGCCCGTGGGAGTGGGACCTCAAGCGGCTGGCCGCGAGCCTGGTGCTGGCCGGCCGGGAGGTCGGCGCGGACGAGGCCACCGCCCGCCAGGCCGCCTTCGACGCGGCCGGCGCGTACCGTCGCACCATGCGCACGCTGGCGAAGCTGCCGGCCCTGGACGCCTGGAACGCCGTCGCGGACGAGCAGCTGGTCTCCTTCGCCCAGGCGCACGACCTGGCCGAGGTGCTGGGGAAGGTCGCCGCCAAGGCGCTCGGCAACACCAGCGCGCGCTTCGCCGCCAAGTCCACCGTCCGCGCGGAGGACGGCGGTTGGCGGTTCACCGCCGCGCCTCCGGTGCTCAGCGAGGTGGCGGACGCCGAGGCCGCGGCGGTCGCCACCGCGCTCGGCCCGTACGTGCGCACGGTGCCGGCCGAGCTGCACCCGCTGCTGTCCCGCTACCGGGTGCAGGACGTGGCGTTCCGCGTGGTGGGCACCGGCAGTGTCGGCACCCGCTCGTACGTGGTGCTGCTGACCGACCACCGGGAGCAGCCGCTGGTGCTCCAGGTGAAGGAGGCCCGCCCGTCGGTGCTGCTGCCCTACCTGGCCCGGGCCGGGTACCCGGTGACCGCGCCGGACAGCCACGAGGGCCGCCGGGTGGTGCTCGGCCAGAAGCGGATGCAGGTGGTCAGCGACACCCTGCTCGGCTGGACGACGGTGGACGGACTCCCCTACCAGGTGCGGCAGTTCCGCAACCGCAAGGGCAGTGTGGACCCGGCGGCGCTGCTGCCGGCCCAGCTGGACGACTACGCCCGGATCACCGGCGCCCTGCTCGCCCGCGCCCACGCGCACACCGCCGACCCGGGGGTGATCTCCGGCTACTGCGGCAAGAACGAGGTGCTGGACGAGGCGCTGGCCGCGTTCGCGGTGGCGTACGCGGACCGCACCGAGGCCGACCACGCCGATCTGGTGGCGGCGATCCGCTCGGGGCGGCTCCCGGCCGAGCACGGCGTCTGATCAGCCCGCCGGACCGTCACGGCCGGCCGGGGTCCAGGAACGGCGCCACCGCCGCGACGAACTCGGCCGGCCGGGCCCGGTGCACCAGGTGCCCGGCCTCGATGGTCACCAGCCGGCAGTCGGGGATCAGCCCGGCCAGTTCGGCCGCCCCGGCCTGCGGGACGTGGCCGGCCGCGCCGCCGGCCACCAGCAGGGTGGGCGCGGTGATCGCGGCCATCCGCTCCAGCCGGCGCGGGTCGGGCCGGTCGATCTGCTCCTTGACCGCCCGGACCGCCGCCCAGTCGAAGTCCACGGGCCCCTCGGGGGCGTCGGCCACCGGGCTCGCCGGGCGCGGGCGCGGGGCGGGGACGTCCTCCAGCACCAGCCGGCCGACGCGCCCGGGGCGCTCCTGGGCGACCAGGTAGGCGACGGCGCCGCCCATCGAGTGGCCGACCAGGTCGGCCCGGTCGAGTCCGAGCGCGTCGAGGAAGGCGAGCACGTCGTCGCGCATCGCCTCCAGCCCGTAGTGGCCGGGGCGGGCGCTGCCGCCGTGGCCGCGCTGGTCGAGCGCCAGTACCCGGTGGTGCGGGGCGAGGCCGGGGAGCACGGTGTCCCAGTCGGCGGCCCGCTCGCCGAGCGCGTGCAGCAGGACCAGCGGCGGGCCGTCGGCCGGGCCGCTCTCCCGGTAGGCGAGCGAGAGACCCGGCGGTTCCGTCCTCCGATGATCGGTCATGGCGACCACGGCAGGCCGGGTCCGGTCCCGCCGGACCCGGCGTTCGCCCACCGCTCAACCGGAGGTCCGGCTCCCCTCCCGGACCGGCTCCGCCGCCCGCGCGTCGCCCGCGTCGCCGCCGTTCCCCGGGACGGCCGCGCGCGCCGCCTCCTCGCGCGCCGTCGCCCGGCCCGCCAGCACCGAGGCCAGCACCGCCAGCGCGGCCACCGCCGCGCAGACGCCGCTCGCCCAGGCGAACGCCGCCCGGTGCCCGCCGCCCCCGCCGGTCGCCCGCAGATAGACGCCGGAGAGCGCCGAGACGCTGACCGCCGCCGCGATCCGCTGCGCCATCTGCAGGATCGCCCCGCTCACCCCGGCCGCCTCGGCGGGCGCGTGCCGTAGGACGAAGGCCTGGTTGGACGCCCCCATCAGCCCGATCGAGGCGCCGCCCAGCAGTTGCAGCAGCGCCAGCAGCCAGGGCAGCGATCCGGTCGGCGCCCACATCGCGACCAGGCCGCCGGTGAGCATCGTCAGCGCCGAGCCGGTCATGCCCGCGGTGACGGTCCGCCGGCCGAAGCGCCGCACCACCCGCCAGGCCAGCGCCGAGGCGAAGCCCATCGCCACCGCCGAGGGCAGCGCCACCAGCGCCGCGCCGATCGGCGACAGGCCCAGCCCGTCCTGGAGGAACATGGTCAGCACCAGCCCGGCGGCCAGCGAGGAGCCGAACTGGGCCATCGCCACCACCGTGCCCAGCGCGTACGGCGCCGAGCGGGTCAGCGCCGGGTGGATCAGCGGGTGGCCGCCGGCCCGGGCGAAGCGGCGCTGCCACCAGGCGAGGGCGCCCAGCAGCAGGACCGCGGCGGCGGCGAAGCCGAGCCAGCCCGCCCAGCCGGGCGGCTGGACGAACGGCAGCATCAGCGCCAGCGTCAGCGCGCCGACCAGCAGCAGCCCGACCAGGTCGAGGTCGGCGTTGCGGGTGCTGGGCCGCGGACGCGGCAGGTGGCGGGCCGCCAGCCACACGGTGGCGAGCCCGAAGGGGACGTTCAGCAGGAAGGTCAGCCGCCAGCCGTGCTCCGGCCCGACGGCGGCGAGCACCGCTCCGCCGACCGGCGGGCCGAGGGTGAAGGCGAGGCCGCCGGTGACCGCGTACATCCCGAGTGCCCGGGCCCGCAACTGCCCCTGGAAGACGTCCTGGAGGGTGCCGATCATCTGCGAGTTGACCAGTCCGGCGCCCGCGCCCTGGAGCAGCCGGGAGGCGACCAGCACCCACGGCTCGGTGGCGGTCGCGGAGAGCAGGCTGACCACGGTGAACAGGGCGAGGCCACCGACGAAGAACCACTTGCGGCCGCGCACGTCGCCGAGCCGCCCGCCGGGGATCAGGGCCAGACCGAAGGCGAGCGAGTAGCCGGCCACGATCCACTGCAGGTGCGCGGGCTGGGCGTGCAGCGACTCGCGCAGCGCGGGGATCGAGGTGTTGAGCACCGACTGGTCGATCAGGGTGGTGAAGCCGCCCGCGACGCAGACCAGCAGCACCCGCCGCCCGGCCGCGTCGAACCGCTCCTTGGTCTCCGTAGCCCCGTTCGCCCCCTTGGCCCCCTCGCCGGGCGGCGCGGGTATCGCTCCGCTCGCGCTCACGGTTCGACCACCACCAGCGCGTACCGGGCCCCGTCCGGGCCGGGACAGCGGAAGCGGGTGGTCTCGGGGACGAACCGCAGGCAGTCCCCGGCCTCCAGCAGTTCCTCGGCGCCGTCGACGGTGAGCGCCAGCCGGCCCTCCAGCAGCCAGAGGTGGTGCTCGCGGCCGGTGTCGCAGGGCTTGTCGTAGGCGATGTCACCGCCGGCCGGCAGCCGTCCCTCGATCACCTCGGCCCGCAGCGAGCCGTGCGGCGGCGAGACGGAGCGCCGGACGAACCCGGTCGCCTCGTCCCGCCAGACCCGCTGGTCCGCCGCCCGCACCAGCCGCGCCGGCGCCGCCTCCACCTCCGCGAGCAGCCGCGACATGCTCCGCCCGTAGACGGCGCAGAGCCGCCCGAGCAGCGCCGCCGTCGGGCTCACCTCCACCCGCTCGACCCGCGACAGCGTCGACCGGCTGACCTCCGCCCGCCGCGCCAGCTCCTCCAGCGTCCACCCGCGCTCCACCCGCAACTCCGCGAGCCGTTCCGCCAACCGCTCGTCGGCGGCCGTGTCGATTCCCATATCCGTGATGCTATCCCGGATACGGGACGACTCCCGGGGTGGGCTCAGTGCAGTTCGCCCAGGCCTCCGCGCAGCTTCGCGAGCGCCGTCCGCTGCCCCGCGTCGGCCTTCACCAGGTACGGCGTCATGCCGTCCAGGAGGCCGATGAGGCTGGTGACGAACGGACTCGGCACCGGCACCCGGCCGTTGAGGGCGCGCACCAGGTCGACGTCCGCCGCCAACGACGCGGCGAGGTCGCCCAGCACCTTGCGGTCCACCTCCTCCGGCATCGCGGCCACCTCGGGGACGGACGCGTGCAGGCCTTCCCACCTGGTCCGCACGTCCTCCAGGACGGCCGCCTGCAACTCGATGGCCAGCGTGGCCCACTGGTCGGCGGTCGGCTGGACGGCCGGGACCGTCGCGAACCCGGTCCGGAGCGCGGCGACGGCCTCCCGCTCCTCCGGCCGGTCCTCGTTCGCCAGCGTGTGGACCAGCTCCCGCGCCCTCGCGGCGAACCGCCGCGCCGCCTGCGTGGTGGCGGTGGCCGCGACCAGGGCGTCCAGCACCAGGTCGGCCAGCTCCAGCGGCCCACGGTTCACCACGGTGCGCGGGATCCGCAGCGCGCCGGTGGCCGGGTCGTACTCGATCCGGTCACCGCTCTCGACCGGAAGCGGGTCGATCCGGTCCACGGAGTTCTTCAACTCACCCAGGTAGCTGAACAGTTCGTCCAGCACCGCCTGGTCGCCGGTGCGCAGCCCGACGGCGCCGGCGCGCAGGCTCCGCTCGGCGATGAACCCCCCGGCCGCCAGCCACTGCTCCAGCCCGAGCAGCCGGGCATGGTGCTTCCAGACGGACCACTCGGGGGTGTTCCACTTGGCCTCGCTGAAGGTGAGCCGGGCGAACCCCGTGCAGTCGTTGGCCCGCACCCAGGCCCGGTTGACCAGGATGTCCAGCCAGGCCAGCGCCGCGCCGAGGGTGGTGGTCCGCGCCCGCTTCACCAGCCGGCCGCGCTGCGCCGCCACCCGGCCGAGCACCTGGTAGCGGCCCCACGCCTTCTCGTCGCGCTCGACGAGCAGCGCGGCGGCCTCCGCGTAGGTGTCGGCGTTGGCCTGGGCGAGCACCGCGGGCAGGTGGCCCCACGCCCAGCCGGTCCGGTACGCGTAGTCCTTGACCGGATGCGTCAGGCCCTCCGGCAGGCTGTGGGACAGCTCGTGCACCAGGGTGAGCGCCCGGGTGGTGAGCGACCGGGTGCCCGGGCCGACCATGCCCGGGCGCACCTGGATCTCCAGCACCGAGGGCGCCGGACCGTCGCTGATGACCGTGCTCGCCCCCATCGTCGCGGGCAGGTCCTCCCGCACCACGAACCGCACTTCGCGCATCCGGCGGGCCAGCAGCGAGAACCGCCGGTGGAAGACCGTGTAGTCCGGGACCGGCCCGGGGCCGTTCAGCACGGTGGTCCCGGCCAGCTCCGCGGCGGTGCCGAGGGCGACGATCCGCTCGACCCGAACGGTCAGCGCCTCCAGCACCTTCTGCTCGGCGGCGGTCAGGGCTCTGCTCACGTGTTCCTCCGCGTCCCGTTGCACGAACCGGCCTTCCCGAGGGGGCGGTTCGCCCGGCGTTCTCCGAACGGCATGCTCCCGGGCGGCGATGGACAACGAATAAACACCGACCTCCGAAGGCCTCCCGCGGGCCGCCGGGACCGGGCCGGGCGGAACGCGCCGCGCCGCCGGGGGTTCCGGACCGGAGGGCTGACGATCATATGATGTGCGCGATCACGGGCCCGGTCGGCCCACGCGAAACACGGGGGAACCTCATGTTCGGCATCATCAGACCCTGCCGCCACCGCCTCTCCGAGCGGCTGCAGGCGAGCTGGATGGCCCACCTCTGCGGGCTCTGCCTCGCCCTGCGGGACGACCACGGGCAGTTGGCGCGGACCGCCACCAACTACGACGGGCTGATCATCTCGGTGCTGGTCGAGGCCCAGGCCACCGCCGGGGCCGCGGCCGAGGCCGGGCGGCGGACCGCCGGGCCGTGCCCGCTGCGCGGCATGCGGACCGCCTCCGTCGCCCAGGGCGAGGGCGCCCGGCTGGCCGCCGCCGTCTCGCTGGCGCTCGCCTCGGTGAAGATCCGCGACCATGTCGAGGACCGTGACGGCGTCTTCGCCCGGCGGCCGGTGGCGGCGGGCGCCCGGGCGGTCACCCGGCGCTGGGACCGCCGCAGCGCGGGCAGCGCCTCGGTGGTCGGCTTCGACACCGCCGTGCTGCTGGACGCCGCCGCCCGGCAGGGCGAGTTGGAGCGCTCGCTGCCGGCCGGCGGCTCGGTGCTGCTGGTCACCGAGCCCACCGAGACCGCCACCGCCGCCGCGTTCGCGCACACCGCCACGCTGGCCGGCCGCCCCGGCAACGCGGCGCCGCTGGCCGAGGCCGGGCGGCTGTTCGGACGGCTCGCGCACCTGCTGGACGCCGCCGAGGACCAGCAGGCCGACGCCGCGAGCGGCGCCTGGAACCCGCTGACCGCGACCGGCACCGACCGCGCCGAGGCCGAACGGCTCTGCCGGGACGCCGTGCACGGCATCCGGCTCGCCCTGCGGGACGTCGAACTGACCGACCGCGCCCTGGTGCACGTCCTGCTCGCGCACGAGACCGAGCGCGCCGTCGAGCGGGTCTTCGGCCGGGCCGGCCACACCGCCTGCCGGGTCAAGGCCGAGGACGGCGGCGGCACCCCGCTCGCCGCCAACCCGTACCAGGCGCCGCCGCAGCACGACCCGAACCAGGCCCCGCCGCAGGACCCCGGCGCGCCGGTCCCGCCGTGGGTGCCGCAGGGTCCCGGCTTCACCCCGCCCGGCGGTCCGCCGCCCAACCGCCGCAACCTGGTGGCCGGTTGCGCGGCCTGGGCGCTGATGGGCTGCACCTGCCAGCTGCTCTGCTGCGAGCACAACCACCCGTTCACCGGCGAGCGCCGCGAGGGCTTCTGCGCCCGGCACGAGCCCTGCGACTGCGGCAACTGCGGCGACTGCTGCGAGGCCTGCCAGTGCTGCGGGGACGGCTGCAACTGCTGCAACGGCTGCTGCGACGGCTGTGACGGCTGCGGCTGCGACTGCTGAGCACCTCCCCCAGGTGGAGCCGGCCCCGGCCGGACGGCGCCCCGGCCGCCGGGCCGGCTCCCCCTCGCGGCGTAGCGGCGCTCCCCCGGCGGAGCGACGTGGCGGGGGGCCTGGCGAACCTAACGTGGCGTCATGTCGAAGAACCGATGGTGGCGCTCCGCCGCCCTGACGATTGTTTCCACCACCCTGGTCCTGTCCCTGGCCGGCCCGGCCACCGCCGCGACCGGCGCGGTGGCCGGCGCGACCCCGGCCGCCGGCGCCGCCGTCGCCGGTGCCGCCAAGCCCCACGTCCCCGCACCGACCGCGCACCGGCCGATCGGGACGGCCTCCGCGCACCTGGTCGACACCGGCCGCCCCGACCCGTGGCGCGCCGACGCACCGAACCGCGAGCTGATGGTCACCTTCTGGTACCCGGCGAACTCGCCGCGCGGCGCCCACGCTCCTTATATGTCACCGGAGTTGTCCCGGGCGCTGTACGGCTTCGAGCAGCCCGCCGCGCTGCGCACCGGCGCGGTGGCCGACGCCCGGCCGGCCGCCGGACGGCACCCGCTGGTCCTGCTCTCCCCCGGCTTCGGCCTGAGCCGCACCTCGCTCACCGCCCTCGGCGAGGAGTTGGCCGCACGCGGTTACGCGGTGGCCGCCGTCGACGCCACCTACGAGACCTCGGTGGAGTTTCCCGGCGGCCGGATGGAGTCCTGCCTGGCCTGCGGACAGGAGGGCACCGACCCGGAGTTCGGCGCCAAGTCCTCCCGCGCCCGGGCCGCCGACCTGCGCTTCGTGCTCGACCGGCTGACCGCGCCCGGACGCGGCGGCCCGGTCCGCGGCCTGACCGTCGACGCCTCGCGGATCGGCGCCGCCGGGCACTCGCTCGGCGGCGCCGCCGCCCTGGAGGCGATGCGCCAGGACCCGCGGATCAAGGCCGCCGCCAACCTGGACGGCAGCATCTGGATCCCGGCCGGCGACGACACCGGGCGGCCGGCCCTGCTGTTCAGCGCCGCCCTCGGCGGCGCACCGCAGGCCACCGAGAACTGGGAGGAGAACTGGAAGCGGTTCACCGGCCCCCGCTACTGGGTGGACCTGCCCGCCGCCGGGCACCTGTCGTTCTCCGACCAGCACTGGCTGGTCGACACCCTCCGCCTGCAAGACCAGCTACCGCCGGGGGCCTACCAGGAGAACTTCGGCACCCTCGCCGGCGGCCGTACCCTGGCCGCCACCCGCGCCTACCTGGGCGCGTTCTTCGACCGGCACCTGCTCGGCCGCCCCGCCCCGCTGCTGGACCGGCCCTCCCCCAGGTTCCCCGAGGTCCGCTTCGCCAAGTAGTCCGCCGGGCACGGCACTTCGCCCGTAGTCGCCCGTCCGCGCGCCGCGCTGCCACAGCGGCAGCACCGCGACGCGCGCGGCCGGGCGGCGCTCATCCCTCACGGCCCACCGCCCCCGGCACCCGGCGGTCGGCCGCCAGTGAGTCCTCCAGCCGGGCCAGCAGCACCCGGAACCGGTCCGCGTCCTCGGCCGTCATCCGGCCGCCCTCCACCGGGACCCGCACGCCCCGGTCCCCCGTCGTTCCCTCGTTCATGCCCCGACCCTAGGCCGCGACGATCAACACCGGATAAACGGAACGCCCCGCCCCTGCTACGCGCGGCCCAGCACCCGGTCCACCGTGATCTCGATGACCACCCGGTCCGGGTTCACCCGCGGCTCGCGGTAGCGCTCGGCGTACCGCCGCTCCGCCTCCGCCACCGCCTCCGGCGCGTCGCGGACCACCGCGACGCCCTCCAGCGTCGACCAGCGCGCCCGGTCCACCTGGCAGACCGCCACCCGCTGCCCGCCCTCCCCGGCCTCCAGCACATTGCGGACCTTCCGGCTGGTCCGGCTGCTGATCACCCGGGCGACCCCGCTCTCCGGCTCGAACGTCACCCCCACCGGCACCACGTGCGGCGACCCGTCCGGCCGCCGGGTGGTCAGGGTGGAGATGTGCCGCTCCCGCCAGAAGGCGAGGAAGGCGTCGTCGAGCGCGCGCGGATCATGGGCCATGCCCGCGATCGTACGTGCCCGGGCCCGGCGTCCGGCCGCCGGGCCCGGGTCACCGCCCGACGGCCTCAGTGCCCGCGGGCGATCCAGTCGGGGAGGGCCGGGGCCTCGGCGCCGATGGTGGTCGGGTCACCGTGACCGGTGCGGACCACCGTGTCGGCGGGCAGGGTGAGCAGCCGCTCGCGGATGGAGTCGATGATGGTCGGGAAGTGCGAGAACGAGCGCCCGGTGGCGCCCGGGCCGCCGTGGAAGAGGGTGTCGCCGGTGAACACCGTGCCCAGGTCCGGGGCGTGCAGGCAGACCGCGCCCGGGGCGTGGCCGGGCGTGTGCAGGACGGTCAGCACGGTGCCGGCGACCTCGATCCGCTGGCCGTCGGCGAGTTCGCCGTCGGGGAGGCGGTCCGGGTGGGTCAGCTTCCACAGCGGCAGGTCGTCCGGGTGGAGCAGGACCGGTGCGCCGGTGCGCGCGGACAGCTCCGGGGCGGCGTCGATGTGGTCGTTGTGCGCGTGGGTGGAGACGATGGCGACCAGCCGGCGGCCGGCGAGCGCCTCCTCGATCGCGGCGGCGTCGTGCGCCGCGTCGATCACCACGGCCTCGGTGTCGTCGCCGACGATCCAGACGTTGTTCTCCACCTCCCAGCTGCCGCCGTCGAGTTCGAAGGTGCCGGCGGTGACGAGCCGGTCGACGCGGGCGGCCGCGGTGCTCACAGGACCACCACCGAACGCAGCACGTCGCCGTGGTGCATGCGCTCGAACGCCTGCTCCACCGCGTCCAGCCCGATGGTCTCGCTGACGAAGGCGCCGAGGTCCAGGCGGTCCTGGAGGTAGAGGTCGATCAGCATCGAGAAGTCCCGCGAGGGCAGGCAGTCGCCGTACCAGGAGGACTTCAGCGCGCCGCCGCGCCCGAACACGTCGAGCAGCGGGAGCTCCAGCTTCATCTCCGGCGTCGGCACGCCGACCAGGACGACGGTGCCGGCCAGGTCGCGGGCGTAGAAGGCCTGCTGGTAGGTCTCCGGGCGGCCGACCGCCTCGACCACGACGTCGGCGCCGTGGCCGCCGGTCAGCTCGCGGATCGCCTCGACGGGGTCGGTGTTCCTGGAGTTGACGGTGTGGGTGGCGCCGAGCTTCTCGGCGGTGGCGAGCTTGCGGTCGTCGATGTCCACCGCGATGATCTTCGACGCGCCGGCCAGCCGCGAGCCCAGCACGGCCGCGCCGCCGACGCCGCCGACGCCGATCACCGCGACCGTGTCGCCGCGGCCGACGTTGCCGGTGTTGATGGCGGCGCCGATGCCCGCCATCACACCGCAGCCGAGCAGCCCGGCGACGGCCGGGTCGGCGGCCGGGTCCACCTTGGTGCACTGGCCGGCGGCGACCAGGGTCTTCTCGGCGAACGCGCCGATGCCCAGCGCCGGGGACAGCTCGGTGCCGTCCAGCAGCGTCATCTTCTGCTTGGCGTTGTGGGTGTTGAAGCAGTACTGGGCCCGCCCGCGCTTGCAGGCGCGGCACTGGCCGCAGACGGCGCGCCAGTTGAGGACGACGAAGTCGCCCGGCTCGACCTCGGTGACGCCCTCGCCGACGCTCTCCACGATGCCCGCGGCCTCGTGGCCGAGCAGGAACGGGAACTCGTCGTTGATCCCGCCCTCGCGGTAGTGGAGGTCGGTGTGGCACACGCCGCAGGCCTGGATCCGCACCACCGCCTCGCCCGGCCCGGGGTCGGGCACGACGATCGTCGTCACCTCCACGGGCGCGCCCTTGGCGCGTGCGATCACTGCCTTGACCTGCTGGGCCATCCGTTTCCACCTCCGTCGGCCGGTGCCGCTCTGCACCGGCGTGACCTGCGTCGACGCGGTCCGTCGACACGAGTCGGGTGACTCGCCCACGAAGCGTAGCGCCCGGCCCGGGGGCAGGCCGGGGAGCCTCCCGGGTGATCCGGCTCACCGGGGCGGCCACCCCCTCGGGGGCGCACCACAGGGCGCACACGCCACGCCGAGCGCCCCCGGTCGCCGCTGTGCCCTCACCATGCCCGTGGAACCCGGGCGTTGGCTGGAATCGTCGCTGACTGCGGCCCGTCGCCCACGTACGGTCGGGGGCGTGTCCGACGGACACGCCCCGCACGAACCCGGCCCACCCGGCACACCCGTCGACCACCCCGCCCGTCCCCGCGCACCACCCGGATCCACCCCCCGCAGGCCGCCCCGCGCGGCCACCGCCCTGGAGTCTGGAGTACGGATGTCCGCCGAGAACAGTGCCACCGGTGCCGGAACCGGTACCGCCCCGCACCCCGGCGCGGACGCCGGCACGGCCCTGCCCGTGCTGCCGCCGCTGCACTGCCTGCGCCTGCTCGAACCCGGCCCGCCCCGGCCGGCCGCCCTGCCCACCGGCACCCCGGTCTGGCTGGTCAGCCGGCACGCCGACGTCCGGCAGGTGCTCACCGACCCGCGGCTGGGCCGCGCCCCGCTCCACGCACCGGACGCCCCGGCCGTCACCCTCTCCCCCAACCTGCTCGACGACCCGAGCGCGCTGCTCAACATCGACGGCGTCGAGCACCAGCGGCTGCGCCGCACCGTGCAGCGCGCGTTCACCCCGCGCGCGATCGCGCGCTGGCGCCCCTGGGTGGCCTCGGTCGTCGAGGGACTGCTCGACGAGCTGATCGACCGGGGCTCGCCCGCCGACATCGTCGCCGCCTACACCCGCCCGCTGCCGGTCGCCGTGATCAGCCGGTTGATGGGCCTGGACCAGCTCGACACCAAGCGCCTGGAGCACTGGAGCGACCACGCCCTGGCCACCACCGCGTACACCCCGCAGGCCATCCGCACCGCGATGAACGACTTCGCCCACTTCGGCGCCGAGGTCATCGCCGAGCGCCGCGCGGAGCCCGGCGACGACCTGGTCAGCAGCCTGCTCACGGCCGCGGACGACACCCCGGGGATCACCGAGGAGCAGATCGTCACGCTCGTCATCGGCCTGGTCGTGGCCGGGCACGAGACCACCATGACCTCGCTCGGCAACGCCCTGGTCTACCTGCTCGGCGAGGGCCGGGACGCCTGGCAGCAGCTCGCCTCCGACGAGCAGAGCGCGGCCGCCGCCACCGAACAGCTGCTGCGCGTCGTCCCGCTGGGCGACTCCGACGTGCTGCCCGGCCTGCTGCGGCGGGCGGTCGAGGACGTCGAGATCGGCGGCGTGCGGATCCCCGCCGGAAGCGTGGTCGCCGCCGACGTCGCCTCCGCCAACAGCGACCCGGAGGTGTTCACGGGGGACCTGCTGACGGAGCTGTTCTCCCCGCTCGCCGCGCCGAGCTACACCTTCGGCGCCGGGCCGCACCACTGCCTGGGCGCCTGGCTGGCCCGGATGGAGATGGAACTCGCCCTGCACCGGCTGGCCCGGCGGCTGCCCGCGCTGCGGCTCACCGCGCCGCAGGAGGCCATCGAGTGGCGGCGCGGCCTGCTGACCCGCAGTCCGCAGCGGCTCCAGGTCGCCTGGTGACGGGCCACGGCACGGCCGGGACGGCGGGGGCGGCGGGGACGACGCCCGGGACGACGCCCGAGGTGATCGTCCAGGTCGACCGCGACCGGTGCATCGGCTCGGGCATGTGCGCCCTCACCGCGCCCGCCTCGCTGGCGCTCGGCGCCGACGGCCTCGCCCGGCCGCTGCGCGAGCAGCCGACCGGCGCCGCCGGGGAACCGCTCACCGCGGAGCTGACCGAGGCGGTCGACTACTGCCCGGTCGAGGCGCTCACCCTGTACGGCGCCCGCGACGGGCGCCGGATCAGCCCGGCCGGCTGACCGGGTCCACCGTCGGCGCCGCGCCCCGTCCGGCGCGGCGCCGACGGCGCCCGAGGAGGTGTCAGCGGGCGGCCTCCAGGGCGCGCCGGACCTCGGCCGCCGGATCGCCCTCGTGGTACGGGCGCTCGCTGTCCTCGATGTGGTCCAGGAACTCCTGGTACCGCAGTGCGTGGCCGAGGTGGACCAGCGGCCCCGCCAGCTCCAGCGCCCGCTCCGGCTCGCAGCCCGGCACCCGCTCGCGCCAGGCGCGGGCCCACTCCCCGGCCGCCCGGGCCCACCGCTCGTCGTCCAGGAAGGCCCGGGGCCGCAGCCCGTCCGCCGCCGGGTGGCCGAGGCAGGCGTCCGCGTAGTCGATGACGACCGGCCCGCCGCCGTCGGAGCGCCAGTTGCCGGGGTGGAAGTCGCCGTGCACCACGGTCTCCGGCAGCCCGCACGCGGCCAACTCCTCGACCAGGGCGGGCAGCCGCGCGGCCAGTGCCCGGGCGGCGGTCAGCTCAACCGCCGTCAGCTCACCGGCCACCGGCTCCCCGCCCGTCGGCTCCGACCCGGCGGCGAGCCGGTCGAGCAGCGCGGGAACGGCGGCGGCCAGCGCGCGCGGGGTGCGGTCGCGCAGCCCGGCCGCGGCGGCCCGGCCGTCGGCCGCGAGCGCCGCCTGGGCGGCGACCAGCCGCGGCACGACGTCCGCCACCTCCGCCTCCGACGGCCCCCAGCAGTCCTCCCCCGGCACCTCGTCGAGCAGCACCCGCCCGTTCGCCGGGTCGGCGGCGAGCACCACCGGTACCAGCGCCGGGTCGGCGGCGCCGAACAGCCCGATCACCTCCGCCTCCCGGGCGTTGAACGCCGGGTTGATCACCTTCAGCCAGGCCGGGCCGGCGGCGGTGGGGAGCCGGAACAGCCCGGACAGGTTCCAGGTGCGGACCTGCTCGGCGCGCCCGGTGACCGGCCGTCCGGCCGCCGCCAGCGCCCGCTCCGCCCAGTCCAGCGCCGCCCGCAGCCCCTCCGGCGCGGCCCAGGCGGCCCGCCGGTCGGCCGGCCCCAGCAGCGCCGCGGTCCCGTCGTCCGGTTGCCGTACCGCCCGCCCGGCCGGGCGCTCCAGCGCCTCGACGTGGTAGACGGTGTGCCCGCCGTGGCCGCCCGCCCCGCCGGTCACCCCGACGAGCCGGACCACCACCACCGGCACCCCCACCTCCGCCGAGACCCGCTCCACCACCGCCCCGACCGCCGACCACCACGGCACCCCCACCTCGAACGGGCCGACCGCCCCGAGATACCCGCCGCCGTACGTGAGGTGGACGCCGACGGTCCGCCCGTTCCCATGATCCATCCGCGCAGCCTCCCCCGGCCGCCCTGCCGCGCGCGACCGATTTTCCGGGCGGCGGCCCGCTGCGGGAGCCCCCGCCGGACCGCCCTGCCCGACCGCGTGCTGTGATGGCCCCCATGGCCACACCACCGACCCCCACGACGGCCGCGACCTGCCCCTGCGTGATCTGCGCCGCCAACGGCGCGGAGCGCTCCGGCGTCTCCCGTCACTGGCGCCGCACCGCGGAGGACGTCCTGACCCACGGCCACCACGTGGTCGGCATCCCCGGCGAGGGGGACCTCCCGGACTGGGCCTTCACCGTGGGCCTCTGGCACACCTCGCGCCTCCCCGAGCTGACCATGGCCGGCCTGGACGCCCACGGCCAGATGCACTGGCTCAACGAGGCCGCGGCCCGGCTGCGCGAGGGCGCCTCCGCCGACCCGGAGAGCCTGCTGGCCGGGGTGATCGAGGACTACCCGGTGCTGGTCAAGCCCGTCGACCCCGGCTGGCGCCGGCCCCTGCTGGGGACGGCCGTCGGCTTCTACCGCCGCGTTCCCGTCCCCGTGCTGCAACTGGTCTGGCCCGACCGGAACCGCCGCTGGCCCTGGGACCCGGACGCCTCCCCCGGCTGCCGGTCCCAGCCGCGCCTCTGGCTGCCGGTCGGCGACCACCCCGAGGGCGCCTGGACGGAGGAGGCGGCGGCCGCCGAGGCCTCCTCCTGAGCCAAGGAGCGTGTCGCCGTCTCCGACTCCTCCATCCACAGCCCCAGCGGCTTGCGGGTGAATCCCCGGGTGACCTCAAGGCGCAGGGGGAGCCGGAGGTGGTGGGGGTGGCGGGGTCGACGGGGCGTTCGATGCTCCGACGGCGTTGACCAAGGACTGCGCCTGAGTATCGACGAGCCTCGTGAACAGCTGCTGGGAATATCCGAAAACAATGGCCCAGGCGATGATCTGGGCGGATGAATCGAGGGCCGACAGGCCGGGGACGAATCCTCCACGCATCAGAAGCAGGCCGAGCACAGCCGTGAGTGCACCCATGGGAAGCTTGAGGAGGGCTAGGGCGACCGGAACGTTGTAAGGCGTTGCCGATCCTCTGATTCGACGCAGGGATGTGGCGGCGGCGATTCCGGCGGCCACCAGGCCCACAATTTCGATGAGGAGGTAGTCCGACGGCGATGTCGCGGCGGCCAGGTTCGCATCGACATCGGGATATTTTGGATCAGGGTCCATTCCACTGGGGCAGACGACCACGTAACCGGCCTCCCCAAGGCCCACCGGGGGCGTGAAGCACAGCGGAAGAATATCATCCTTCAGCATCCCCAGGATTCCGATCCACACGGCAGCCCCGAATAAAATCACCGCAACCCATCCGACGATATTAACGAAACTTCGAAGTCTGAGAGTCTCGCGAATTCCCGCCTGTCGAGCGACACTGACTGCATCGAGCACGGCCTCAAGGCTTGAGCTCGCGAGCATGCCAGTCTTGAGGAGCTCCTGGTTGATCTGTTCGACCTTGACTCGCCGAGGATCGCTGGCGGGAAGCTGATCCTGGACGAGCGCCAGCACGCCCGGCATCATTGGAATGACCTCATCGGGCCCCGAAAGCCTCAGCAGCAAATTATGTGCAGCATCCAGGTGAATCTGTCCAACGGTCAGGTGGGAGCCCTTTTTGTAGATGGAATGCCCCCTGTGCGAGAGCGCCTTCTTCGCCTCTTGCAGTTCGTTGAAGGCCTGCGAGAAAAGGCCTTCTGCATCCTGTGGACCACCGTGCCTCTGCTCCACTTCGCTCAGCAGCGCCCATAACTCATTCACTCGCGCAAGGAGCACCTCTCGAAGCTCCCACGGCCCCAATTCTGATCTTTTCTTTTCGGGCGAGGGATTATCCATGCGGAGATTCTAGATGTCCGCATATCAGGGCGCACCTCTGGCGCACTCTGAATTGCGCTCGATGGCGCAATCGCCGTCCTGCTGATACCGCCGATCAGGTGGCGGGGCCGGCCCCCGTCCAACCGAAACATCGATCCGTACCTGCCGATCGGCGACTACGGGCCGTACCCCGAGCGGCTGCGCCGACAAGCCTTCGGCCACCGGCCCCGGGGGGCCTACGGGATGGCCACCGCCGCGCCGGAGACCCGCACCCGGGGGGAGGCCGTGCGCAGGTCGACGTGGAGGGTGCTGGGGCGGCCGAGGTCCTCGCCCTGGTGGAGGGTGACGGTGGCCGGGGCGGCGGCGGGGTCCAGGGCGCGCAGGTAGGCGCCGAAGGCGGCGGCGGCCGCGCCGGTGGCCGGGTCCTCGACGACGCCGCCGACCGGGAAGGGGTCGCGGACGTGGAACACGTCGGGGGCGGCGCGCCAGACCAGTTGGACGGTGGTCAGGTCACGGGCGGTCATGAAGGCGGCGAGGCCGTCGAAGTCGTAGGCGAGCCGGGCCAGCCGCTCGCGGGTCGCGGCGGCCAGCACCAGGTGC
Organism: Kitasatospora sp. NPDC008115; assembly: GCF_042957205.1. Classification (NCBI taxonomy): domain Bacteria; kingdom Bacillati; phylum Actinomycetota; class Actinomycetes; order Kitasatosporales; family Streptomycetaceae; genus Kitasatospora; species Kitasatospora sp. NPDC008115. The sequence continues at coordinate 111,312 of NZ_JBIBHU010000005.1, read as the reverse complement.
CGGGCGCCCGCGTAGGCGTAGCGGGGCGGCAGCGCCGGGTCGAGGTCGTCGGGTGCCCAGCCGAGCAGGGCGAGCGCCTCGGCGACGTCGGCCTCGCCGGTCGCCGTGACGTGCGGCTCGACGCTGGTGAGGGTGGCGCGCAGGGTGCCGTCGGCGTCCTCGGCCACCTCGACCGGTACCTCGCCCGCCGCCGTGCGGTAGAGGTAGTGCCCCTGTCCGGCCCGTTCGGCGAGCGCGACGGCGGAGGCGACGGTGGCGTGGCCGCAGAACGGCACCTCGGCCAGCGGGCTGAAGTAGCGCACCGCGAAGCCACCCGCCGGGTCGGGGGTCAGGAAGGCGGTCTCCGAGTAGCCGACCTCGGCGGCGATGGCGAGCATCCGCCCGTCGGACAGGCCGGCGGCGTCGAGCACCACGCCCGCCGGGTTGCCGCCCTCGGGGTCGGCGGAGAAGGCGGCGTAGCGCAGGATCTCGGGGGCGCCGGCGGCGTCGTCACTGGTCATGACCGCTCGAACGCGCCCCGCCGCGTCCGTGTTCCCCTCACCGCAGCACCGCCTCCAGCAGGTCGGTGCCGAGCCGGGCGCTGCCCACGAGGTCGAGCTGGTACAGCATGTACCGCCCGCGCCGATGGGTGGTCAGCAGCCCGGCCCTGCGGAGCACCGCCAGGTGCCGGGAGACCTCGGGCGCGCTGAGCTGCCAGGCGGCGGCGAGCTCGCCGGTGGTGTGCGGGCCGCGGGCGATGGTGCGGGCGAGCCGCAGGCGCACGGGGTGGGCGAGCGCCTCCAGCCGCTGCTGGACCACGGCGAGCGACACCGGCTCGGGCACGCCCTGCTCGGCGACGGGGTACTGCACCACCGGGCGCCAGCCGGGCGCGGAGACCACCAGCAGGTGCGGGCGGCCGAACGCGGTCGGGACGAAGGTCACGCCGCCGGCGGCGCTCCCGCTGGTGGTGTTGTCCTGGAGCTTGTCGATGACGATCCGGCGCCGCCCCTCGCCGCCGTCCTCCAGTTGCACCGAGGCGGAGGCGGCGGCCAGTGCCTCGGCCGCGCCGTGCCGCACCAGCAGGTCGGTCTTGCGGCGGGCGTCGGCGGCGAGTTCGGGCAGCACCCGGCGCCAGGCGTCGGTGAAGAAGGCGTCCGCGCAGTCCTCCAGCATCCGCCGCACCAGCGCCCTGACGGCGGGCGGGTCGGTGAGCAGCCGGTCGGCGAACTCGGCCTGCCGGGGCCCGCGGGCCAGCGCCAGTTCGCGGGCCCGCTCCTGCGCGACCGGGTCGGTGAGCGGCGAGGCGAGGTGCTGTGCCAGCCGGGAGGCGCCGCAGGTCAGCACGAGCGCGGCCCGTACGTACCGCTCGTCGTCGATCCGGTCGACGGCGTCCAGTTCGTCGGTGAGGGTGGCACCGGGCAGGCCGGGGACGAGGAAGTCGGCGCGCGAGGAGCGCCAGAGGAAGTCGGCCTCGGCGAGCCGTTCGGCGAGCGCGGGCGGGACGGCCGCCGTGGTGCTCGCCGCCCAGCCGTGCAGGGCGGGGTGGTGCGCGGGCTCGGCGAGCACGTGCAGCATCGCGCTGAGTTCGGCCAGCGGGGAGGGGGTGAACAGCAGGCGCTCGTCGGGCAGGCCGGTGATGTCGATGGTCAGGCTCACGCTCCCGATCCTGTCACCTGCGGCGGGGCCGCCCGGCCCGGATTGACGGTAGTCGTCAATCCGCGTGCCCGGGGAAGGGGCCCGGGCCGACGGTACCGCTCATGACCCTGATCCAGAACCCGAAGCGACCGCACCCCGACCCGGAGGCCGGCAGTGACCCGGAACCCCGCAGCGGCCCGGCCGCCCTGCTCCGCCTGCTCACCGCCGCGGGCGGCCCGCGCTACGCGGCGGCGCTGCTGGTGGACGCCCTCGGCACCGGTCTGCTGCGGCCGTTCCTGCTGCTCTACGGCATCGGGGTGCTCGGGCTGGACGCGGGTGCGGCGGGCCTCGCGATGTCCGCCGGGATGGTCGCCGGCCTGCTCGTCCTCCCGCTGACCGGCCGGTGGATCGACCGGGGTGCGCGCAGCCTGCCGGCGGCGGCGACCCTGCTGGTGCGGGCGGCCGGGTCGGTGGCGCTGCTGCTGGCCGACGGCCCGGCGGGGTTCGCGGCGGCGGCCGTGCTGCTCGGGGTGGGCAGCCAGTCCTGGCCGACCACCCACGCGGCGGTCGTCGCGACGCTGACCGAGGGCCGCACCCGGGACGCCGCGCTGGCCGCCGGACGGACGCTGCGCAACGCCGGGCTGGGCGCGGGGGCGCTGCTGGCGACTCTCGCGGTGGCGGGCGGCCCGGGGGCGCTGCGGCTGCTGGCCGGGGTGACCGGCGTGGCCTGCCTGCTGTCGGCGGTGCTGGTGCACTCGCTGCGGGTGACCGCTCCCCGGCCGCCGCAGGCTCCCCCGGCGTCCCCGATGTCCCCGGCGAACCCCGCCCCCGCCGGGTCCGGGCGCGCCGAGGATCCGGCGCTGCGCCGGATCACCGTGCTCAGCATCGCCAACCTGCCCTTCGCGTTCTGCTTCGACGTCCTGGAGGTGGCTCTGCCCGCGCTGCTGGTGCTGCATCTGCACGCCTCCGCGGCCTGGTCCTCGGGGGTGTTCGTGGGCAACACGGTGCTGGTGATCACCCTCCAGCTGGCCGTGGTGCTCCGTCTCGGGCACCGCTCCCGGCACACCGTGCTGGCCGCCGGCGGCGTCGCGCTCGCCCTGTCCTACCTGGGCTTCTGGGCGGCCGGCGTGCTCGGCGGCACCGCCGGGGCAGCCGGTGTGGCGGCGGTGTCCGTCCTCTTCACGCTCGGCGAGATCCTCTACTCCGGCACGGGCACCGCCCTGGTCACCGCGAGCGCCCCGCCCGGGCAGCTCGGCCGCGCCCTGGCCCGCTGGGAGCTGTCGACGGGCGTCGGCCGCGCGGCCGCCCCGGCCGCCCTGACCGCGCTGCTCGCCGTCGGCCCGGGCGTGCTGTGGCCGGTGCTGGCCGGCGCCACCCTGCTGGCCGCGGTGGCCGTCGCCCGGCTCCGCCCGGCCCGGGGTGCGGGCGGGCGGCGGGTCGCCGATGCTGGGCGACGGGGCACGCGTACGCGCCCGGCTCCCGGTCCCGAGGAAGGACAACGCTCATGAGCGCCCTCGACTTCGAGGTCATCGACAGCCCGGACAGCTCGCTCAACAAGACGTCCGTCCTGGTCACCGGGCCGCAGGACGCGCTGCTGGTGGACGCCGGGTTCACCCGCTCCGACGGGCGGCACCTCGCGGAGCGGGTGCGGGCCAGCGGGAAGCGGCTGACCACGGTGTTCGTCAGCCACGGCGACCCGGACTTCTACTTCGGCGCCCAGGAGGTGCAGGACGTCTTCCCGCAGGCGCGGTTCCTGGCCTCCGCGTCGACCGTCGAGCACATCCAGGAGACCTTCGACGCCAAGGTGCGGACCTGGGCGCACCTCGGTCCCGAGCTGCCGACCCGGCTGGTGCGCCCGGAGGTGATGCACGGCGACGAGCTGGTCTTCGAGGGCCATCGCTTCGAGCTGCGCGGGGCGGACTTCCACCTGCCGGACCGGCACTACCTGTGGCAGCACCACCACCGCACGGTGCTCGGCGGGGTGCTGCTGTTCCAGGGGCTGCACGTGTGGACGGCGGACACGCCGATGCCGGAGCAGCGGGCGGCCTGGATCGACCTGCTGGACGGCATGGCGGCGCTGGACCCGGCCTTCGTGGTGGCCGGGCACCGGACGGCCGACGCGCCGACCGACACCTCCTCGATCGACCACACCCGGGACTACCTGCGGGCCTTCGAGACGGAGGTCGGCCGGGCAGCGGACGCGGCGGCGGCCAGGGAGGCACTGGAGCAGCGCTTCCCGGAGCTGGGCATGCGGCTGGCGGTCGACCTCGGGACGAAGGCCGCCAAGGGCGAGCTGGCCTGGGGCTGAGCGCGATGATCGAGATCCCGCGGTCGGAGGCCGCCTTCGCGCAGTCCGAGGCCCCGGCGGACGTGGTGCGCCGCCAGTACCTGGCCTCGGCGCGCGGTGACCTGGGGGCGTTGCGGGCGACGCTCGCCGACGACGTGGAGTGGACGGAGATGGCGGGCTTCCCGCTGGCCGGCACCTACCGGACGCCGAAGGGCGTGACCGGCGGGGTGATGGAGCGGCTGGCCGCCGAGTGGGAGGAGTGGACGGTGCACGACGACCGGTACGTGGTGTCCGGGGAGGAGGTGGTGGTGCTGGGCCGGTACACGGCGGTGCACAAGGCCACCGGGCGGCCGCTGGCCGTGCGGGTGGTGCACCACTTCCTTGTGCGCGGCGGGCGGATCGTGCGGTTCGAGCAGTTCACCGACACCGCGCTGGTCCGGGACGCGATGACGCCCTGACCGTGCTCCGGGCTCCGGCGCGTCACCCGTTCGGGGGAGCCGCCGCGGCGCGCCGGACGCCGTCTCGACAGCCCCGCCGTCCGGCGGCAGGCTGTCGGTGATTTCCGCCGGAGAGCGAGGAGTTCACCATGAGCACGGACAGCACGGGCAGCGGGGGCGGCGGGCGCGAGCGCCCGATCGTGATCGTCGGCGCCTCCCTCGGCGGCGCGAAGGCCGCGCAGGCGCTGCGCGAGGCGGGGTACACCGGCGGCATCGTGCTGATCGGCGACGAGCACGAGCGCCCGTACGAGCGTCCGCCGTTGTCCAAGGGCTATCTGCTGGGCAAGACCGACCGGGAGAAGATCTACGTCCACCCCCCGCAGTGGTACGCCGAGCACGATGTGACGCTGCGGCTGGGCACGCGGGTGGTGGCCGTCGACCCGGCCGGGCACACGGTGACGCTGGCCGACGACGGGCGGGTGGAGTACGCGAAGCTGCTGCTGACCACCGGATCGGTGCCGCGCCGGCTGCCAGTACCCGGGGCGGAGCAGGAGGGCGTGCACTACCTGCGGCGGGTGGAGGACAGCGAGCGGATCCGCGAGTCGTTCCGCGCGGGCGCCCGGGTGGTGGTGATCGGCGCGGGCTGGATCGGGCTGGAGGCGACGGCCGCGGCGCGGGCGGCGGGTGCCGAGGTGACGGTGCTGGAGGCGGCCGAGCTGCCGCTGCTGCGGGTGCTGGGCCGGGAGGTGGCGCAGGTCTTCGCCGACCTGCACCGCGACCACGGGGTGGACCTGCGGTTCGGCGCGCAGGTCGCGGAGCTGACCGGCGCGGGCGGCCGGGTGACCGGGGTGCGGCTGGCGGACGGCACGACGGTGGCGGCGGACTCGGTGGTGGTGGGCATCGGCATCGCCCCGGACACCGCGCTCGCCGAGGCGGCCGGCCTGGAGGTCGACAACGGGGTCAAGACGGACGGGCACCTGCGCACCTCGGACCCGGACATCCACGCGGCGGGCGACGTCGCCAACGCCTACCACCCGCTGTTCGGGCGCCACCTGCGCGTCGAGCACTGGGCGAACGCCCTCAACCAGCCGCAGACGGCGGCCCGGGCGATGCTCGGCGAGGACGCGGTGTACGACCGCGTCCCCTACTTCTTCACCGACCAGTACGACCTGGGCATGGAGTACGTCGGCTGGGTGGAGCCCGGCGGCTACGACCAGGTGGTGTTCCGGGGCGACCCGGCGACCCGCGAGTTCATCGCCTTCTGGCTGTCCGGCGGCCGGGTGCTGGCGGGCATGAACGTGAACGTCTGGGACGTCACCGACCCGATCCGGGAGCTGGTCCGCTCGGGGCGGACGGTGGACACGAAGGCGCTGGCCGACCCGGACGTCCCGCTCACCGACGTCTGAGCCGCCCAAGGCCGAACGGCCCGCTCCCGGAAGGCTGTTTCCGGGGGCGGGCCGTTCTGATTCGGGAAGCCCTGGCGTCAGGCGACCGGCGGGAACGCCTCGACGTCCGGCTTCAGCAGCTGACCGGGCGCGGGGGCCTTCTGGTTCACCAGGTAGTCGGTGACCAGCTTGCCCAGCTCCTTGCTGCGGCCGACGGCGCAGTGCTCGACCACGTCGACCGAGACCAGCACCGCGTTGCCCAGCTGGCGCTGCATCCGCTGGGAGAAGGTGTAGTTGGTGGCCGGGTCGTAGAGGTTGCCGATGACCATCACCGGGGCGGCGGTCTTCCGGTGCCACGGGCCGGTGAAGCGTTCGGCGTCGCGGGCCGGGGCCGGCCAGGAGGAGCAGGTCGGGCCGTCGAAGGCCTGGTAGCGGCCGAAGGTCGGGGACTCCTTCTCCCAGGCCTTGGCCAGGTTGACGAAGGTCCACGGGTTGGACGGGTAGGGCTTGTCCTGGCAGTTGACGCCGTAGTAGGAGTCGTCGGCCGAGTACGGGGTCTCCGGCAGGGCCTCGCGCAGCGCGGTCGGCACGGTGGTCGCGAGCACCTTGGCGTCCTCGGCGGCGGCCGGGTCGGCCGGGGCCGCGGCGGCCAGGCCCTGGGCGGCGGCGGCCGGGGACTGGATCACCTGGTGCAGCCCCTGGAGGGCCTTGGCGAGCGGCGCCTGGCGGCTCTGCGCGTACAGGGCGTTGGCGACCTGGCTGGTGAAGCTGGAGAGGGTGACCCGGGTGCCGTCCGGCAGGGTGACCGGGTCGGTGCGCAGGTGGTCGCGGATGGCGTCGAACTTGACGCGGGTGTCGCCGTCGCCGAAGGCGCAGCGCGGGGCGCCGGCGCTCTGGCAGCGCTTGAGGTACTCGGCGAGGGCGACCTCGAAGCCGGTGGCGCGCTGGCGGTCGTACTCGACGCCGTTGTGCATCCGCAGGTTGGGGTCGACGTTGCCGTCGACGATCAGCGCGCGGACCTTGTCCGGGTACATGCCCGCGTAGGTGGCGCCGATGAGGGTGCCGTAGGAGAAGCCGGCGAAGTTGAGCTTGGCGTCGCCGACGGCGCGGCGCATCCGGTCGAGGTCGCGGACCACGTTGATGGTCGACATGTACTCGATGAGCGGGCCGGCGTTGCGCGAGCAGGCGTCGGTGTAGTCCTCGGTGGCGTCGATGGTCTGCGCTATCTCGGCCCTGGTCACCGGGACGCCGGTCATCCGGTCGTTGAGGGCGGCGGCCTCCTCGTCGGTGGTGAAGCACTTCAGCGGGTTGCTGCGGGCCACGCCGCGCGGGTCGAAGCCGACCAGGTCGAAGCGGTCCTGGACGTCCTTGCCGAAGCGGGTGGTGGTCGCCCACAGGTAGCCGCTGCCGCCCGGGCCGCCGGGGTTGAGGAAGAGCGAGCCGATCCGCTTGGCCGGGTCGGCCGCGCGGCGGCGCATCATCGCGATGCCGATGGTGTCGCCGTTCGGGTGGTCGTAGTCGAGCGGCACCTGGTAGACGGCGCAGTCGTAGATCTTGGGGTCCGGCTGGGTGGGGTCGGGGTTGCAGGGCTTCCAGTCGACCGGTGCCACCTTGGCCTCGGCGGCCGGGCCGGGGGCCGGTGCGGCGACGGCCGCGGCGGCCGAGCCGGCGACGAGGGCGAGGGCACTGGTGACCGCCAGTGCCGCGCTGGTGATACGGGACACGAAACCTCCTCCGGTTCTGCAAACCCGGACAGCCTGTCAGGCCGCGATCAACAGGGGAAGAGATGTGCGACGGGAGATTCTTTCGGGAGTGGCCCGAATGGGCGTCAATCCCCTTTTCCGGGGGCGGATTGACGGGAAACAGTGCGGCCGTTGGCTGAAGATCATCATTCACCGTATGGCCTGGCGACACACCTGACGTCCAATCATGTCGACACGGCGGGGCGCCCGGTGCACCCGCCGGCGCCGGGCCGTGCCCCCACCCGCCCCTCCCGTCAGGCGCGCGCCCCCGGGCCTCTTGTCACCCGGACGGCGGTACCGCACCCCGTACCCGGCGTCTTCCGCGCCCTCCGTGTCCGTCCCGTCGGCCATCCGTTCAGCTGTCCGATCCCGCCCCGGAAAGGCGTGTTGACCGGCCAGTAGGGCCCTCCTATGCTCGACCGCGTTCCCGTTCGCGATCGTGAACACGACCAGAACGTGCACGCCCCGCGAGCGCCGTCCGGCACCGGGGCGGGACCCTCGCGGCCTCCCGCCCGGCGGGAGCCGTCACCCGGCGGAAAGGGCCCTCCCATCAGCACCTCCATCGCACCCGCCGCCGGGCCGCCGCCCGCCACCACGGCCCGCCGCCGCTTCCTGACCTATCTGCTGGCCGCGCCCACCCTCACCGTCGCCGCCCGGGCCGGACTGGACGCCGCCGCGCCCGCCGCCGCCCGGGCCGCCGAGGCCGCGGCGGCCCCCTCACCACTGCTCGGTCTGCCCGGCATCCCCGACATCGTCGACCTCGGCCAGGCGCTCCAGGTCGCCGGACTGCCCACCGCGCACCTGCTCGTGCTGGAGATCACCGCCGCCGGCCGCGCCGCGCTCCACCTGCCCCGGCTGGAGGTCGGCCAGGGCCTCACCACCACCGTCGCGATGATGGTCGCCGAGGAGCTCGACGCCCGCCTCGCCGATGTCGACGTCCCGCTCTCCGACAGCCGCCCCGACCTGCTGTTCAACCAGCTCACCGGCGCCTCCAACTCGGTGCGCACGCTGTACGACCCGGTGCGCGCGGTGGCCGCCGCCGCCCGCGCCCGGCTGGTCACCGCGGCCGCCCTGCGCTGGTCGCTGCCGGCCGCCACCCTGCGCACCGCCGACTCCGCCGTGCTCGCCCCCGACGGCCGCCGGGCCGGCTACGGCGACCTCGCCGCCGCGGCCGCCGCGATCGCGGTGCCCGCCGTGCCCGCCACCCCCAAGCCCGCCGAGCAGCGCCGGGTGATCGGCCGCCCGACCGGCCGGATCGACGCCCGCGACATCGTCACCGGCCGCGCCAAGTACGCCGGGGACCTCGCCGTGCCCGGCGCGGTGCCGACCGTCGTCGCCCGCCCCACCACCATCAACGGCACCCTGGCCACCCTGGACGCCTCCGCCGCCCGCGCCATGCCCGGCGTGCTCGGCGTGGTGACCGTCCCGACCGGGGTCGCCGTCCTCGCCGAAACGTTCGACCAGGCGCTCAGGGCCCGCGACGCGCTGCGCACCAGCTGGCACCCCGGCCCGGTCGCCGCGCTCTCCGACGCCGACATCAGGAAGCGGCTGCGCGCCGCGCACGCGCCGTTCCTGGTCCCCCCGCTGCTCACCCAGTACGTGGACGGCGAGTTCGACTTCGCCTTCGTCAACCACGCGCCGATGGAGGTGCTGACGGCGGTCGCCGACGTCCGCCCGAACCGCGCCGAGGTCTGGTTCGCCGCACAGACCCCGGTGGTCGCGCAGCAGACCATCGCCGCCGAACTCGGCCTGCCGCAGGAAGCGGTGACCGTCCACGTGGTGCGCGGCGGCGGATCGTTCGGCCGGCGGCTGTTCTACGACGCCGCCCTGGAGGCCGCGCGGATCTCCCGGGCGGCCGGCCGCCCGGTCAAGCTGATGTGGACCCGCAACGACGACATGCGCCACGGCCGGATGCGCCCGGCCACCCACCACCGGATCCGCGCCACCTACGGGCTCGGCCAGGTGCTCGGCTACGAGCACCGGGTCGCCTCCGTGCGGACCGACTTCGGCCACGGCCTCGGCGAGGCGCTCACCGCGGCCGGCTTCCAGCTCCAGGTCGCCGGGCTCTCGGTCGCCCAGGCGTTCTTCCTGCTCAGCCAGAACAACCCGTACGACGTGGGCATCCCCACCCAGCTGCTCTCCGAGGTCCCGCTGGAGATCCCGACCGGCAGCTGGCGCTCCGTCTACTCCGGCACCGTACGGGTGGCCGACGAGATCATGGTGGACGAGCTGGCCCGCCGCTTCGGCCAGGACCCGGTGGCCTTCCGGCGCGCCCGGCTGCGCGACCCGGCCGGCCGGGCCGTCCTCGACACCGTCGCCAAGGCCGGCCGCTGGGGCCGCACCATGCCGCCGGGCCAGGCCCAGGGCATCGGCTACCACGCGGAGAACGGCGGGCGCACCGCCTACCTGGTCGAACTCGACGCCTCCGAGCCCACCCAGCCCCGGGTGACCAAGGCGGTGATCGCCGCCGACCTGGGCACGGTGATCAACCCGACCGGCCTGGAGGCCCAGCTGACCGGCGCGCTGATCGACGGCATCTCGGTGATCCTCCAGGCCGGCAACCACATCGACCGCGGCACCGTCCGCGAGGGCAGCTACGGCGACTTCCACTACGCGCGGCAGAAGCACAGCCCGCCGGTGGTCGAGATCCACCTGCTGCCCCCGGGCGGACCGCCGGGCGGCGCGGGCGAACTGGGCGTCCCGGCGGCCTCCGCCGCGGTGGCCAACGCCTACGCCAGGGCGACCGGCACCGGTCCGCGCTCCTTCCCGATCAACTTCTGACCCCTCAGCACACCACCAGTCCCCCGCCCGACGATCCCGAGGAAACGCGCCCCCCATGCCCCGCCACACCTTCGTCCTCAACGGCCGACCGGTCACCGTCGAGGCCCCGGACGACATGCCGCTGCTCTGGGTGCTGCGCGACAAGCTCGGCGTCACCGGCCCCAAGTACGGCTGCGGGGTCGGCGTCTGCCGCTCCTGCACCAGCCACCTGGACGACGAGGAGTTCCAGCCCTGCATCGTGCCGGTCAAGGACTGCGCGGACCGCCGGGTCACCACCATCGAGGGCCTCGCCGACGGCGACGTCCTGCACCCCGTCCAGGAGGCCTGGTTGGAGTGCGACGTCGCCCAGTGCGGCTTCTGCCAGCCCGGCCAGATCATGACGGCGGTCGCGCTGCTGCGCCACACCCCGGCGCCCACCGACGCCGACATCGACCGGATCCAGAACGTCTGCCGCTGCGGCAGCTACCCCCGGATCCGCGAGGCCGTCAAGCGCGCCGCCGCCCGCATCGCAGCCGCCCGCATCCCGGCGGGCGGCTGACCCGGTCCGGGGTCAGGACTGGTCCCAGGCGTCGACGGTGAGCAGCGCGTCCGGCGGGCAGGCGGCGATCCGCCCGGCGTCCAGCTCGCGCGGCCGGTGGTCGGCGCCGGGCCCGCCCTCGAACACCGAGCCGTCGGCGAGCAGCGGCAGGACGTCACCGGCCCTGGCGGTGTAGCGCAGCGGGTAGCCGTCGAACCGCAGCTGCTCGGCCCGCCCGGCCGAGGCCAGGGCGGCGATCCAGTCGAGCCCGCCGAGGCCGGTCTCCCACTTGGCGAGGACCTCGCCCTCGCCGTCCCCCACGGCCGGGCCCGTGACCACGAACCACCATCCGAGCATCCGACACCCCTCCCCGAGCGGTGCGCCGTGCACCACACGGGGAGGCTACGCCACCCGCCGGTCAGGGGGTGAGGACCAGCCGGATCGGGTCGCCCTTCTTCTGCTCCAGGGCCTCGACCGCCTCGGCGGCCCGGGCCAGCGGGAAGGTGCCGCTCACCGAGCGGGAGAACTCCAGGCGACCGCCGCGGACCAGGTCGACCAGGTCAACGACGTCCTTGCCCTCCGAGCCGTAGTGGCCGAGGATCTGCTGGCGCAGGTAGCTGACGAGGGTGCCGTTGGTGATGGTCAGCGGCTTGTTCGTGAGGCCGACCAGCACCAGGCGGCCGTGCTCGCCGAGCGCGGCCATCGCCTGCTCGCGGACCGGGGCCACTCCGGCGAAGTCGAACGCGGCGGCCAGCGGACGGCCCCGGGTCGCGGCGCGCAGCCGGTCGGCGAAGTCCGGGTCGCCCGGGTCGAGCGCGGCGTCGGCACCGAAGGCGAGGGCCCGCTCGCGGGCGGCGGGCAGCGGGTCGACCGCCACGATCGGATGGGCGCCGACGGCACGCAGCAGCTGGACGCCGTGGGCACCGAGGCCGCCCACACCCCAGACGCCGACGGCCTCGGCCGGGCGGACGGCGCCGGTGCCGGTGATGGCGGCCCACGGGGTGGAGACCGCGTCCGGGATGAAGCAGGCCTGCTCGAACGGCAGGTCGTCGGGGATCGGCACCAGGGTGTCGACACTGGCCAGCGCGTACTCGGCCCAGCCGCCGTCGTAGTCGACGCCCCGGGTGAGGACCACGCCGTCGCGGGTCTCGCCGGCCTGGAGCAGTACGCGGTCGCCGACGGCGGCGGTGGCGACGCCCTCGCCCAGGCTGTGCACGGTGCCCGCGACCTCGTGGCCGAGGGTGACCTTGTCCCCCCGCAGGTGCAGCGGCTTGAGCATTCCCTCGATCAGGTGGACGTCCGAGAGGCAGACGCCGGCGGCGCCGACCTTGATCAGGACCTGGCCCGGCCCCGGCGTGGGCACCGGCACCTCCTCCACGGCGAAGGCGCCCTTCGCGACGTCGAGCCGGCCGGCGAGCATCGTGGCGGTCATCCCGGTTCCCTTCCACAGGGGGTGGCGCGGTCGGCGGCCGCACCATCCGAACTTACTTGTTGTTCAACAAGCAAGTTCCACCCTAGCATGGTGGTATGTCCACGCACGTTTCCCCGACAGACCCCTCCCCCGCCTCCCCTGCACCGGCGGAGCACCCGGAGTCGGGCCGCCGCACCCAGGCCGAGCGGCGCGCGCGGGCCGAGCAAGCGCTGCTCGCCGCCGCCGCGCGCCTGGTCGCCGAGCACGGCAGCGCCGGGGTGACCCTGGCCCGGGTCGGCGAGGAGGCCGGCTTCAGCCGCGGCCTGGCCTCGCACTACTTCGGCTCCAAGGGCGCCCTGCTGGCCCGGCTCCAGGAGGAGGCGCTCGCCGAGGCGATGACCGCCGCCGCGCCGGAGCGCAGCGGCGCGCGCGCCGTCGAGGAACTCTGTGCCTTCGCCCAGGCCTGCCTCGACGGGGTGCGGCAGCCGACCGACCTCGGCCGGGCCTTCGTCGTCCTGGGCGCCGAGGCGCTCGCCGGCTCCTCCGAACTCACCGAGGCCGTCGCCCGGCTGGACGCCAGGATGCGCGCGTGGGTCGCCGAGGTGGTGCGCCAGGGCACGGCCGACGGCGAGGTTCGCCCGGAGGTCGACCCGGACGCGGCCGCGACGGCGGTGGTCGGCCTGCTCAAGGGCCTGATCGTCCAGGCCGCGACCGCCCCCGGCGCACTCGCCCTCGACCGCGCCACCGCCGAGGCCCAGCGCTGGATCCGCCTGGCCCTCACCGCCGCCTGACCACCCCCGTGTCCACCGAGCGGGCAGCCCCTGTTCCCGGCGGGCCGTTCCACCTAGGGTGACCTTTCATCACATCCGATGATCCGAAGGGTGGATGGCCATGATCGGGCGCCGTTCGCTGCTCACATTCGCAGGACTGGGTGGTGCGGCGCTCGCGCTGCCGGGCACGACGGCGTACGCCGCTCCCGCCCCCGCGTCACCCGTCGCCGCACCACCCGGTGCGCCGTCCTCTGCGCTGTCCACCGCGCCGATCGACCTGCCGGCGCCGACGGTGCGGCGGACGGTCGGCACGGTGTCGCTGCACCTTGTCGACGAGGACCGGCAGGACCCGTTCGCGCCCGTACCCGCACCCCGCGAGCTGATGGTGCAGCTCTGGTACCCCGCGCAGAGCGCCGCCGGGCGCCCGCGTGCGCCGTACACCACGGCGCGCGTGGCGGCCGTGGTGGAGCAGGGCCTGCTGGAGCCGGGCACGATCATGCGGCTGCGCCCGACCGCGCGCCTCGGCGCACCGGCCGCCCCGGGCGCGCTGCCGCTGCTGCTGCTCGGCCACGGCCGCAAGGGCGGGCGCGCCAACTGCACCGCGCTGGCCGAGGAACTGGCGGCCCACGGCTACCTGGTCGCGGCCGTCGACCACACCTATGACGCGGCCGCCGTCGAGTTCCCGGACGGCCGGCTGGTGCACAGCGTCCTGGCGGACGACCCGGCCGACTGGGAGGCCACCGAGCGCACGGAGATCGCCGCCCGGGCGGCCGATCTGCGCTTCGTCGCCACCGAGTTGACCACCGGCCGGACGGTCCGCCGGCACCACGGCCTGCCGTGCGCCGACCCGGGGCGGATCGGCGTGCTCGGCCACTCGATGGGCGGGGCGGCCGCCGCCGAGGCGGTCCGCCAGGACCGGCGGTTCGCGGCGGGGCTCAACCTGGACGGCGGCTTCTTCGGCTCACCGGTTCCGGACGAGGGGCTGGACCGCCCGTTCCTGCTGCTCACCTCGCTGGCCGACCACGAGACCTGGCAGCGCTGGCGCGAGCACCAGCGCGGCTGGGGGCGCCACCTGCTCCAGCGCGACTCCGGCCACCTGAGCTTCACCGACCTGCCGTACACCGCCGGCCCCGGCCGCCTCGCCGACCACCTGCCGGCGGACCAGTACACCCAACTGCTCGGCACCATCACCCCGGCGCGCGCCACCGAACTGACCCGCGCCTACGTCCGCGCGCACTTCGACCGCTTCCTGCGCGGGCGCCCGTCCCCCCTGCTGAACGCGCCCTCGCCGCGCTACCCGGAGATCTCCTTCGTCTGGAGCCGCGGCTGAGACCTACCCCGCCGCCTGCGGGTCGCGGCCGTAGAAGGCGGCGAGCCGGTCGTACACCGGCGCGTCGTCGGCGGCCGTGACCTCGGGGCCGAAGGCGTGCTGCTCCTCCTCGCTCCCCCGGTACTGCGGCCGCAGCGCGCCGCGCCCCCAGACGAGCGAGGCCTCGGCCACCTCGTGGTCCAGCCCGGCGGTGGACTGGCCGGTGGCACGGGCGAGGTCCCAGCCGTGCACGGCGAACTCGGCGATCTGCTGGTCCACCGGGAAGCGGGCCGGCAGTTCGCCGACGCCGGGGACCTCGATGACGCCGTCGAGGTCCCCCGCCGCGCGCCAGGCGGCCACCAGCCGCTCGGCGCCGGCCTCGAAGCGGTGCAGCCAGTCGTCCTCGACCCGCTCGAAGGGCTCCGACCAGTCGGGCGTGCCGCCCTCCGCCCGGAGGGTGAACTGCCGCAGGTCGTGCAGCAGATGGCTGATCAACTGACCGACGTCCCAGGAACGGCAGGGCGTCGGGTGGCCGGCCAGCTCGGCGCCGACGCCGTCGATCAGGCCGGCGGTCTGCGCGAGGGCACGGGCGAGCAGCTCGATCGGGTCTTCCGCTCCGGACATGTCGCACCTCTCCGTCGTCGGGGCCGCGCCGGACCCGCACTCGTGGTCGGTCCGGCCGATCGTAGACGGAGGCACCGACAACCGGCCCGGAGCAACACCCCGGGCCGGTCGCGGCGCGCGAGCGATCAGGCGGCGAACCCGCCGTCCACGGCGATCTCCGCGCCGGTGATGTAGCGGCCCTCCGCGCCCGCCAGGTGGGCGACGGTCGCGGCGACGTCGTCCGGCCGGCCGAAGCCGCCCACCGCGGTGAAGCCGGACTGGAAATCGGCCGACGGACCGTCCGCCGGGTTCATGTCGGTGTCGATCGGGCCGGGGTGGACCAGGTTGACGGTGATCCCGCGCGGGCCCAGCTCCCGGGCCAGCGCCTTGGTGAGCCCGATCATCGCCGCCTTGCTGGCCGAGTAGAGGCTGCCGCCGGGGAAGGCGGCCCGCTTGGCCATGCAGCTGCCGACGGTCACGATCCGGCCGCCCTCGGCCAGATGGGCGACGGCGGCCTGGGCGAACAGGTACGGCGCCCGGACGTTGACCTCCAGCACCCGGTCGACGTCGGCCGGGCCGGTCTCCTCGATCGGGCCGATGAAGCCCACCCCGGCGTTGTTGACCAGGATGTCCAGCCGCCCGAACCGCTCGGCGACCGCCTCCACGACGGCCCGCACCTCCTGCGGGTCGGCGCTGTCGGCCCGGACCGCCCAGCCCCGGCGGCCCATCGCGGTGATCTTCGCCGCGACCGCCTCGGCCCGCTCGGCGCTGCCCAGGTAGGTCACCACCACGTCGGCGCCGTCCTCGGCGAGCCGCAGGGCCACGGCCTCCCCGATGCCCCGGCTGCCGCCGGTCACCAGTGCCACCCTGCCGTCGAGCTTCGCGAGCGTGGTCGTAGTCATATCGTCAGAACTCCTCAGGTCGTTCGCGGACATGACTCGATCCTCGGCCCGCGCGGCCCTCCGGTCCGGCGGTATTCGGACGTTGCGTTCAACGTTCAACCACCGACGGGCCGGGCGCCCCCGTGACACGCCGCACGGCCACCCCCGGGGGCCGGGGGTGGCCGTGCGGGCCCCCGGGCAGGGGGTGCCGGGGCAGGTGGAGCGCCGCTGTGGACGGGAGGTCAGAACGACAGGGTCTGGCCCGGGAAGATCAGGTTCGGGTTGGTGCCGATCGCCTTCACGTTCCTGGCGTGCAGCCCGGCCGGGTCGAGGCCGAACTTGGCCGCGATGCCGCTCAGCGTGTCACCGCTCTTGACGGTGTAGCCGCCGGCGGCGGGCTTCGCGGGCGCGGCGGGCTTCGCGGCGCCCTGCGACGGGGACGGGGCCTGGGACTGACCCTGCGGCGCCGGCGCCGCCTTGCGGGCCGGCGGCTTCTGGCTCGGGGCCTGGGCCGGCTTGGCCGGCTGCGCCTTGGCGGGCTGCTGCTTGGCCGGCTGCGGCGCCTGGGCGGGCGCGTCGTCGACGACGGCCGGCGCGCCGCCCCTGCTGAGCCCGGCCCGCGCCGAGCAGACCGGCCAGGCGCCCGGGCCCTGCTTGGCGAGCACCTTCTCGGCGACGGCGATCTGCTGCGCCTTGCTGGCCTGGTGGGCCTGCGGGGCGTACGCGGTGCCGCCGTACGCACGCCAGGTGGACGGGTTGAACTGGAGCCCGCCGTAGTAGCCGTTGCCGGTGCTGATGCTCCAGTTGCCGCCGCTCTCGCACTGGGCGACGCTGTCCCAGGAGGAGGCGGGGGCGGCCGAGGCCGAGGTGGCCGTGACGAGGCCGGCCACCGGCAGCGCCGCCAGGGCGGCGCCCGCGACGACAGCCAGCCGGACCCGGTTGCGCTTGGCAGTGCCGTTGGTGCCGTTGTTGGTGCTGTCGACGGTGGTGGAAGCGGCGGTCTCGTGACGGGGATTCATGGAATTCCTCTCGACAAGCCCCGGGCAGGCATGCGGAACCAGACCCCTGCCGGGGCCGGCTTCGCTCCCTCGCTCGACGGGCGGCCGCGCACGTTTCCGACGTGCCGTGCCGCCCCAGCCACCCTCCGCTCGCCGACGGCCCGCTGGAGCCGGTCGCGTCGACGGGCACCGCCCTCGCGCCGGTGGTCAGCCGGCGGGCGGTGCGTCGGGGGTGAACCCGGGTGGTGCTCGTTGCACCGCCAATGAAGCTAAGGGCGGCCACCGCGCCGCATCAAGCAATTCTTGGACGCCGCAGGTCAGTTGACTGTTACCGGCGGTACAGATCATGTAATCGACCGGGAAAAGACCGGCTTTGACCGGATTCCCGGACCCAAACGGTCGATTTCCGTGCGGTCGCTCACACCAGGTCGGCCGATCGACGACCCTCCGTCATCGACAAATCGCTACGGCCATCTGACACCCCGTCACCACACCTACCGGAGTTCCCGATTCCATTCACCGTCGATGTGGTGTTCACCACCACCACTACCGAGAGTGAGCGAAAACTCGCTCAGCGCATGGCACACGACCCGTCCGGACACGGACCGAACGGGCCGTCGACCCGCCTCAGCCCGCGCCGTCCAGCCCCGCGTCCCGGGCCAGCAGCGCCGCCTGCACCCGGTTGTCGCACCCCAGCTTGGCCAGGATCCGGCTGACGTACGTCTTCACCGTCGCCTCGCTCATGTGGATCCGGGCACCGGCGTCCGCGTTGGAGAGCCCCTCCCCGAGCAGGGCGAGAACCTCCAGCTCCCGCTCGGTGAGCACCTCCAGCCGCCGCCGGGCCTGCGCCCCGCGAGCCGCGGCCGGCCCGGCCTGACCGCCCGCCAGCGAGTCCACGATGTGCCGGGTCGCGGCGGGCGACAGGAACGCGTGCCCGGTGGCGGCCGCCCGGACGGCCTGGATCAGCTCGCCCGGCGCGGTGTCCTTCAGCAGGAAACCCGCTCCGCCGTCGCTCACGGCGCGCAACACGTTCTCGCGCTCCCCGAAGGTGGTGAGGATCAGCGCCCGCGCGCCGGGGGCGGCCCTCGGCAGTTCGGCGAGCGCCGTCAGGCCGTCCATCACCGGCATCTGGATGTCCAGCAGGACGACGTCCGCCCGGTGGGCCCGGGCCAGCTCCAGCGCCTGCCGGCCGTCGGCGGCCTCCGCCACCACGTCGATGTCCTCGGCGGAGGAGAGGATCATCCTGATCCCGGCCC
The DNA here is from genome assembly GCF_042957205.1 of Kitasatospora sp. NPDC008115. Taxonomy (NCBI): domain Bacteria; kingdom Bacillati; phylum Actinomycetota; class Actinomycetes; order Kitasatosporales; family Streptomycetaceae; genus Kitasatospora; species Kitasatospora sp. NPDC008115. The sequence continues at coordinate 93,321 of NZ_JBIBHU010000005.1, read as the reverse complement.
GGATGAGCGGCTCGTCGTCGGCGACGAGGACTCGGATCACTGCTGGTCATCCCCTTGTACTGGTCCTGACGGTGCGCCACCGGACCGGCCGGCGGCGCCGGGGACCATCCTCACACCCCCGCCTCTCACTGCTTCACCCGGTAGTGCTGTTTGTCGACCAGCGCACCGTCCTTGAAGCAGAACCGGATGGCGTCGTCCTCGTTCCAGTTGCCCACCGGCGCGTCGGAGATGAAGTAGCGGCAGACCGAGCCGCTCGGCGGGGTGGGGCCGGTGCCCCGCAGGTTCTGGGTGAAGAAGTCGCTGCCGGGCGGCAGCAGCCGCTTCACCTCCTCCTCCGGGGTGCCGAGCCGGATCTCCTCGTACACCGCCCGCTGCACCGTGGCGTCCTGGGCGGACCGGACGAACCCGACGACGCCCCAGACCAGCAGCCCGAAGACGGCCACCAGCACCGCGACGCCCCCGATCGCGCACCCGATCGCCGGGCTCCGCCGCCGCGCCGGCGCGGGCCCGACCGGCAGCGCGCCGTCGAACGCCCACCCGGGCGCCCCCTCCGCGCCCCATGCGCCGTCCGCGCCGCCGTCCGAGGCCACGGTCCCGGCACCGCCCGCCCCCTCCGCGCCCTGGTAGGGCAGCACGGCCGCCAGCCGGAACCCCGCCTCGGCCGTCGGCCCGGCGTGCACCATGCCGCCGACCAGCCGGGCCCGCTCGCGCAGACCGGTCAGCCCCTGGCCGCCGCTGACCGCCGCCACCGCGCCGCCGGCGCGCACCCCCACCGGCTCGGGCGCCGCCGGATTCACCACCTCGACCACCAGCGCGTCCGGCTCGTACCGGAGCGCGACCGTGATCGGTGCGCCGGGGGCGTGCTTGTGCGCATTGGTGAGCGCTTCCTGAACGACCCGGTACGCCGCATGACCGGCGGACGCGCCCAGCGCACGGCGCTCGCCGTCCCGGGCCAGCGACACCACCGTGCCCGCCGCCCGGGAGGAGGCGACCAGCCCCTCGATCCCGTCCACCCCGCCCGTCCCGACGCCGCCGGCCCCGGCCCCGACGGCCGCGACGCCCGGCGGGCCACCCGCCGCGGCACCGGCCCCGGCACCCGGCACGGACGGCGTCAGCGACGACTCGTCGTGCAGCACCCCGACCACCTCGCGCAGCTCGCGCATCGCCGCGACCGCCGCCAGCCGCAGCACGCCGACCGCCTCCCGCTGCCGGTCGGTGAGCGTCCGGTCGACCTCCAGCGCCCCGGTGTGCACCGAGATCAGCGCCAACTGGTGGCCCAGGCTGTCGTGCATGTCCTGGGCGATCCGGTGCCGCTCGCGCAACCGCGCCTGGTGCGCGACCATCGCGCGCTCGCGCATCAACTGCTCGTTGCGCTCGCGCAGCGCGTCCATCAGCGCCCGGCGCTGCGCCCGGTAGCGGCCCCAGAGCGCGGGCAGCACCGCGAGCAGCAGGAAGCCGCCCAGCGAGAACCCGACGATGAGCTTCGCCGGCGCCTGCGCGGCGTCCTTCGCCACGCCCAGCAGCGTCATCAGTATCCAGCCGGCGGTGAACGAGCCGACCAGCACCGCGACCCGGCGCACCCGGGCACCGGCCGACCACCCGGCGCAGATCAGCAGCGGCAGCGGTCCGCCGCCGAGGCCGCAGGCCACCGCGGTGAGCACCAGCACGGTGGCCGGCAGGCCGCGGCGAAGGAGGAAGAGGACGGCGACCGCCGGCCCCATCACCGGCGCCAGGCCCGTGCGGCTGGCCACCTCGATCGGCATGGCGAGCCCACCGAGCAGCAGCGCGCCGACCAGCTCGCGGATCACCGGCCCGGCCCGCCAGGGACCGGGCAGCGCCGTCCGTACCGCCTTCGACCAGGCTCTTGCTATGACGTCCACCCGTCGAGGCTAACGAAACGGCGGCGCCGGGCACCGCCACCGTTCGTCGCGGCCGGGACCGACGAAAGTCGCTCCGCCACGACGGCCCGCACGCCGGGCTCAGCGGTAGGCGGTGAGCAGCAGCGCGATGTCGTCCACCCGGTGCGTGGAGCCGAGCTCGTGCAGCACCCGGTCGGCCAGCTCCTCCGGGCCCTCCGCGACCGCGGGCCGCCCGCCGCCCGGCCACGCCAGGGCGGCGCACAGCCGCTCCACCCCCGCGTCGATCGCCTCCGTCGGGTCCTCGACCAGGCCGTCCGTGTACAGCGCGAGCACCGAGCCTGGCTCCAGGGTCAGCGGGCTGACCGGGTAGGCGGCCGCCCCGTCCACGCCGAGCAGCGGCCCGCCGGGCACGTCCAGCGCCTCGGTCCGCCCGTCCGGGTGGCGCAGCACGGGCGGCACGTGGCCGGCCCTGGCGAACAGCGCGGTGCCCTCCCCCGGGGTGAGCCGGACCAGGCAGCAGCTGGCCAGCAGCCCGGGGTCGAGGTCGAGCAGCAGCTGGTTGGTGCGGGCCAGCACCTCGTCGGGCGGGTGGCCGCCGGTGGTGAAGGCGCGCACGGCGCTGCGCAGCTGGCCCATGGTGGCGGCCGCGCCGACGCTGTGGCCCTCGACGTCGCCGATGACCAGGCAGAGGTCCCGGCCGGTGACGATGGCGTCGTACCAGTCACCGCCGATCTCCATGCCCTGGGTGCCGGGCAGGTAGCGGGCCGCGATCCGGACGCGTTCCAGGCGCGGCAGCCGGTGCGGGAGCAGCGCCTGCTGGAGGCCGCGGGCCAGGGTGAACTCCGCGTCGTACAGCCGGGCGCGCTCCAGCGCCTGGGCGATGAAGCCGGCCAGCGCGGTGAGCAGGGCGCGCTCCTCCAGGGTGAAGACCCGGGGCCGGTCGAAACCGAGGATGCAGCTGCCGACCGGGTGACCGGAGGCGATCAGCGGCAGGAACGCCCAGGCCCCCATGTCGTCCAGGGTGAGTTCGGGGTAGGCGGCGGCCAGTTCGTCGACGGACTCGAAGAAGATCGGGGCGGCGCTGCTGATCGTCTCCGCGCCGGGGACCCGGGCGCCGACCGGGATGCCCTCGAAGCGGTCGAGGAAGCCGTCGGGGTAGCCGCTCTCCGAGACCAGGTGCAGCCGCTTCTCCCGGACGGCGTAGATGGCGAGCTCCTGCCCGCCGAGGGCCGGCAGGATCTCGTCGGCCACCGCGCGGAACACCTCGCGGGCGGTGACCGCCTCGCTCAGCGCGCTGGCCAGCTGGAGCAGGTGGTACATGGCGCCCAGGCCGGTCCAGGCGCCGGGCGGGGCGGGTTCGGCGGGCGGGGCGGCGGCGTCCGGCGGCGGTTCGGCGGCGATCACCCGGCCGGTGACGCCGTGCGCGTCGGGGTAGAGCGAGAACGCCAGCCAGCTGTCCGGGGGGCGCAGCGCGAGGAACGCGGTGGGCTGCTGGGAGAGCAGGGCGGCCCGGTAGCGGTTCTCGTACACCGGGTCGGAGAGCCAGGACAGCACCTGCCACGGATGGTGGCCGACCAGGTCCTCGCGGCGGGCCTGGAGCAGCAGCTCGACGCTGTGGTTGGCGTAGGTGATCCGGCCGTCCGGGTCGAGCGAGAAGACGCCGTCGCGCAGCCGTTCGACGGCGGCGGCCGCGGCGGTGCCGGTCCGGGTGTCGAGGACGGCGCCGACCAGCCGGCCCCACTGGCCGGTGCGGTCGTGCGGCACGCGGGCCCAGAGTTCGACGGGGTAGGGGTGGCCGTCGCGGTCCAGCACCCGCAGCCGGGCGGCGAGCACCCGTTCGCCGTCGAGGGCGCCGCGCACGGCCGAGCGGAACTCGGGCAGGTCGCCGGGGGCGATCCGGGCGGCGATCGAGTCGGCGCGGCCGTCGAAGTCGCCGGGGGCGAGGCCGAAGATCTCGCAGAACTGGTCGTCGGCGGTCACCGCGCCGGCCAGCACGTCCCAGTCGAACAGGCCCACCCGGGTGGTCGGCGCGGAGGGCGGGGTGAGTTCGACCACCGTGGTGTCGCCGTCCGGCTCCACCGGGTGGCCGTCCGCCGCCAGTGCGGCCAGGCCGTCGGCCAGCCGGTCGGCGACGGCGCGCAGGTGGCGGCGCGCGCCCTCGGGCACGCCGTCGCCCGAGGCCGGCCACAGCACGCCCAGCACCCCGTAGGTCTCCCCGCCGGAGCGGACCGGGACCCAGGCGGAGGCGAAGTCGTACGGCAGGCCGAGGGCGAACTGCGGGAAGCGGCGCATGGTGTCCTCGGTGTCGGCGAGCAGCACCGTGCGGCCGGTGCGGTAGCCGACCGCGACCGGCAGCGGGCCGGCGGCGGCGATCCGCCGGAACGGGCCGAGGACCGACAGCGGCACGCCCGCGACGGCGCACAGCACCAGCGAACGGCGGTCGCGGGAGCGCAGGTAGAGGGTGGCGCCGTGGGCCTCGGTACCGCCGAGCACCGTGCGCACGGCGGAGGTCAGCAGGGCGTCCCGGTCGCGCAGCAGTTGCTCCTCCGGGGACGGCCCGGCGTGCTCGGGGAGGCGGTGCGGCCCGGATCGCACCGCCCGGGCACCGCCGCCGCTCGGTCGCGGACCGGGCGGGTCCGCGGGCACACCCTCGCGCATCCTCCCTTGCTACGCCGGGCCCCAGGGGCTGTCAAGGCGAGCCCGGCGCCGGCCGGGGTGCCCGCGGGCCCCGGCTGCGCCACCATCGACCCCATGACGCGCCGCACCCCGGGCCCCGGCCCGACCACCGTGGTCAATCTGAAGGGCCACCGCGACGACCCCGCGTTCGCCGACGTGGTCTACGTGGGCCGGGCGATGCACCGGGGCGGCTGGCACCTCGCCGAGTCGCCGCTGCACTGCCCCTACCGCCCCGGCCCCGACCTGTCGCGTGAGGAGATGCTGGTGAAGTACCGCGCCCACCTCCTCGGCCACCGCGACCTGCTCGCCCTCGTCCCCGGACTGCGCGGCCACCGCCTCGGCTGCTGGTGCGCCCCGCTGCCCTGCCACGCCGACGTCCTGGCCGACCTCGCCGACCACGGCTCCCCCGCCTGACCCGCTCCGGGCGGCGCGGGCGCCGTTCGTATGATTGTCCGTCGGACGACACGGCGGAATCGGGGCGGACATGCGGAAAAGGCGCACTCCCTGGGCGCTCGGCTACTTCCTGACGGGCGGGGTGTGCCTGCTGCTCTCCATGGTGATGGCGGCGGGCGCGCGCCATGGGTTCCAGGTGGTCCCGGTCCTGCTGCTGGGCGTACCGGGTGCGGTGCTGATGCTTCGCGCGCCGAGGTTCGGCGTCTCCTACGGGCCGACCACGCTGAAGTACTCAGGCCTGCTCGGGACCCGCTCCCACGCGTGGGCGGACGTGCGGGAGGTGCGGGTGGCCGTCCTGAAGGGCAGCGTCTACTCCTCCGACGTCCCGGAGCTGGTGCTGGCCGACGGCCGGACCGACCCGCTGCTGGTGCTGCAGGGCCACAGCTGGGGCCTGGCCCGCAACCGCCGGGTGGCGCGGCTGGTGGCCGAGCTGGAGGCGGCGCGCGCGGCGGCCCCCTGACGCAGGGGCGCCGCCACCTGCGGGCTTGGGTATTCTCGCTGGACAGCGCAGCGTGGGAACGGCTGCCCCGGGGGAAACGAGTGGCGAGGCATGGGGTCGGGGGACGAGGCGTCCTGGCAGTGGGACGAGGACGACGGGGGCCGGGCCGCCGGCGCGCCCGCCGATGTGGTGAGCGGGGGCGACGGCGACGGACCCCGGCCTACCCGGCGGCGGCTGCTGACCGGGGCCGGGGTGCTGGCGGCGGGTGCCGCCGTCTGGGGGGTGTCACGCGCCGTCGGCGGGTCCGATCCCGCGCCGCCGAAGCCGCGGCCGCTGCCCACCCGGGTCGCCGGACCGGAGCCGGTGTGGGTCCACCAGGGCTCCGAGCCGATGACGCCGGGCCGGCTGCGCGGCCGGCTGTTCGCGCCCGTCTACGTCACCCGCGCCGGCCTGCACCTGCTGGACCCGGAGACCGGCGCCGTCACCGCCACCGTCGAGGAGCGTTCGCCGGGCGACCGCCCGGACGACTTCCCGCTGTTCGTCGAGGACGGCCGCCTGTTCACCGTCTCGACCGGCCACGTCGACGCCCGGACGCTGGTGGGCCCCACCGCGGGCTGGAGCCTGCCGCTGCCTCCGGAGTCGGGCGGCTCGATCACCCTGCTCGGCGGCGCCGGCGGCCAGGTGTACGGCCGCGTCGGCGGCGGGTCCGACCTGCGCGGCAGCCTGTTCGCGATGGACGCCGGCGGACGGGGCCTGACCTGGTCGCGCCGGGCCGCCGACCGCGGCGAGACCTCGGTCGCCGTGCTCGACACGGGCGCCGGCCGGCTGCTCGCCTGGGACGCCGAGCCGGCTTCCCGCGTCACGCTGCTGGAGGGCCTCACCGGCCGCCCGCTCTGGTCCACGGAGCACACCGGCACCAACTGGTCCGCCGTCGACCAGCGGCACGTCTACCTCCCGTCCGGTACGGGCGGCGTCCGGGCGCTGCGGTTCGAGGACGGTGCGCCGCGCTGGTCGGTGAACCCCGGCCGGGGCGAGGAGTGGCGCGCCCTGCCGCCGCTGAGCGACGGCTTCCAGGTGTACCTGCTGCGTGACAACGGCCTGGTCACCGCCCATGCGGCGGACGGCGGGGAGCAGCTCTGGCAGTACCGGCTGCCGTTCCGTCTCGACCGGCGCTGCCGCCCGCTGCTGACCAGTACCGGCCTGATCGTGCCCGGCCCGGCGGACGCCGGTGTGCACTTCGTCGAGACGGCGTCCGGCCGCCCGTTCACCACCTTCACCGACTCCGGCCCCGGGGTCGACGTCTGGTCGGTGTCCAGCGACGGCGTCCGGCTCTACGTGGGCCACGACACCATCCTCTACTGTCTGGGCAGGCTGCCCGTGCCCGGGGGCCTGGGGTCCCCCACCCCCGCCGGACGATGACCGACCCAGGATGGCGCCGTGCCGATTCGCCCGATCTCGCCCGACCGTCTCGTCGAACTGCTCGCCGACCGGATCACCACGCTGCCCGGGGCCGGGGAGCGGTGGCTGCGGGTGGCGGTGGACGGCGCCGCGGCGGCCCGGCCCGGAGTGCTCGCGGACGCCCTCGTCGAGCCGTTGCGGCTGCACGGCCTCCCGGCGCTGCGGGTCCCGGCGGCGGGCTTCCTGCGTCCGGCCTCGGTCCGGCTGGAGTACGGCCGGCACGACGCGGACGCCTTCCACGACCTCTGGCTCGACGACGGCGCGCTGCTGCGCGAGGTGCTGGACCCGCTGGAGCCCGGCGGCAGCGGCCGGGTGCTGCCCTCGCTGCGGGACCCGGTGACCGACCGCGCCACCCGCGCGCCCTACGCCGAACTGGCGCCCGGCGGGGTGCTGCTGCTGGACGGCGCGCTGCTGCTCGGCCGGTGGCTGCCGCTGGAGCTGACGGTGCACCTGGCGCTCTCCCCGGCGGCGCTGGCCCGGCGGACGCCGCCGGAGGAGCGGTGGACGCTGCCCGCCTTCGCCCGCTACGAGGCCGAGACCGGCCCGGCGGAGGCCGCCGACCTCACCGTCCGCTTCGACGACCCGCGCCACCCGGCCCTGGTCGAACGCCCCTGACCGCCGGGGCCGGGCCGCGCTGGCAGGACGGGCACCAGTACGCGGGCCGCTCCTGCGGCACCGGGCCGTGTTCCGCCGTCAGGACGGTGGCGCCGCAGCGCGCACAGGGCCGCCCGGCCCGGCCGTAGACCCACTGCTGGTGGCCGCGCCGGGTGTCGCCGGTGGTGATGTGCCCGGAGCGCAGCCGGTTGGCGTCCAGGAGCTGGTGGGCGCGGGCCACCAGGCGGTCGGTGCTCGTCAGTTCGCCGACCGGCGTCCACGGGGTGACGCCGGCCAGGTAGCAGAGCTCGTTGGCGTAGACATTGCCGATGCCGGCCAGGTTGCGCTGGTCGAGCAGGGCCTCGGCGACCGGCCGGCCGGGGTGGGCGAGCAGCCGGCGGACGGCCTCGGCCGGGTCCCAGTCGGGCCCGAGCAGGTCCGGCCCGAGGTGGCCGACGGCACGCTGCTCGTCGGCGGTGCGCAGCAGTTCGACGACGGGCAGCCGGTAGCCGACGGCGGTGCCGCGCTCGGTGCCGAGGACGGCGCGGACCTGGTGGAGCGGCGCGCCGGTCCAGCGTTCGCCGGGGCGGAAGACCACCCAGCGGCCGTCCATCCGCAGATGGGTGTGCAGGGTGAGGCCGCCTTCGAGGCGGGTGAGCAGGTGCTTGCCGCGCGGCACGACCTCCAGCACCCGGCGTCCGGTGAGGTCGGCGGTGGCGTGGGCGGGCACCCGCAGCTCGCCGGTGGTCAGCACCTGTCCGGCGAGGGCCTGGTGCAGGCGGGCCGCCGCTCGGTAGACGGAGTCACCTTCTGGCATGCCTCCATCCTCCCTCCCCTCGGCGGCCCGCCGCAGCCGAGCGGCCGGTTACGCCGCGTCGCCGCCGGCTCCCTCGCCGCCGCCCTCCTCGCCGGCGAGGCCGTGGCGGACCACGACCACCGGGCAGGGGGCGTGCTCGGTGAGGTGGCGGCTGACCGAGCCGAGCAGCGCGCCGGTGAACCCGCCGAGGCCGCGGCTGCCGACCACGACCAGCGCGGCGCCGCGGGCCGCGTCCAGCAGCGCCTGGGCGGCGTTGCCGGGGACCACCGACTCGGTGATCCCCACGTCGGGCCGGGTGCCGACGGCCTTGGCGACGGTGTCGGAGAGGGTCTTGCCGGCCAGTTCCTCGGGGTTGAACTCGGGGGCGGGCACGCTCGCCCCGGCCCATCCGTAGAACGCCGGGTACTCCCAGGCGGCGATGGTGTGGACGGTGCCGCCGGTCAGCCGGGCGTAGTCGACCGCCCAGCGCAGCGCCTTCTCCGAGGCGGGCGAGCCGTCCACACCGACGACGATCCTGGGGTTCGCGCTGTTGGCCATGCCGCTGCTCCTTGCTCGACGTGCTCCCTTGCCCTCCAAACTTAGATCAAGGGGGACATTTGTCCGCCAATTGCCGCGCCGAATGGTTCGTACACCTCTGAAACCACTGCCGGCGGGCGCGCGGCACCGCGGCCGCGCACCCGCCGGGATCCGGCCCTCCGCGCGGGGCGGTCAGGCCCGGTACGCGGCCCAGGAGTTGGACATCCGGGCGACCTGACCCGGGGTGAACTGCGTCATGCAGGAGTCGTAGGTGTAGTCCATGAAGTTGTGGATCGGGTCGACCCCGGTGGTCGTACAGGTGTCCCGGCCGGCCGGGCACTGGTAGGCGGCGCTCGCCTCGGCCGGGGTGTCGGCGACGTAGTCGCCCTGGCCGCTGCAGCCGCCCTGGAAGGTGTGGTAGAGCCCGAGCCAGTGGCCGACCTCGTGGGTGGCGGTGTCGCCCTCGTTGTAGTTGGTGGCCGAGCCGCCGGGGAACGAGGAGTCGAGGAGGACCACGCCGTCGTCGGTCGGGTTGGTCCGGTAGGAGCTCGGGAAGGTCGCCCAGCCGAGCAGCGACTGGCCGAGCTTGGCGCTGTAGAGGTTGAGGGCGTTGGCGCCGCCCTTGCGCAGCCTGGTCTTCATCGCCCGCTCGGCGGTGGAGCCCGGGGCCACGCCGTTGTACCAGGTGGCGTTGTCGGTGTAGTCGGTGGCGACCAGCTGGAAGCGGAACTGGGTCGCCGTGTTGCCCGCGCCCTGGCCGCCGTACGCGGCGTTGAGGACGTCGATCTGCCGGGCGATGGTGGTGGCCGACAGCCTGCCGGTGGCACCGGAGTGCACCACGTGCATGTAGACCGGGACGGTCGTGGTGGCGGCCAGCATGCCGGGCGCGACCAGGGCGCCGCCCTGGGTGGCCTGCGCGAGCTGGCCGAGCCGGGCCTGGAGGTCCGCGTCCATCGCCTTGGCCTGGGACTCGGTGACGGCGTTGGGCTCCGGGGAGGTGGGGCTGCCGGCGGGCTTGCGGGCCGCGGCGTCCTCGGAGCTCTCGCCGGTACAGACGGCGGCGGACGGGGCCTGCGCGGGCGCGCCGGCCGCGTTGATCGTGGCCGGCGCCACGAACTGGGTGAGGCCGAGGGCGGCGACAACGGCCGCCGCACCGAGGAAGCGGTTGGTGGCACGCGAGGGGACACGGGCGGAACGACGCATCTGCGCTCCTGTGGTGTGGTGGGGGACAGCGGCTGAGGGGGACCGCCGAGCCACAGGCTACGCAGGGTTGCGTGTACGCGTCAGACGCGTTCCGGCCTGGAACTTCTGACGACAAATCAGACATAATCCGGAAGTTTGAGCGGTCAGATCGCGCCGCACATGGAGGATTTCCCGTCGCGCACCTGCGCACAGTACCGGCCCCGGCCTGTCCGAAACGTGACACCCCGTCAACCCCGCGCAGTGGTGCGGCGGCCGGCGGAACGGGACGAACGGGGTGAACCGGGCGCCCGAACCGCCTCGCCGAGACTACGACGCCACGAAGACGATCTCCCGCAGGGCACGCGCACCGGCCCGGTCGAGTACCACGGCCGACGCACAGCCGGCGGGCGGGCGGCCCGTCCCGGCCAGCCGCCGGTGCAGCCGCCGGGCGGCGTCCCGGTGCCGGGCGAAGGCGTACGAGGAGACGGCCTGCCCGCGGGCGCGCTGGCCGTCGCGGGCCTCCTCGGCGCTGGCGTCCAGCAGGACCAGGTGCACCCGGCGCCCCTGCTTCTCCGCCATCCGCACCAGCCACTGGCGCACGTACGGCACCGCCCCGCAGTCGTGCACGGTGAGCGGGCCGCCGCCCAGCACCGCGCGCCGCAGCCGCCGGTAGTGCGCGATCCGCACCAGCGGGCGGTACACCGCGTACGGCAGCCAGGCCGGCATCCGGGCCGCGTACTCCTCGCGGACCAGCTGCGAGTCGATCAGCGGGGTGCGCACGCAGCGGCGCATCAGCGTGCTCTTGCCGCTGCCCGGCAGCCCGGAGACCACCAGCAGGTCGCCCGCCGGGTAGTGCAGCGCCACCGGCCGCCCCCGCCCGGGCCGGGCCTGCCGAAGGTCCTGCAAGCCGTTCGGGCGCAGCACGCCGGCGGCCGGCCCCGCCGCGACCTCCGGGCAACCGGCCCGGAGCGCCGCGGACGTCCGGTCGAGGACCGTCCTGGAGACCTGCACGTCCGCCATCGAAACCCCCTGCATCCCCGCCGGCCCGGGCTCTCCCGGACCCGCTTCCCGAAGAGCCTTCCCCCTTCAAGAGCGAGTAAAGACTAGTGGTCAGACCGGGTCCGGGCCGAGCCCTTTACCGCCCCGGGTACGTCACAGAAACGCACCGGGACTGTTACAGCGGCCCGGAGGGCGGTGGGTTCAGCCGAGCTGCGGGGCGATCCGGGAGGCGATCAGCTCCAGGTGGTCGAGGTCGTCCAGGTCCAGGACCTGCAAGTAGATCCGCTGGGAGCCGGCGGCGGCGTAGTGGCCGATCCGCTCCACGACCTCGTCCGGGGTGCCGGCCAGGCCGTCGGCCTTCAGCTCGTCGACGTCGCGGCCGATCACGGCGGCCCGGCGGGCCACCTCGGCGTCGTCCCGGCCGACGCAGACCACCAGGGCGTTGGAGTAGACCAGGTCGTCGGCCCGGCGCCCGGCCTTCTCGACGGCCTCGCGGACCCGGCCGAACTGGGCGGCGGTCTCCTCGGCGGGGACGAACGGCAGGTTGAACTCGTCGGCGAAGCGGGCGGCCAGCGCCGGGGTGCGGGTCGGGCCCTTGCCACCGACCAGGACCGGGATCCGCGCCTGGGCCGGCTTGGGTAGCGCCGGCGACCCGCTCAGCGAGTAGTAGGTGCCGGCGAAGTCGAAGGTCTCGCCGAGGGCGGTGTTCCAGAGGCCGGTGACGATCTCCAGCTGCTCCTCCAGCCGCCCGAACCGCTCCTTGGGGAACGGGATGCCGTAGGCGGTGTGCTCGGCCTCGAACCAGCCCGCGCCGAGGCCGAACTCGACCCGGCCGCCGCTCATCGCGTCGACCTGGGCGACCTGGATGGCGAGCACGCCGGGCAGCCGGAAGGTGGCGGCGGTCATCAGGGTGCCGAGGCGGATGGTGCTGGTCTCGCGGGCGAGGCCGGCCAGGGTGATCCAGGCGTCGGTGGGGCCGGGCAGGCCGCTGACCCCGCCCATCCTGAGGTAGTGGTCGGAGCGGAAGAAGGCGCTGAAGGCCCCGAGCTCCTCGGCGGTCCGGGCCACCCGCAGGAGGGTGTCGTAGCTCGCGCCCTGCTGGGGTTCGGTGAAGACACGAAGATCCATACCGGCCATTCTGGTACGGACCGGCCCTTGATCACGGGTGGATTGCCACACGGGTACCGGCGGGGGCATCGGCGGACGGCCGCGCCGGGCCGCGCCGGGCCGCACCGGGCCGCTCCCCCGGCGTGGCCAAGGTCTCAGCCCGGAACCGCCCCGGGCGGCCGGGGCCGCGCCCGCGCTCGCCTACCGTGGACGGATGTTCGCCACGCCCGACGAGTCGGACCGGGACTCCCCCGGCGGCTCCCCCGACCCGCGCAACCGGCCGGCCGGCTGTCCGCTGCCCCGGATCGTCACCGCCTTCACGCCCCGGCTCGCCGAGTTCGCCTTCGAGCCCGGCTTCACCGCGGCGGTCGACCAGCACGCCGCCGAGCTGCGCGAACTGCTGTACGCGCAGGGGCCGGAGCTGGCGCCCCGGCCCCTGGACCGTGAGGAGTTGTCCGACTACGCGCTGGGCTTCCTCGACGCGCTCGCCGAGATCGGCTGGCGCGAACCGGTCGGGTACGACTACGCGGTGCACCGGCTGACCGCGATCTGCTGGCTGGTCCGGCAGGACGGCCTGCTCACGGCCTGAGCGGCGCGGGTGCCGCGCGGCCCGGTGCGGGTCAGCCCGGCTGCTCGCCCGGCCGGCCGGGGTCGATGCCCGGGGCCGGCGGCGGCGTGGCCGGGGTGGTCGGCCGGGCCGGCTGGTTGGCCAGCGCGTCCGAGCGGCCCGCCTGGTAGGCGCTGCCGCGCAGCTTGGCGGTCTCCTGCTCGGCGCTGTCCAGCCAGCGCTCCCAGCGCTGGCGCATCGGGATGATCAGGCCGCCGCCGACGCCGACGATCAGGATGCCGGCGATCGAGGCCAGCACCGCGACCAGCACCGGTCCGGTGATCGCGGTCGCGATCCCGGCCTGCCCGAGCGCCGCGACCACGCCCAGCAGCACGATGAACGCCCAGGCGATGGTGGCCACCGTCCGCCCGTAGGCCGCACCGGAGAGCGCGTTGCGCACGATGTCGCGCACCGCGTTGGCGATGGCCATCGCGACGACCACGATGACGACCGCGACGATGCCCCTCGGCAGCCAGGCGACGATGCCGTTGATCATCAGGCTGATCGGGTTCGGGCCGAAGACGCCGAAGGCCAACTGGAGCGCCATCAGCAGGATCGCGTAGTAGACGATCTTGCTGACGATCCCGGTCAGGTCGTACTTGGAGCCCTCCAGGTGCCGGGCGATCCCCGACCGCTCGGCCACCCGCTCGGACCCGACCCGGCGCAGCACCCGGTCGAGCAGCCGGGCGATGGCCTTGGCGACGAACCAACCGATGACCAGGATCGCCAGGAAGGCGATGAACTGGGGGATGAACTTGGCGACCTTCGACCAGGCCTCGGTGAAGCCGGACCCGAAGTCGACGGACAGGGCGAGCTGCTGGGCCACGGGAGTCCTCCACTCGGCGAAGCCGCGCCGGGAGCGGCGCGGGACCCCCCCTCCCTTCGTGGATAACAGGGGTCCCGCGGGCCCGCACGCCCCGGCGGCCCGCGCTTGGCCTCCCCGGGTGAACCCGCTCGGGGCACGGGGGCGTCCCCGCCGCGTGCGGCCGGCACGTACAGTGGCGGTCCAGGCGGACGACGGGCGGGGAGCGGGAGCGGAGCGACGTGGGCGACGTGGGCGACGTGGGCGACGTGGGCGACAACCGTACGGGCGGCGGCGGCCACCGGGCGCTGGTCTGGCACGGGCTGCCCGAGCGGCCGGGCGCGGCGGTGCTGGTCCTGCACGGCGGACAGGAGCACGGCCTGTCCCGGCCCGGTCCGCTCAACCTGCCCGGACTGCGGATGACCGGCTTCGTGCACGCGCTGCGCCGCGAGACGGCGGGCGCGGGTGTGGCGGTCGGCACCGTCCGCTACCGCCACCGGGGCTGGAACGGTGAGCGGGCCGACGCCGCCAGGGACGCCGTCGCCGCGCTCGACGACCTCGCCGAGGAGCTGGGCCCGGTGCCGACCGTCCTGGTCGGCCACTCGATGGGCGGGCGGGCCGCCCTGCACGCGGCCGGCCACCCCACGGTCACCGGCGTCGTGGCGCTCGCCCCGTGGTGCCCGGCCGAGGACCCGTGCGAGCAATTGGCCGGCCGCGACGTCCTGATGCTGCACGGCGACCTCGACCGGATCACCTCCCCCGCCGACACCCGCGCCTTCGCCGCCCGCGGCCGCGCGGCGGGCGCCCGGGTCTGCGGCTACACCGTCGCCGGCACCGGCCACACCCTGATGCGGCGGATCGGCGACTGGCACCGCGCCACCGCCCGGCTCTCCGCCGGGCTGCTCGGGCTGTGCGAGCTTCCGCCGGAGGCCGCCGCCGCCCTGGCGCTGCCCGCCGCCTCCGGCGAGTCGCTCGGCCTCCTCCTCCCCGCCCACCCCCGCACCGCACCGCCGCGCCCCCCGTTCCGCCCGCTGCCCACCGACGCCTGAACCGGCCCGGCCCGCACGGGCGTTCCGGCCTGAACGCCCTCCGGCGGAGGGTATTCTGATGGACCGTCGGAGCGGATCTTCAAAGGGACGGGCCCGGTGGCCGAAACGGTGACGATCGATCTCGGGGACGGCACGACCGTCCGGGCCGAGGTGATCGGCGAGGTGAACTTCCAGCAGCCGGACGGCGCTTCGCCCAAGCGCGACCCCTTCGGCGACGCCCGGCTCGGCGGCGGGGCCCGCCGCGCGACGGAGCAGCTGGGCGAGGCCGTCGCCCTGACGCTGGACCAGGTGCGTGCCACCGTGCAGGGCGTGGGCCGCTGGGCGGCCGAGAGCATCGCCGACGGCGCGGCGGGTTCACCGGACGCCTTCGAGGTCGAGTTCGGCCTCAAACTGGCGGTCAAGTCGGGCCAGTTGCTCGGGGTCATCGCCGAGGCGGGCGGCGAGGCCGGGCTCACCGTCCGGCTCTCCTGGGACCTCGCCGAGCGCCGCCGGCAGCGGGCCGCCCACGAGTCGTCCGCGCTCCCCGGCGCGACCGTCGCCGAGTGACCGGAACCGCGCCCGGCCCCGTCCGGCCGGAGGCGCTGCGTGACTGCGCGGTCATGGTCGAGGTCGCCGGCGGCTTCGCCGGTTGCGGATTCCTGGTGGCGCCCGGCCTGGTCGCCAGCGCGGCGCACGTCCTGGTGGAGGCCCGGCGGGAGGCCGTCCCGGTGACCGTGCGGCACGGCTCGGGGGTGCACGCCGTCGCGGCCGGGGCCGTCCGCCTGTTCCCGGACACCGGCGACGGCGGGCGGTTCCACCCGTTCCCCGACCTCGCGCTGCTGTCCGTCCCCGGCCTGACCGGCCACCGGGTGGCGCCGCTGGCGGGCGGCCTCCCCGAACCGGGCGCCCGGCTGACCGCGCTCGGGTTCTCCACCTACACCCCGGACCTGGGCACCGCCCGCCCGGACACCCTCGCCCTCCGGGTCGTCGGCCCGGCGGGCGACTACGTGCGGGTGAGCGGCGACGGCGTGCGCGACGGGCACAGCGGCAGCATGCTGGTCGGCGCGGACGGGGCGGTGCACGGGGTGCTCAAGGCCAGCCGCTCCTACGAGCTGGACCAGGGCGGCTGGTTCACCCCGGCCCGCGCGCTCCGTGCCCTGCTCGTCGAGTCGGGGGTCGAGGTGCCGGGGCCGCTCCCGGCCCCGCCGCCACCGGGCGACGGCGAGCTGGTGGCCGCCCTGATGCCCTTCCCGGTCCTGCAACGGCTCGACGGACGGTTCCTGCTGCTGGACGCCATGAGCCGGGCACTCGGCGTGCCGTACGCCTTCGAGGTGGCCGAACATCCCACCCAGCGCCTCCATCTCCACGGCATCGTCCGCGGCTGCCGGAGCTTCCGCGACGGGCGCGTCGCCCTGCGGGCGCTCGTCACCGCCGTGGAGGAACTGGCCCCGGACGACGGCGCGCTCGACGAACTGCGCCGGCTGGTCGGGCGGGCGACCGGCGACCGGGAGAGCACGTGAGCGGAGCAGCACCGGCGCCGCCGCCCGCGAGACCCTGGGCCGTGGAGGCGGACCAGCTGCTGGCCGACGTCCTCCTCGGCTGCGACCGGATGCGCCAGCACGCCTTCCGCCAGCACGTCGTGGCCGCCATGGGACGGTCCGCGACGGCACCCGGCATCGACGCGGACATCGCCGAGGACGGCCGACCGCGCGACCACGTCTGGAACCTGATCGGCGCCGTGGTGGCGTTCGGCGACCCCCGGGCGGCGCTGGAGTCCCTGCGCGACGCGCTGCACACCCTCGCCCCGGACGACCGCGCGCTGCCCTGGCTGGACCTCACCGCCCTGCTCCTGACCCGCGAGCCCGAACGGTACTTCACCGAACTGCTCGATGTGGTGGCCGAGTTGCACCGCCTCCCGGCGCTCCCCGGGCTCCACCGGCACGTCCCCGAGGACACCGGCGGGCTGCGGAACCTCACCGGCGAGGAGGGCCTGCCCGAACTCCTCGGCCGCCTCGTCGACCGCCGCGACCCCGACGTCCTCGGCCCGCTCACCGGCTTCCTCCGCTCGCTCGGCGCCGACCCGGTCGTCACCCGGTGCACCGGACTCCCGGCGCTGCGGCGCTTCGTCGACCGGTACGGCGGGCCCGAACCGGCGCCCGGCGCGGCCGCGCCCGGACACCGGCTGATCGTCCAGGTCCGGCTGGACGAGGAGACCCCGGAGCACACCGGCGACACCCGGTACCGGCTGCGCCTGACCTACTACCGCCAGCCGCTCACCGGCGGACGGTTCCAGCGCGCCCACGGCCTCCCGGCCACCGAATCGCTCACCCGGAGCGAACTGGTCTCCGTCGGCGGCACCCGGCTCGCCCGATGGGCCGAACTGGCCAGGGAGATCCGCGGCAAGGCCGTCCGGATCGAGTTCCTGCTCCCCCGGTCGATGCTCGGCCACGCGGCCGAACTGTGGTCCTCAGGACCCACCGGACGGCCGCTCGGCCACCACCACCCGGTGGTGGTCCGCTCGCTGGAGCGGTACTCCGACCCGCTGGTCAACTTCGAGGCCTGGCAGGCCCGGTGGGCGCAGCTCGGCAGCCCGGCGGCCGGCCCCGGCCGGATCGACGCCCTGGACCGGATCGGCTGGCCCCCGCTCGACCCGGCGCGCGCCGCCGAGCTGCCGGACTGGATCGCCGAACGCCCCGCGCTGTCCTGCCTGGGCCTCGACGTGCCGTACGACCAGCTGCCCGCCGACGTCCAGTACGCCGTGGACGACGCGATGTACCTCGACGGCATGCCGGTGCTGCTCTGGCGGCGGGTGGCCGGCGAGGCGGACACCCTCGTCAAGGCGCTGCGCGAGTACCGGCCGGCCTGCCTGGCCGACCTGCCCGACACCGTCCACCGCTACCGCCGGCAGAACCGCGGCCGCCCGCCCGACCCGCAGCACACCGTCACGCTGCTCTGGGAGGACCCGGACTGCGTGGACCCGGACCAGGACAGCCCGTTCCCGGGGATGGTCGGATGACCGCCCGTCCCCGCGGAGCCGGGACCACGCCCAGCGAGGCAGGAGCAGACATGGCCGAGGACTGGTGGATCTACCGGGGCACCGGCGTCCGGCACGACGGGATCGGCCGGCTCCCCGGCGCACCGGCCTGGCGCGCCTCCGCCGTCCCGGTCGGCGCCGGGCAGGAGCCGCCGCAGGAGCCCGAGGCCAGGCTCGGCAGGGCCCGGCAGGCCGCCGCCTACCAGGCCGACGAGCGGGAGGTCCACCTGGTCAACCTCGCGCTGCACCTGCGGCGTCCGCTGCTCATCACCGGCAAGCCCGGTGCCGGCAAGTCGACCCTCGCGCACGCGGTCGCCCACGAACTGGGCCTCGGCCCGGTGCTGCGCTGGCCGATCACCAGCCGGTCCACCCTGCGCGACGGGCTCTACAGCTACGACGCGATCGGCCGGCTGCACGAGGCCGGCCTGCGGCGGGAGACCGCGGACCACCGCCGCCGTCCGCTCCCCAATCCCCATGAGGAGGCACCCCCGGCGGCCGAGGGCCCCGACATCGGGAGGTTCCTGCGGCTCGGCCCGCTCGGCACGGCGCTGCTGCCCTGGCGGGTGCCCCGGGTGCTACTCGTCGACGAGATCGACAAGAGCGACCTCGACCTGCCCAACGACCTGCTGAACGTCTTCGAGGAGGGCGAGTTCGACATCCCGGAGCTGGCGCGCCTGGGCCCGGGCGACCAGTGGGTCGGCACGGCCGACCACGGCCGGACGGCCGGCGTGCTGGGCGGGGTCGTGCGCTGCGCGCAGTTCCCGCTGGTCGTGCTCACCAGCAACGGCGAGCGCGAGTTCCCCGCCGCCCTGCTGCGGCGCTGTGTGCGGCTGGACATCCAGCCGCCGAGCGCGGAACGGCTGACCGCGATGGTCGCCGCCCACCTGGGCGAGGAGACGGCCGCCGACGCGGCGACCACCGCGCTGATCGCCGAGTTCCTCCGCCGCCAGCAGGAGGAGGGCGCCGAGCTGGCCAACGACCAGCTGCTGAACGCGCTGCTGATGGCCCGGCGCGGGCTCTGGGACAGCGGGCGGGGGCACGACCTCCTGCACGACGTCCTGCTCCGCCCGCTCAACGAGAACTGAGCCGGGTGGTGGCCTCGTCCGCCCAGGAGAGCCTGCGGGCCGCGCTCACCCGTCTGCTCGTCCCGGCGGACGGCGGGCCGCCGACGGCGGACGACCTCGCGGACGTCCTGTGGATCGCCGGGCTCGCCGGGCTCGCCGGGCTCGGCGCGTCGGCGGCGTCGGAGCAGCCGCCGTCGGAGCAGCCGCCGTCGGAGCAGCCGCCGTCGGAGCAGCCGTCGCCGGCCGGGGAGCCGACGGGGCCCGACGACCGGCCGGAGCCGCCGGCCGCCGAGCGCCCGCCGCCGCCCGCCGACCGGCCGCCGCACCCGGTCGGGTTCGGCCCGCCGCCCGAGCGCCCGTCCGCCGGCCCCCGGGCCGCGCTGCACGCCCTCGGCGGCGGCCACGGCCCGGGCGGCGTCGGCGCGGGCGGTCACACCGTCCAGGTCACCCAGCCCCCCGCGCTCGGCGACCCGCTCGCCCTGGCCCGGGCGCTGCGCCCGCTGCGGCGGCTGACCGATGCCCCCGGCGAGCCGCTCCTGGACGAGGAGGCGACCGCCGAGGCCACCGCCGAGACGGGCATCCTGTTCCCGGTCCGCAGGCCCGCCCGGCAGCTGCACTTCTCGGTCGACCTGCTGGTGGACACCGGTGCCACCATGGCCGTCTGGCACCGCCTCGGCAGCGAACTGAGCGCCCTGCTGGAGCGCCACGGGGCCTTCGCCGACGTGCGCGGCTGGGCGCTCGGGACGGACACGGAGGTGCCGACACTCGCGCCGCTCCGCCGCTCGCACCGCCGCCGTCCGGCCGCCTCCCCCGTCGCCCGGGCCGGCTGGGAGCGGCCGCTCAAGGACCCGACCGGCCGCCGGATCCTGCTGGTCCTCACCGACGGCGTCGGCCCGGCCTGGTACGGGGGCGAACTGCCCGCCTTCCTGGCCGCCTCCGCGGCCGTCCGCCCGACGGCGGCGCTCCAGGTGCTGCCCCGGCGGCTGTGGCACCGCACCGGGCTGCGCACCGCTCCCGTGGAGGCGCGGGCGTCCGGCGCGGGCCGGCCGGTCCCGGCCTTCCGCTCGGAGGCCGCGCTGCCCGGCGTCCCGCGCGGCGCCCGGGGCGCCGCCCGGCGGGCCCGGGTCCGCTGGCTGCCCGTCCTGGAGGTCGACGCCGACTGGCTCGCCCCCTGGGCCGGACTCACCGCAGGCCGCACCTCCGGCTGGACCCCGATACTGGCCGCCCCGCTCGACGCCGAGCTCCGCCCGCAGCGGCCGGCCGGCCCCGCCGAGGACCCGGCCACCCCCGCCGAGCGCGTCGCCCGCTTCCGGGCCGGCGGCTCGCCGACGGCGTACCGGCTGGCCTGCCACCTGTCGGCGGCGCCGCTGAGCCTGCCGGTGATGCGGCTGGTGCAGCGGGCCACCGTCCCGGAGTCCGTGCAGACGGACCTGGCGGAGCTGTTCGTCTCCGGCCTGCTCGAACCGCGCGGGGAGGCCGCCGGGGACCCGGACGAGCAGGTCTACGACTTCCGGCCCGGCGTGCGCGAGGAACTGCTCGCCGAGCTGACCCGCACCGAGTCCGTGCACGTGCTGGTGGACGTCCTCGCCAAGGTGTCCGGCCGGGTCGCGGCGACCTTCGGCGGGACGCTCGACTTCCGCGCCCTGGCCACGCCGGCCGGGGGCGGCGCGGCGCTGGAGGAGCGGAGCCTGCCGTTCGCCGAGGTGGCGGTGGCGGTCCTGGCGGGCGCGGGCGGCCGGCACGCGGAGGTGGCGGCACGGCTGACCGAGGCGCTGGAACGCGCGCCGCGCGGCGAGGCGGCGGCGCCCGGGCCCGGGCCGCACAGGTGGGAACTGCTGACCCCGGTGCCTCCTGTCCAGAGCCCGCCCGATCCCCCGGCCATGATCGGCCGCCGCCACGAGCTGGCGACCCTGGCGGCGGCCTTCTCCCCCACCCGGGACACCGGGCGGCCCGCCGTGGTGGTCCTCGCCGGGGCCCGTGGGATGGGGCGCCGGCGCCTCGTCCAGGAGTACGTGCGCGCCCACGGCGGGCGGCACCCGTTCGTCCACTGGATCGACGCCCGCCGGCCGGGCTCGGTCTCGCAGGGGCTGGAGCGGCTCTGGCAGGCCCTCGCCCCGTCCGGCGCCGTGTTCGACGAGGCCTCGCTCGACCCGCTGTGGGAACGGCTGGCACGGCACCGGGACTGGCTCGTCGTCCTCGACGGCGTCCCCAGGGGCACCTGGACAAGCGACGCCCGGCTGCCGTTCTTCCTGCCCCGGCTCGGCCGGGGCTGCGTCATCGTCACGACCGAGTCCGTCGGTGCCTGGCAGCACCGGGCCGCCGTGATCGTCCCGGTGCGCACGCTCGGGGAGGACGAGCTACGGCAGGAACTGACCGAGCGGCTGGGCCGGTCCCACGACCCCGGCGACCACCGGCAGGATCGGGCCCTGCGTCGCCTCGCCCGGCGGCTCCCGCGCATCCCGAGCGAGCTGGCCGCACGGGACCTGGACGCGGAGCTGGCGGCCGCTCTGGCGGAGTCCGACACCGCGGCCGACGAGTGGAACACGGTCTCCGGCGGCGTCACCGTGGGCTCCGTGATCCAGGGCTCGACCATCAACGTCCACATGCCGCTGCGCGCCCCCATGACCTCCCTGCCGGCGAGGTCCGGCGCCTTCACCGGTCGCGAGGCGGAACTCGACGAGCTGATCCGGTTCCTGACGCCCGTCGAACCGGGCACCCGCCCCTACCGCTCGGCGCTGGTCTCCGGCATGCCCGGTGTCGGGAAGTCGGAGCTCGTCGTCCAGGCCGCGGGCGAGGCCCTGGAACGCGGCTGGTACCCCGGCGGCGTCCTCTACCTCGATCTGGCGGGCAATCGGACCGACTCCGGCCTCACCACCGGGCCGGCCCTGGAGATGCTGCTGCGTGCCCTCGGCGCCGACCCTTCGGAGGTCGCGGCAGACCTCCAGGACCGCATCGCCCGCTACCGGAGCAGCCTCGTCTCCCACGCCCGCTCGGCCGGGCCCGTCCTGGTGGTCCTCGACAACGCGGCCGACGCCGCCCAGGTGTCGCCGCTGCTCCCGGTCGACGGCTTCGTCACCGCCCTCGTCACCTCGCGGAGCACGCTGCCGCTCGACGCCCGGCTGTTCGACGTGGGCGTGCTGTCCGCCGACGCCTCGCTCCGGCTGCTGGAGAACCGCCTGCGGTGGCTGCGGGGGAACGACACGCGGATCACGGGCGCCCCCGACCAGGCCGAGGCCCTGGCCGGGCTGTGCGGCGGCCTGCCGCTGGCGCTGACCATCTGCGCCCGCCTGCTGGCCGACGCTCCCACCCGCCCGCTGAGGTCCCTGGTCGAGCGGCTGAGCGACCCCCGCGTCCGGCTCGACCGGCTCAGCCGCCAGGACCAGAGCGTGCGGGCCGCCCTCGGCGCGTCGTACCGGCGGCTCCCGGAGGACCAGGCGCGGCTCTTCCGGTTGCTCTCGGTGTTCCCGCATCCCGATGTGACGACGGAGGCCGCCGCCCGCCTAGCCGACCTCGACGTCCCGGCGACCGAGGACCTGCTGGCGGAACTGGCCCTCACCCACCTCGTCGACGCCGCCCCGACCTGGGGCCACTGGTCGGTCCATCCGCTGGTCACGCTCTACGCCGTCGGTCTGCGCACGGAGCACGCCGACAACCAGGACCACGCCTTCGAGCGCCTGCTGGCGCACTACTGCTCGACGGCCGAGGCCGCCGTCCACCACCTCGACCACGGGTTCACCGGCCGCTTCCACGGGGCCGAGGAGATCGTCGCCTGGCTGGAGGCGGAGCGTCCCGTCCTGTTCCCGCTGGTCCGCTTCGCCGCCTTCACCCTCGCGACGCCGCTGACCACGCTCCTGACCCGGGTACGCCGCTTCGACGACCTGGCCGTCGTGGCGGACACCATGCTCGACATCCTCCGCCGGGATGACAACCGCGACGACGAGGCATGGTTCCTGGCGCATCTCCGGCGCGAACTGGACGGCGTCCGGCCCTGGTCCGACGATGTTCCCGAGGACCAACGCGCCGCCTTCGACCGGCTGGTCCGGCTCGGCGACGAGACGCGGACGGCCGAGGCGCTGCACGTGTCCCTGCACCTGGCGGGAGCCGACGCCGGGCCGGGCCGCCAGATGGTGGCGGAGGTGCTGCGCGACCTCGTGGGCGACCTCGCCGCGGCCGACCTCGGCACCGGTCTCCGGTTCACGATCTCCGATTCGCCCGACCCACTGAGGACGGCCGCCGCCATCGTCATGGAGCTGTGGCAGCGCCTGCGCGCCCGTCCCCCCGTCAGAAGGTCGCTCGGCCTGGCCATCTTCTCCGGGCCGCACCGGGACCAGGCACCCGGGGCGCGGGAGCTGACTGCCCGGCTCGAAGACATGCTGTACTCCCCGAACATGCCCATTGCCGCACTCGTCATCTCCAGGAGCGTGATGGAGACCGTTCGTCGGCGGATCGGGGCGGCCACGACCGTCTTCACCCCGGTCGCCGACGGGGAGGCGTACCTGTTCACCGGCGGCGTCCGCCTCCTCCTCATGGGCCTCGCCCGCTCCGCGGCCGGGAGCGCCGACGGCCCCCGGCCGGGACCGGACGGACCCACCGATGTCAGTGGCGTCTGATCCACTGTCCCTGCACCGGAACCACCGAGCAGACAGGAGCCGCCGGCCATGGGCGTGCTGACCGATTACTTCCGCGCGGCCGACGACGGCGCCGTGCTCGCGGCCCTCGACGACGCCGAGGGCGGGCCGCTGGTCGGGGGCGCGCGGGCGGTGTTCGACGGGGTCGAGGCCAAGGGCGTGGACCCGGTGGTCGTGCTGGGGCAGCTGATAGCCGTCGCCCGGCGGGTGGAGTGGGAGGTCCGCCTGGTCGGCGAGACGCCGGTGTGGCCGACCACGCCGCCGCCCGGCCGGGAGGGACCGGTGGACGAGGACGCCCCCTGGGCGACCGGGCCGTGGGTGATGCGCCTCGACCGGCCGGCTCGGGACACCCTCGCGGACCTGCCCGCCGAGGAGATCCCGGACGTCAGCGCCCGGTGGGCGGCGGCGGCCGATGAACTGCCGGACGCGGACGGCGAGTACCTGCGGCCCTTGGTCGAGGAGCTCTCCGGACTCGCCCGCCGGGCCCGTGAGGCGGGTGAGGACCTCTACTGCTGGACGTGCCTGTAGGGCGCCCGATACTTCACGAGGAGAAATATTCAGGTTCACCAGGGCGTTACCCGGGAATGCGCGCGGGAAGGGCCCGCGCGGTCGAGAACAGGAGCCGCCCCGTGCGCGTCGAGGTCTGGAGCGACATCAACTGTCCGTGGTGCTACATCGGCAAGGCGCGGTTCGAGAAGGCCCTGGAGGCGTTCCCCCACCGGGAGGATGTCGAGGTGGTCCACCGGTCGTTCGAGCTCGACCCCCGGGCGCCGCACCAGGCGCGGGCGGTACTGCCGGTGATCGCCGCCAAGTACGGGATCGGGCTGGAGCAGGCGGCGGCCGCCGAGCGGCGGGTCGCCGACACCGCGCGGGCGGAGGGCCTCGCGTACCACGGCGAGGGACGCGACGGCGCGAACACCTTCGACATGCACCGGATGCTCCACTTCGCCGCCGGGCACGGACGGCAGGCGGCGCTGCTGGACCTGCTCTACCGGGCCAACTTCGCCGAGGAGGCCTCGGCCTTCGCGCCGGGACGGCTGCTGGAACTGGCCGTCGAGGCCGGACTGGACGGCACGGAGGCGGCGCGGGTGCTGGCCGACCGGTCGGCGTACGCGGACGCGGTGCGCGAGGACGAGGCGACGGCGAGCGCCATGGGCGCCACCGGTGTGCCGTTCTTCGTGTTCGACCGCCGGCTCGGGGTCTCGGGCGCCCAGCCGGCCGAGACCTTCACGGCGGCGCTGACCCAGGCCTGGGACAGCCGGACGGTCATACCGCTGGTCGGCATCGGGGAGACCACCGCAGAGGCCTGCGGCCCGGACGGTTGCGAGGTGCCGCGGCACTGAGGGCGGGCGGATGCGCGATGCTGGCCCCATGAGTACCGCGACAGTGGTGGGCGGCGGGCCCAACGGCCTGGCCGCCGCCGTTCGGTTGGCGCAGGCCGGGGTGCGGGTGACCGTGCTGGAGGCCGCCGAGGAGGTGGGCGGCGGGGCGCGCAGCGGCGAGGCGATCGTGCCCGGGCTGCTGCACGACCACTGCTCGGCCGTGCACCCGATGACCATCGGCTCGCCGTTCCTGCGCGGCCTCGGGCTGGAGCGCTTCGGGCTGGAGTTCCGGCTGCCGGAGATCGACTGCGCGCACCCGCTGGACGACGGCACGGCCGGCGTCCTCCACCGCTCCGTCGCGGACACCGCCGCCGGGCTGGGCGGGGCGGACGGCGTGCGGTGGCGGCGGCTGTTCGAGGGGCCGGTCGCGGGGTACGACCGGCTCGCCGAGGACATCATGGGCCCGCTGTTGCGCCTCCCGCGCCATCCGCTGCGGCTCGCCCGGTTCGGGCTGCCCGCCGTGCTCCCGGCCGCCGCGCTGGCCAGGACGTTCTCCAGTGAGCGCGCGCGGGCCCTGTTCGGCGGGGCGGCGGCGCACTCGTTCCAGCCCCTGCACCGGCCGCTGAGCGCCGCGATCGGGCTGGGGCTGCTGACCTCGGGCCACCGGTACGGCTGGGCGGTGGCCGCCGGCGGTTCGGGGGCGATCACCCGGGCGCTGGTCGCACTGCTCACCGAACTGGGCGGCACGGTCGAGACCGGGGTGCGGGTCCGCTCGGCCGCCCGGCTCCCGCCCTCCGACCTCGTCCTGTACGACCTCGCGCCCGGCGCCGTCGCCGACATCCTCGGCGACCGGCTCCCGTCCCGGACCGCCCGCGCCTACCGCCGCTTCCGGCACGGTCCCGGCGCGTTCAAGGTGGACTTCGCGGTGGAGGGCGGGGTGCCGTGGACGTCCGAACCCGCCCGCCGCGCCGGCACCGTCCACCTCGGCGGCACCTTCCCCGAGCTCGCGGCCACCGAGCGCGCCGTCGCCGCCGGGCGGATGCCGCAGCGCCCGTTCGTCCTGGTCGGCCAGCAGTACCTGGCCGACCCGCAGCGCTCCGTCGGCGACGTCCACCCGCTGTGGACCTACGCCCATGTGCCGAACGGCTACACCGGCGACGCCACCGAGGCGATCACCGCCCAGATCGAACGCTTCGCCCCCGGCTTCCGCGACCGGATCATCGGCCTGGCCGTCCGCCGCCCGGCCGACTTCGCCGCCGACAACCCCAACTTCATCGGCGGCGACATCATGACCGGCGCCAAGGACGTCCCCCAGCTCCTGTTCGGCCCCCGCCCCACCCTCCACCCCTACGCCACCGGCCTCCCCGGCCACTACCTCTGCTCCGCCGCCACCCCACCCGGCCCCGGCGCCCACGGCATGTGCGGCACCCACGCCGCCGAAGCGGCCCTGCGGTGGCTGCGGCGCGCGAGCTCATCGCGCTGAGCCGGCTCCGGCAGAGGCCGGGCGACGGAGCCTGACGAGGCCGGTCAAGGACCGGGTCGGCAGGCGGAGCGAACCACGCCCCATGCCCTGACGACCTCGCTGCCCACAGGCCCCGGGGCGGGGGCTCGGCCGAATGCATGTATCGGTCTCTTGACTGGCGTCACGGAAGCGCGATACTTGCCTCACTCCCGCTCGCCCGATGAGGTGGCCCGCCCATGGAGCTCTCTCCCTCTGCGCATGTGGACACGTTCTGTCGCGACAACCTTCCGCCGCTCGACGAGTGGCCCGAACTCCTCTTCGACCTCCCGGAGTTGGCGTATCCGGACCGGCTGAACTGCGCGCACGAGCTGCTCGACGCGACGATCGAGCGGTACGGGCCCGGGCGCCGGTGCCTGGTGACGCCGGACGGGCAGTGGACGTACGGCGAGCTGCGCGAGCGCGCGGACGCGGTGGCCCGGCTGCTGGTCGGGCGGCTCGGGATGGTCCCCGGGAACCGGGTGCTGTTACGCGGGCCCAACGCGCCTTGGCTGGTGGCCTGTTGGCTCGGGGTGCTGAAGGCCGGCGGGGTGGCGGTGACCACCATGCCGCTGCTGCGGGCGGGCGAGCTGACCACGATGTGCGGGATCGCCCGGCCCGTGGTGGCGCTCTGCGACCACCGCTTCCTGACGGAGCTGGACCGGGCGGACACACCGGGGCTGGTCGTGGTGCCCTACGACGGGAACGGGCCCGAGGGGCTGGGCGGCGGCGACGGCTTCACCGCCGTGCCGACGGCCGCCGACGACGTCGCGCTGATCGCCTTCACCTCCGGCACCACCGGCCGCCCCAAGGCGACGATGCACTTCCACCGGGACGTGCTCGCCAACGCCGACACCTTCTCCCGCCACCTGCTGCGCCCCACCCCCGACGACCTGTTCGGCGGCACCCCGCCGCTCGCCTTCACCTTCGGGCTCGGCGGCCTGGTGGTCTTCCCGCTGCGGGCCGGCGCCGCGACGCTGCTGCTGGAGCAGACCACGCCCGAACAGCTCGCCGAGCAGGTCCACCGGCACGGGGTGAGCGTGCTGTTCACCGCGCCGACCGCCTACCGGGCGATCCTCGCCGCCGGGCTGGCCGAGCGGCTGGCAGGAGTGCGGCGCTGCGTGTCGGCGGGCGAGCACCTGCCGGCGGGCGTCTGGCGGGCGTTCCGGGCGGCCACCGGACAGCGGCTGATCGACGGCATCGGGGCGACCGAACTGCTGCACGTGTTCATCTCCGCCGCCGACGCCGACATCCGCCCCGGCGCGACGGGCCTGCCGGTGCCCGGCTACCGGGCGGCGATACTGGACGACCGGGGCCGGCCGGTGCCCGACGGGCAGCCCGGGCGGCTCGCCGTGAAGGGGCCGACCGGCTGCCGCTACCTGCACGACCGGCGCCAGCGCGAGTACGTCCGGGGCGGCTGGAACCTCACCGGTGACACCTATGTGCGCGACGCCGACGGCTACTTCTGGTACCAGGCGCGCAATGACGACATGATCGTCTCGGCCGGTTACAACATCGCCGGGCCCGAGGTCGAGCAGGTGCTCGCCGAGCACCCGGACGTCGCGGACTGCGCGGTGGTCGGCGCGCCGGACGAGCGGCGCGGCACCGTGGTCAAGGCGTACGTGGTGCTGCGGGAGGGCGTCAGCGCGGCTCCGGGGACGGTCCGGGCGCTCCAGGAGCACGTCAAGCGGACCATCGCGCCGTACAAGTACCCGCGCGAGGTGGAGTTCGTCGAGGCTCTGCCGCGCACCGCGACCGGGAAGCTGGCGCGCGCGGAGCTGCGCCGCCGGGCGGCGGCCGCGCCCACGCCGCGCCCGGTCCCGGCCAGCGTGACCACCGAGCGGCGGGTCGAGTGGTCGGACACCGACGCCGCCGGGCACTACCACTTCTCGGCCGTCCAGCGCTGGGCCGAGGCGGCCGAGGCGACCCTGCTGCGCCGGCTCGGCCTCGACGGGCTGTTCGGGCGGATCCCCCGGGTGCACTTCGAGGCGGACTACCGCGAGCGGCTCTGGTTCGGCGACGTGGTCCGCACCGAGCTGCGGGTCGAGCGGGTCGGCGGCTCCTCGCTGCACTACGCCTTCGAGGTGCACGGGCCGCACGGCCTGGCCGCCAGCGGGCGGATGTCGGTGGTGCACGCCGCACCGCACACCGAGGGCACCGAGCCCTGGCCGGAACCGGTGCGCCACGCGCTGGCCGCCGCCGGGCGCCAGGAGCCGGAGGTGATCCGGTGACCGGTGGCGCGGGCCGCGTCGCGGTGATCGGCGCCGGTCCCGGCGGGCTGTACTTCGCCGCGCTGGCCCGGCAGTCGGCGCCCGAGCGGGAGATCACCGTCTTCGAACGGGACGGCCGCGACGACGAGTTCGGCTTCGGCGTGGTCTTCTCCGACGAGACGCTGGACGGCATCGCCCAGGCCGACCCCCGGGTGTTCGCCGCGATGAGCGCGGAGTTCGCCCGCTGGAGCGACATCGACGTCCGCTACGCCGGCCGGGTGCGCACCTGCGGCGGGCACGGCTTCGCCGCCCTGGACCGCAACCGGCTGCGCGCGATCCTGCAACGCCGCTGCGCCGACCTGGCGGTGGACGTGCGCTACCGCACGCCCGCCCCGCCGGTCGGGCGGCTCGCCGAGGAGTACGACCTGGTGGTCGCGGCCGACGGCGTCAACTCGGGGACCAGGGCGGCGTACCCGGACGCCTTCCGGCCGGAGCTGGACGAGCGGCCCAGCCGTTACATGTGGCTCTCCACCGACAAGGTCTTCGACGCCTTCACCTTCATCGTCGAGCGCTTCGACTTCGGCGTGCTCCAGGTGCACGCCTACCCGTACAGCGCCGAGCGCTCGACGTTCATCGTGGAGCTGGCCGAGGAGCCCTGGCGGCGGGCGGGCTTCGACGCCCTGGCCGCACGGGGGTTCGCGCGCGGCGAGAGCGACACGGCGAGCGTGCGGCGCTGCGCGGAACTGCTCGCCGGACACCTGGAGGGGCACCGGCTGATCCCGAACGCCTCCCGCTGGATCCGGTTCACCACGGTGCGCAACGCCCGCTGGCGGCACCGGAACACGGTGCTGCTCGGCGACGCGGCGCACACCGCGCACTTCTCGATCGGCTCGGGCACCAAGCTGGCCCTGGAGGACGCCCTGGCGCTCGCCGCGAGCCTGCGCGAACAGCCCACGCTGGAGGGCGCGTTGGCGGCGTACGAGGCGGAGCGCCGACCGGTGGTGGAGTCCGCCCAGCGGGCCGCGCAGGCGAGCCTGGAGTGGTTCGAGACCATCGGGCGGCGCACCGGCCAGGGCCCGGACCAGTTCGCGTTCAACCTGCTCACCCGCAGCCGCCGGGTCACCCACGGGAACCTGCGGGCGCGCGATCCCGGCTTCGTCGCGGCGGTGGAGGAGGCGGTGGCGGGCGGCGCACCCGAGGCACCCGGCACCCCGCCGATGTTCCGGCCGCTGAAGCTGGCGGCGCTGGAGCTGCGCAACCGGGTGGTGGTACCGCCGCTGGCCACCTTCACCGCCGTCGACGCGCTGCCGAGCGCCTTCGACCGGGCGCAGCTGACCGCCCACGCGCTCGGCGGCGCCGGGCTGGTGATCGCCGGGATGACCGCCGTCACCCCGGAGGGCCGGGCCACCGACCGCTGCCCCGGCCTGTGGAGCGATCCACAGGAGGCGGCCTGGCGCGAACTCGTCGACGCGGTCCGGGCGGTGAGCGACACCCCGATCGGCGTCCAGCTGACCCACGCCGGGCGCCGGGCCTCACGGGCGGTGCCGGGGCCGGACGGCACCGGGCCGCCGCTCACCGAGGGCGGCTGGCCGGTGCTCGCCGCCTCGCCGCTGCCGTGGGACGCCGACGGCCCGCTGCCGCACGAGGCGAACTCCGTCCAACTCGCGGCCGTCACGGCCGACTTCGCGGCTTCGGCGGAGCGCGCCGCGCGGGCCGGCTTCGATGTGCTGGAACTCCAGTTCGGCCACGGCCACTTGCTCTCCGGCTTCCTGTCACCGCTCACCAACCGGCGCACCGACGGCTACGGCGGGCCGCTCGCCCAGCGGCTTCGGCTGCCGCTGGAGGTGCTGGCGGCGGTCCGCGCGGTCTGGCCGGCCGGGCGGCCGCTGCTGGTGCGGATCTCGGCGAGCGACTGGGCGGCGGGCGGCACCACCGAGGCGGAGGCCGTCGCGATCTGCCGGGCGCTCGCCGACGGCGGCGCGGACGCGGTGGACGTCTCCACCGGCGAGGTGGTGGCACACCAGCGGCCGCCGTACGGGCGCGGCTACCAGACGCCGTTCGCCGAACTGGTGCGCGCCGCCACCGGCCTGCCGACGGTCGCGGTCGGCGCCATCTCCCACCACGACGACGCCAACTCGGTACTGCTGGCCGGGCGGGCGGACCTGGTGGCGGTCGGCCGGGCCCAGCTGTACGACCCGCTGTGGACGCTGCACGCCGCCGCCGAGCAGGGCTACGCGGGCCCCGGCGCGCGCTGGCCCGAGCCGTGGGCGGCAGGCAGCCGCCGGCCACCCGGGCCGGCGGCCGACCGGGTGGCGCCCCGGCTGCGGCCGGTGCGCGAGCCCGCCCCGCCGGTGCACCGCCGCTGGCGCCCCGGCCCCGCCGGCCGACCCGCCCCCACCAGGAGCCCCGAGGAGGAGCGATGACCGAGCCCGTGGCCGCCGCGCTGCGGCTGCCCCGCTTCACCGCCGCCGCCGTCCAGGCCGCACCCGTCTTCCTGGACACCGCCGCCACCGTCGACAAGGCGGTCGCACTGATCCACGAGGCGGCCGGCCACGGCGCCTCCCTGGTCGTCTTCCCCGAGGTGTTCGTCCCCGGCTACCCGTACTGGAACTGGACGATGAACCCGGTGCAGGGCTCACCCTGGTTCGAGCGGCTCTACCGCGCCTCGGTGGACGTGCCCGGCCCGCACGTGGACACCCTGCGCGCCGCCGCCCGGCGGGCCGGGGTGGTGCTGGTGATCGGCG
Source organism: Kitasatospora sp. NPDC008115 (assembly GCF_042957205.1). Classification (NCBI taxonomy): domain Bacteria; kingdom Bacillati; phylum Actinomycetota; class Actinomycetes; order Kitasatosporales; family Streptomycetaceae; genus Kitasatospora; species Kitasatospora sp. NPDC008115. The sequence continues at coordinate 62,284 of NZ_JBIBHU010000005.1, read as the reverse complement.
TCAACGAGCGCGGCCCGCACAGCCTGGGAGCGCTCTACAACACCCTGCTGGTGATCGACGCCGACGGCGAACTCCTGAGCGCGCACCGCAAACTGGTGCCGACCTGGGCCGAGAAGCTGACCTGGACGCCCGGCGACGGCAGCACCCTGCGCGTGCACCGCACAGCCGTCGGCCCGCTCGGCGCGCTCGCCTGCGGCGAGAACACCAACCCGCTCGCCCGCTTCACCCTCCTCGCCCAGGGCGAACTCGTGCACGCCGCCGCCTACATCGCCCTGCCCGTCGCCCCCGAGGACTACGACATGGCGGAGGCGATCGCGCTGCGCGCCGCCGCGCACTGCTTCGAGGGCAAGGTGTTCACGGTGGTCGCCTGCTCCACCCTCTCCCCGGAGATCGCCGAGGCGATCGCCGGCGACGACCCCCGGGGGCGCGATCAACTCGCCCGCCCGCGCAGCGCGTTGTCCGGCGTCTTCGGACCCGACGGACGCCCGGTGACCGAGCCGCTGGTGGACGAGGAGGGCATCGTCTACGCCGAGATCGACCTCGGCCGCTGCGTCCGGCCCAAGCAGATGCACGACATCGTCGGCCACTACAACCGCTTCGACGTCTTCCGGCTGCACGTGGACAACCGCCCGCTGCACCCGCTCACGCTCGGCGACCAGCACCCCCCGAAGGAGGAGGAATGACCGGCAGGAACGACTACGACGACGCCCGGATCGGCCGGGCCAGGGTCACCGACAACCCCGAACTCGCCGCCTACTACGAGGAGCTGGCCAAGGCCGACGCGGGCGCGCTGTGGACCGTGGCCAATGAGATCGAGCCCTGGTACCCGCAGCCGAGGTCGGTGCCGGTGCTCTGGCGCTACGCCGACCTGCGCCCGCTGGTCCGCAAGGCACTCCCGCTGGTCAAGGCGGACGACGCCGGACGCCGGGTGGTCATGCTGGTCAACCCCGGCCGCCGTGAACTCAGCGCCGCCGTCGGCCTGCTGTACACCGGCCTGCAGATCATGGGCCCCGGCGAGGCGATGACCGCGCACCGCCACCAGGCCTCCGCGCTGCGCTTCGTCCACGAGGGCACCGGCGCCTGGACGATCGTCGACGGCCAGAAGCTCAAGGTCGGCCCGCGCGACTTCGCCATCACGCCCAACGGCACCTGGCACGAGCACGGCAACGAGTCCGGCGACGCCCCGGTGATCTGGCAGGACGGCCTCGACATCCCGCTGGTCAACATGCTCGACGCCAACTTCTACGAGGTCCACCCGGAGCTGTACCAGCGGCCCGGCGAGGTCGCCAACTCCTCGCTGCTGACCTACGGCGGCAACCTGCTGCCGTACGGCGTCGAGAAGTGGACCCGCCCCTACTCCCCGCTGCTCGGCTGGCCCTGGGAGCCCAGCTACCACGCGCTCACCCGGCTCGCCCGCGCCACCGGGGGGTCGCCCTGGGACGGGGTGATCATGGAGTACACCAACCCGGTCACCGGCGGACCGGTGATGCCCACCATGGGCGCCCACCTCCAGCTGCTGCGCCCCGGCCAGGCCACCCGCGCCCACCGGCACACCGGCTCCGTGGTCTACACGGCGGCCAAGGGGCGCGGCGTCTCGGTGATCGCCGGGCGGAGCTTCACCTGGCGGCAGGGCGACATCTTCGTGGTGCCGTCCTGGGCCTGGCACGAGCACGCGAACCTCGACCCCGGCGACGACGCCTGCCTGTTCTCCTTCAACGACTTCCCGGTGATGCACTCGCTCGGCCTGTACCGCGAGGAGTCCTACCCGGACAACGACGGGCACCAGCCCACCCCCGCCCCGTGACCAGGAGCCCGCACCCATGCGCCTGTTGACCTACCGGACCCACGCCACCGACCACCCGCGCCTCGGCGCCCTGCTCGACGGGGACCGCGTCGCCGACCTGTCCGCGCTCGCCGCTGCCGCCGGCGCGGACCTGCCCGGCGGCCTGCTGGAACTGATCCGCGCCGGGGACCGGGCCCTGGCCACCGCCGGCGCGCTGGCCGCCGGAGCCGCCGAGGACCCGGCGGCGCTGCCCACCCTCGCCGAGGTCACGCTGAGCGCGCCGCTGCGCCCCGGCAAGATCGTCGGTGTCGGCCTCAACTACGTCGAGCACGTCGCCGAGTCGCACCGCACCCTGGACACCGACCGCGAACTGCCCGACCGGCCGGTGCTGTTCAGCAAGCCCTCCACCGCCGTCACCGGCCCCGGCGGTCCGATCCCGCACAACGCCGACCTCACCAAGCAGCTCGACTGGGAGTGCGAACTCGCCGTCGTCATCGGCGCGCCCGCCTTCCGCGTCGCCGAGGCCGACGCCTGGCGGCACGTCTTCGGCTACAGCATCGTCAACGACATCAGCGCCCGCGACCAGCGCCGCTCCGGCCAGTGGTTCTTCTCCAAGGGCCAGGACGGCTACGCGCCGTTCGGCCCGGTCGTGGTGACCGCCGACGAGATCCCCGACCCGCAGCGGCTCGACCTCTCGCTGCGCGTCAACGGCGAACTGCGGCAGTCCTCCAACACCCGCCACATGCTGTTCGGCATCGCCCGGCTGATCGCCGACATCTCCTCCGGCGTCACCCTGGAGCCCGGGGACGTGATCGCCACCGGCTCGCCGTCCGGCGTCGGCGCGGGGATGGTGCCGCCGCAGTTCCTCCAGCCGAGGGACCTCGTCGAGGCGACCATCGAGGGCATCGGCACCCTCGCCAACCCGGTGGTCGACGCCCGCTGAGCCACCTCGACCGACCACGGCCCCGCCAGACCACGGAAGGAGCCCCTCCCCCATGGCCACCAGCTACCGGATCGGCCAGATCGTCCCGAGCTCCAACGTCACCATGGAAACCGAGGTGCCCGCCCTGCTGCGGGCCCGCGAACGGGTCGCGCCCGAGCGGTTCACCTTCCACTCCAGCCGGATGCGGATGACCAGGGTCACACCCGAGCAACTGCGCACCATGGACGCCGAGTCCGACCGGTGCGCGGCCGAACTCGCCGACGCCCGGGTCGACGTGCTCGGCTACGCCTGCCTGGTCGCGGTGATGAGCGCCGGCACCGGCTACCACCGGGAGGCCGAACAGCGGCTGCACCGGCGCACCGTGGACGCCGGCGCGCCCGCGCCGGTCGTCACCAGCGCCGGCGCCCTGGTGGCCGGGCTGCACGCGCTCGGCGCCCGCCGGGTCGCCCTGGTCACCCCCTATCTGCGGCCGCTGGCCCGCACGGTCGTCGACTACCTGGGCCACGAGGGCATCGAGGTGGTGGACCACGCGGCGCTGGAGATCGCCGACAACCTGGACGTCGCCGCCCACGACCCGGCGAAGCTCCCGGCGATCGCCGCCGGGCTCGCCCACGCCCGGGCCGACGCGGTGGTGCTGTCGGCGTGCGTGCAGATGCCGTCCCTGTCGGCGGTCGAGGAGGCCGAGCAGCGGCTCGGCAAGCCGGTCGTCTCCGCCTCGATCTGCACCGCCCACCAACTGCTGCGCGCCCTCGGCCTGCCGGCCCACGCCCCCGGCGCGGGCCACCTGCTCTCCGGCGCCTACGCGGAGGCCTGACGGGCCCCGGTCCGGGCCCGGAGGGGCGCGCCGCCGCTATGATCACCACGAGCTGCCGGGGAGGAGGCCCACATGCCCACCGTGTCGGAGAGCGCGCCCCGGCCGAGCTCGCTGATCCACACCGTCTACGGCGAGTTCGTCCGCCGCCTCGGCGGCTGGATATCGATCGCCGACCTGATCGCCCTGATGGCCGAGCTGGACGTCGACGCCCCCGCCGTCCGCTCGGCCATCTCGCGTCTCAAGAAGGCCGGCACCCTCCTCCAGGAGCGCCGCGACGGCACCGGCTACCGGCTCTCCCCCGCGATGGAGCCGGTGTTCGAGGAGGGCGACCGGCGGATCTTCCACAGTCTGGAGCCCGCCGCGCTCGCCGACGGCTGGGTGGTGGCGGTCTTCTCGGTGCCCGAGTCCGAGCGCGCCCACCGCCACACCCTGCGCTCCCGGCTCAGCTGGCTGGGCTTCGGCAACGCCGCCCCCGGCGTCTGGCTGGCCCCCGCCCGGCTGCTGCCGGACGCCCGCCGCCTGCTGGCCCGGCTCGGCCTGGACGGCTACGTCCACCTGTTCCTGTCCGCCGAGTACGCGGGCTTCACCGATCTGCGCACGGCCGTCTCCGCCTGGTGGGACTTCCCGGCCATCGAGGCCCAGTACGCGGCGTTCACCGACACCTGGCGGCCGGCCGCCGCCCGGCTTCGCGAGCGCGGCGGCGCACCCGAACCGGCCGAGGCGTTCCGCGCCTACGTCCCGATGCTCACCCAGTGGCGCCGGCTGCCCTACCTGGACCCCGGCCTGCCCGAGCCGCTGCTGCCCGCCGACTGGAACGCCGTCGCGGCGCGGGCCGTCTTCACCGAGCTGCACGGCCGGCTGGCCGGGCCCAGCGCGGGACATGTCGAGAAGGTCACCGGCCTGCCGGCCGCCGCCCACCACCAGGAGCCGTGATGACCCCTCCGCCCGCCGACCTGCTGGTGCGCGCCGCCACCGTGCACACCCTCGTCCCCGGCGAGCCGCCGCAGCGGGCGATCGCCGTCACCGGCGACCGGATCACCGCCCTGTCCCCCGACCCGCACGGCCTGGACGCGCTGGCCGGACCGGCCACCGAGGTCGTCGACGCGCCGCACGCCACCGTGCTGCCGGCCTTCGACGACACCCACACCCATCTGATCCTGGCCGGCCACAGCGTGCCCGGCGTCCCCGTCCACCGGGCCGCCGACCTGTCCGGCTTCCTCGCCCTGATCCGCGAGCGCGCCGCCCGCACCCCCGCCGGGGAGTGGATCCGCACCACCGTCAACTGGCAGGAGGTGAACCTGGCGGAGCAGCGGATGCCCACCACGGAGGAGCTGGACACCGCCACCGCCGACCACCCGGTGCTGGTCCGCCGCGGCGCCTACAACATGGTGCTCAACTCGGCGGCGCTGCGGCTCGCCGGGATCACCGCCGCCACCCCCGAGCCGCCCGGCGGGGTGATCGAGCGCGACGCGGACGGCCGGCTCACCGGGCGGCTGATCAACCGGGCCACCGGACTCGTCGAGCGCGTCCTGCCGCGGCCCGGGCTCGCCGAGCGGATCGACGGCCTGCGCGCCGCCTCCGCCGGCTACGCGGCCACCGGGATCGGCACCGTCCGCGACTGCCTGGTCCCGGTCGAGGACCTGGAGGTGCTGCGCGCCGCCCGCGACGAGGGCGCGCTCGCCGTCCGGGTCCGGGCGCTGGTCTCCGGCTTCGCCGTCCGCACCCCCGAGGAGGTGGACGGCCTGCTGGACCGGATCGACGCCTGGCGCGCGGCCGGCCACGAGGACGACCGGTTGTCCGTCCAGGGCGTCAAGTTCGGCATCGACGGCGGCTTCGAGGCGGGCGCGCTGGAGGAGCCGTACGAGGGGCAGCCCTGCTACCACGGACGGCTGCTGTGGGAGGCGAAGGAGCTGGCCGACGCGGTCGACCGGGTCGTCGGGCGCGGGCTGCGGGTCGGCGTGCACGCCTGGGGCGACCGCGGGCTGCGTACCCTGCTCGACGTCTACCAGGACGTGCTCGCCCGCCGCCCCGGTCTGCCCGAGGGCACCCTGGTGGTCGAGCACGGCGGCCTCGCCCGGCCCGAGCAGCGGGCCCGGGCCGTCGCCCTCGGCGTGCCGGTGACCGTCCAGCACCCGCTGCTGCACGACGGCGCGCTCACCCAGCAGCGGGCCTGGGGCGCGGAGCGCACCGCCGCGCTGTTCCCGCTGCGCGCATGGCTCGACGAGGGCGCGCTGCTTGCCGCGGGCTCGGACTTCCCGGTCGGCCCGTACGGCGCGATGCTCTCGGTGTGGGGCATGACCACCCGCCGGACGGTGGCCGGGGTGCTCGGCGCCGAGCACGCGATCGAGCGCGCCGAGGCGATCGCCCTGCACACCGTGAACGCCGCCCGGCTGACGGGCGAGAGCGCCGGGCGCGGCTCGCTGCGCCCGGGCGCGCTCGCCGATCTGACGCTGTGGCCCGCCGACCCGCTGAGCTGCCCGGCCGACGGGCTGCGGGACCTGCTGCCCGAGCGCACCGTGGTCGGCGGCCGGACGGTGCACCGGCGCCGGAATCAGCCCTGAGCGGGGCGGACCTCCTGGAGCAGCCCCCAGGTGAAGTCCGCCGTGCAGGCCTGGGGGCGGCGGTCGGCATCCGGCGCGGTGAAGTCCAGCCGGAACCTGGTCGGCGCGCTGCCCTCGCGCGGCACGGCGGGCGGGAACGCCTCGCCCACGTCGGCCACCACGCAGCTCCACGGCGCCAGGTCGGCGAGTGTGCGCAGCACGGGCGGCGGGCTGCCGGGCGCCCGTACCAGCCAGGCGTTCAGCTCCGCTCCGCCCGGGCCGGTGAGCACCTCGAAGCGCAGCCCGGGCCAGAGCGGCAGCGTCCACTGCCGCGCGGTGCAGGCCAGGTCCCCGATCCGCCGCGCCACTTGCGCCTCCGGTGCGCCGAGCACGGCGGTGTAGCGCCGCCCGCCGGAGGGGAACCCCGGCGCGCGCACCATCGCCTGCCACCGCTTGTTCGCCTCGCGCAGGTCCGCCCGGGTCGCCCCCAGCCGGCGCACCGCGTCCTCGACCGGCTCCGGTCGGAAGTCCGCCATCCGCCGCAGCAGCACCAGCTGGAACTCCGTCGCTCCGAACCCGTGGACCATCCCCGCAGGCTACCGCGCCCACCGCCCGCTCGCGCCGGCGTCAAGGGGCGCCGCCCCCGGGCGTGCGAAACGGTGCGTGAGCGCCCTTTCGCCACCGCTCCGGCGGTCGTACGGTCACAACCGGCCGACCGTTTCCGACCGCCGCTCCCCCTCCAGGAGGGCCCATGGAACCCCGTTGCCCCTACACCCACGCCCTCGACACCCTCGGCACCGATCTGCACACCGAGGCCGCCCACCTGCGCACCCACGGCCCGGCGGTCCGGGTCGGGCTCCCCGGCGGTGTGCTCGCCTGGTCGGTGACCCGCGCCGATGTCGCCAAGCGGCTGCTCACCGACCCCCGGATCGCCAAGAACGCCCGCCGGCACTGGCCCGACTGGATCGAGGGCCGGGTCGGCCCGGACTGGCCGCTGGCCAGCTGGGTCGCCGTGGAGTCGATGTTCACCAGCGACGGCGCGGACCACCACCGCCTGCGCACCCTGACCGCGCCCTCGTTCGGCCCCCGCCGGGTGGAGGCGCTGCGCCCCCGGGTGCGGGCGATCACCGCCGCCCTGGTCGACGGGCTGCGCGGAGCCGCGCCCGGCGAGACCGTCGACCTGCACGCCCGCCTCTCCTACCCGCTGCCGACCACGCTGATCTGCGACCTGTTCGGCGTCCCCGAGGAGCAGCGGCCGGAGGTGCGGCGGGTGGTGGACGGCGTGCTGGCGACCGACGCCACCCCCGAGCACGCCAAGGCGGTGCTCGACGACCTGTTCGCCGCCATGGCGCGGCTGGCCGCCACCAAGCGGGCGGAGCCGGGCGAGGACATGACCAGCGAACTGATCGCCACCCGCGACGCCCAGGGCTCCCGGCTCAGCGAGCACGAACTGGTCTCCACCCTGATCCTGATGATCGGCGCCGGGTCGGAGACCACCGTCAACCTCATCGACCACGCGGTGGCGCTGCTGCTGTCCCACCCCGGGCAGCTGGCGCTGATCCGCTCCGGCGAGGCGGCCTGGCGCGACGCCATCGAGGAGACGCTGCGCCTGGAGGCGCCGGTGATGCACCTGCCGCTGTACTTCGCCGCCGAGGACCTCGACCTGGGCGAGGGCGTGCTGATCCGCGCCGGCGAGCCGGTGCTCTTCGCCTTCGGCGCGGCCGGGCGCGACCCGGGGCTGCACCCCGACCGGCCGGAGGAGTTCGACCTCACCCGGCCCGACAAGGCCCACCTGGCGTTCGGCCACGGCCGCCACTACTGCCTGGGCGCGGTGCTCGGCATGATGGAGGCCGAGGAGGCCCTCGACGCCCTGTTCGCCGCCTTCCCCGACGTCGAACTCGCGGTACACCCCGAGGAGTTGCTCCCCCAGGAGTCGTTCATCGTGAACGCCCTGCGGTCGCTGCCGGTCCGCCTCGCCCCGGCCGGCGGCTAGGACCCGCGGACGGACAGGCCCGGCGGGCAGGGCCGGTGTCGGTGGCGCCGTCCACCGTACGCCCGTGGACGACCGCATCCCTTCCGTACGCCTGGAGCCCCGGTCCGGGCGGGACGCCGCGCTGCTGCGCGCGCTCGACGCGCCGGAGCCGATGGCGCACCTCGGCGGCCCGGAGACCGAGGAGCAGCCGGACCGCCGCCGGCTCCGGTACGTCGGGCTCAGTGCCCGGCCCCCGGCCGAAGGGCGGAGGTTCCGGATCGTGCTGCTGCCGGAGGGCGCGGCGGCGGGCAGCATCGGCTTCCGGGAGCGCGCGGAGCAGGGCGGGACGGTGTACGAGGCGGACTGGACGGTGCTGCCGGGCTTCCAGGGCCGGGCAGTGGCGAAGGCCGCCGCCCGCGCGGTGGTGGCCGAGGTACGCGCCGCCGGGCTCCACCGCCCTCCGCACGCCTTCCCCTCGGTGGACAACGCCGCGTCCGACGCGGTGTGCCGCGGCGCGGCGGGCTTCGAACGGCCGGGCGCACGGGACTTCGCGTACCCGCCGGGCCGTCCGATGCGCTGCAGCGACTGGCGGTTCGGCCTCCGGCGGCCCCGACCCGGGACCGCCCCCGGCCCCGAGCCTGCCCGGGGCCGGCCGGGAACGCCGGGGCGCCCCGGGCCCGGTGGGCGGGCCCGGGGCGTCCGGATGGGGCGGGGTCAGACGGTGCCGTTGCGGCGGCGCAGCAGGACGACACCGGCGGCGGTGGCCAGGGCCGCCGCTCCGCCGACGGCGGCGACCTGCGGGTTGATCATCGACACGGCCTCGGCGGGCTCGGCGCCGCCGCACTCGGCGTGGCCGATGGTCAGGTCCGCGGCGTTGAGGATCGGCAGCAGGCTGATCCGGACGGCGTTGACGCTGAGCACGCCGTCGGCGTCGGTGGTCTGCTCGTTGAGCAGGATGGTCCCGACGCCGGGGATGTCGATCCCGGTGTTGGGCGCGGCTCCGGCCTGGAGGTTGATCGCGGGGAGCAGCGGGAGCTTGACGCTGCCGCCCGCGATGAGGCCGGAGCCGGTGGCGCCGGCCGGGGTGGCGGTGCAGGTCGAGTTGACGCCGGTGAGCGAGACGGTGGCGAGGCTCAGGTCTATGCCGAGCGAGTCGATCGTGGCGGAGGCGCCCGAGGTGCCGGCCTGCGGGTCGCCCGAGGTGGTGGCGGTGAGCAGCGCGTTGCTGGCGAAGGGCCCGACGTTGATGCCGGCCAGGGTCTGGGTGCCGCCCGTGGGGTAGGTGGAGGCGGGCGTCGGGGCGACGGCCACCATGCCGGCGACGGCGTCGGCGGAGACCACGTAGGCGTTGGCCTCGGGCGCGGAGAGGGCGGCCCAGGCCGGGCTCGCGGTGCCGACCAGCGCGGCGGTGACGGCTGCGCCGGCGAGCAGCCGGGTGCGGGTACGACGAGAGGTCATGGTGGTGGGGCCTTTCGTGGGACGGGCAGGAACACGTGGTGGGGACGGGGGAACGCGCCGGGCCCGGGTGGGCCTCGGGCGGCTCGGCGGGCGCTCATGCCGCCGGCTCGCCGACGACGGCCGGGGCCGGCGCCGGGGCGGGGGCGGGGGCCGCGGCGACCCGGGCGGTCTTGTGCCAGGAGTTGCGCCGGCACAGCACCCGCCAGGCGGCGCGGACGGCGACCAGGTAGGTCGTGGCCGCGTACAGGGCCAGCGCGATCCCGTACCCGAACGCGGCCCGCCGGCCGATGCCCGGCTCGCAGCGCCGCCGGTACAGCGGCCCCCAGACGGCGAACTCGCCGACGCCCAGCAGCAGGTAGAGCGCCAGGAGCAGGGCGCCGCCCTGCCGCAGGAAGGCGAGCACGAACTCCGGGTAGAGCACGAGGTTGTAGCCGAAGGCCGCGATCGGCACGGTGTACACCACCAGGCCGACCAGTTGCAGCCACGGCTGGCTCATGAAGTACAGCACCTCCAGGAAGCCCGCGGTGCCGAAGGCCCGTGACCCCCAGATCTCCCGGAGGTAGCGGGTGCACTGCATCGAGCCCTGCGCCCAGCGCACCCGCTGGGTGAGCAGCTGCCGCACGCTCCACAGCGCCTCCTGGTCGACCCAGGCGTCGGTGGTGTAGCCGTTGCGCCAGCCGGCCAGCATCAGCCGCAGGCCCAGTTCGTAGTCCTCCAGCAGGGCCTTGCCCCACGGCCGCCCGCCGCCGCGGTCCACCGCGCGCAGGGCGGAGAGCCGGGTGAACTGGCCGTTGCCGCCGACGTTGACGGTGCCGGTGCGGCGCCGGGTGATCTGCATGGCGGATATCGGCCCGCGGAACTCGATGTCCTGGAGGCGGGCGAGCAGCCGGGCCCGCCGGTTGGCGAACGCGCCTCGGTCGGGCAGCGGCCGGGGCACGTCGCGGTTGGACATCCGCACCTCGACCTGGACCGCCCCGATGCCGGGGTCGCCGAACAGGGCCGGTCCGGCGCACACGGCGAGCGCGCCGGGCGAGGGACGGCCGTCGGCGTCGAGCACGCAGACCACCACCCGCGCGGGGTCGGTGTCCGGGGGCAGCGCGGCCTCCAGCGCCCGGTAGCCGGCGTTCAGCGCGTCGCCCTTGCCGGTCCGCGCCTCGGGCGGCCGCCGGGACACCAGGTGGACGGTGAGGCGGTCGGAGGTGGCGGACCAGGCGCGGACGAGTTCGGCCGTGCGGTCCTCGGAGGCGTCGTCGACGACCCAGACGGTGGCGCCGGCGAAGTGCCCGCCGAGGTAGTCCAGGGTGGTGGCGATGACGGCCTCCTCGTCCCGGCAGGGGATCAGGAAGTGCCAGCCGTAGCCGTCCGGGTCACCGGGCGGCGCCGGCCGGTCCCGCAGGTAGCCGCGCACGATCACCACGACGTAGGCGAGGAAGCCGACGCCCAGGACGAAGGAGAGCGAGACGGAGGTGTCCAGCAGGGTCACGGCGCGGCCTCCCCGTTCGCGGGGCCGGGCGCGGCGGTGGGGGTGGCGTTGGTGCCGGCGTTGGTGCTACGGGGCAGCAGCCACAGGAAGAGCAGCGCCGCGACCAGGGCGGCGGCCATCATCAGCACCGAGCCGAACAGGACGTGCGTCCAGCCGAACCCCTCGGCCCCGTACCGGTGTTGCATGACCAGGACGAGGGTGAGCCGGGTGAGGTTGGTGGCCACGACCAGGGCGGCGGCGACGGCGAAGGCCAGCAGGACGCGGCCGGGCCTGCGGTTGCCGAAGAGCAGCAGCAGCGCCGTCACCAGGGCGAGCGGGGCGATCAGCAGCGCACTGCTGCACCCCGTGGTCAGGGCGACGCCCCGGTCCAGGCCGGAGTGGTCGCCGGCGTACAGGACGGGGGCGGTCGGCCCTTCGAGCAGCAGGGTGCGCATCCCCAGGAGGTGCTCGACGAGCCACGCCGTGCTGCGGCTCTCCTGGGAACGGTAGGCGCGTTCGCCGGCCACCAGCGAGCCGCACACGCCGAGCAGCACGGCGCCGCACAGCATCCCGACCGGGGAGCGCCCGGCCCGGGCCGCGGCGTGCGGGCGGGGCGCGAGCGGGTGCGACAGGGATTGGGTCATGGCGTGGCTCAGTCCTCGCCCGGGCCCTCGCTCCGGCGCAGCCTGCTGCGGCGGAGCAGGCCGAGGCCCACCAGTACCAGGGCCACCGCGGCCGTCGCCGTGACACCTATGCCCATCGATCCGGTCGCGGCCAGGGCGCCGCCACCGGCTGCCGGCGGCAGTCCGCCGGCCACAGGTCCGTACATGGGGAATTTCCTCTCGTCGGAAAACGGGTCGCGAAATGGGGTGCTGCGGAGGGGGGGATGCCGCTCAGTGGAAAGGCGTGAGCGGCTGCGGCACGGCCCGGAATGACAGGGGGGCGGCACCGGACACGGCCGAACCATCCGGGTGGGGACGAACGGTACGCACTCCCCGCCACGGATCGAACTCCCGTGCTGCTGGCACATCATGGACTGAAAATCGGATGTTCGATGGTCCGTATTCGCACGATGCTTTCCACATCTGCACCGATCGGCGTGGCGTGGGCGTGTCACCGGCATGCCGCGGCGGTCCGCCGTTCCGCCATTCGGGGGACATTGATCACCACCGGTTGCCGCGGCTCACCGCCGACGGCCATGTTGTGACGCGTAGTTCGAACACCTCGGTCGTTCGATCGGATGCACCGTCAAGGGAGCCCAAATGCCCTCCGCCGACATCGCCGTGGTCCTCGGCACCCGACCGGAAATCGTCAAACTCGCCGGTGTGGTGCGGCTCCTGGAGGACTCCGCCCGCATCGTCTGGACCGGTCAGCACTGGGATCCCGGCCTCACCACCGCGTTCTTCCGGCAGTACGCGCTCCCCGATCCGCACATCACGCTCAGCGGCGTCGCCGGCGAGGCCCGGGGCCGGCAGATCGGCCGCATGGTCAGCACGCTCAGCGACCACTTCGCCAAGCACCGGCCCGCCGCCGTCGTGGTCCAGGGCGACACCAACTCCGCCGCCGCCGGCGCGCTCGCCGCGCACTGCGCGGGCGTGCCGGTCGTCCACGTCGAGGCCGGACTGCGCTCCTTCGACCCGGACATGCCCGAGGAGGCCAACCGCCGCCTGATCGCCCCGCTCGCCGACCTGCACTGCGCTCCGACCGCGACCGCCGCCGCCCACCTGCTGCGCGAGGGCATCGAGGCGGACCAGGTGGTGGTCACCGGCAACACCGTCGTCGAGGCCACCCTGGAGTCGCTGCCCGGACCGGCTGAGGCAAGCGCGGTGCTGAACGGCTTCGGGCTGCGCCCCGACCGCTATCTGCTGGCCACCCTGCACCGGCCCGAGAACACCGACGACCCGGCCCGGCTCGGCCGGATCCTCGCCCAACTCGCCGCGCTGGAGCTGCCGGTGGTGCTGCCCCTGCACCCGCGCACCCGGGCGGCGATCGAGCGCTACGGGCTCTCCGGCGCGCTCGCCGGGCTGCGCCCGGTGCCGCCGGTCGACCACCGCACCTTCCTCGCCCTGGCCGCCGGCTGCCGGCTGCTGGTCTCGGACTCCGGCGGGGTCCAGGAGGAGTGCACGGTGCTCAAGCGGCCGCTGATCGTGGTGCGCAACTCCACCGAACGGCCCGAGGCGGTCCGGGCGGGCTTCGCCCGGCTGGTGCGGCCCGGCGCCCAGCTCGACCTCGCGCTGCGGGAGGTGCTCGCGGACCCGGACGCGATCGGCTCGCTCGCCGGACGGCCCTCCCCGTACGGCAGCGGCACCGCGAGCGCCGAGATCGTCGCCGCCATCCGCTCCCGCTACCTCGTGGAGGACCGCGCGCGCCTGCTCTGCGCGAGCTGAACACTCCCTCCGGCCACGCGCCGACCCCGCCGGAAGCGCTCCGGCGGGGTCGACGCGCGGGCGGGCCACGGCGCCATCGGGGGGCGTCACGGGGTGTCGAAGGCCGTGGCCCGGGAGCGCTTCTCCCAGGCGGCGACGTCCTCCCGGCCCCGGTCGAGGTGGGTGAGCACGGCGCCGAACCCGTCCCCGCCGAGCGGCAGCCGCAGCGGGGTCCGCTCCGCCTCCGGCACGGCCAGGACGACCGCCGCCTTGTCCGGGTCGCCGGGCTGCGAGCCGTCCCCGCGGCCACGGCCGCCGGGTGGCCGCCGCGCGCCGCCGGCCTCGTCACCAGCGGAGGGCCAGACTCTTCAGTCCGTTCTGGAAGTTGGAGACCAGCCTCGTCGGCTCCGCCCCCGGTACGGGCCGCAGCCCCGGCAGTCCGGCGACGATCCGGCGCAGCAGGGCCGACATCTGGATCCTGGCGAGCTGCGCCCCCACGCAGAAGTGCGGGCCGAAGCCGAAGCTCACATGGTCGTTGGGCGAGCGGGCGAGGTCCAGGCGGTCCGGGTCGGGGAACACGGTCTCGTCGCGGTTGGCGGAGGCGTGGTAGACCACCACCTTGTCACCCCGGCGGATCGCCGTTCCGGCCAGTTCGACGTCCTGGGTGGCGGTACGGCGGAACTCCAGCACCGGCGGCCAGAAGCGCAGCAGCTCCTCCACCGCCGAGTCCGTCAACTCCGGTCGTTCGCGCAGCAGTCGGTACTGGTCGGGGTGGGCGAGGAGGGAGTGCAGAGCGCCGGGCAGACCGTTGCGCAGGGTCTCGTTGCCGGCGACCGCGAAGAGGAAGAACATGGTCTCGAACTCGGCGGCGCCCAGTCCGGCGTCCCGCATCCGGGCCACGATGCTGCCGGGCGGCGGCTGTTCGGCGAGCGCGTGGGCGTAGGCGAACATGTCGGCGAGCGCGGCGCGGGAGCGCGGGTTGACGGGGCGGCCGTCCGGGGTGGTGAGGGCCGTGGGGCGACGGGCGAGCGCGGCGCGTCCGAGGTCGGTGAGGCCGGACGGGGCGGCCGTGTTGGAGCCGGCCTGGTCGGCGTCCTGGTAGCCGATCACCCGGTTCGACCAGTCGACCAGCAACTGCCGGTCCTGGTCCGGCACACCGAGGATCCGGGCCAGGGTCCAGACCGGCAGGTCGGCGGCGAGCGGCACGAAGTCGGCCTCGCCCAGCGGGCGGACCGCGTCGACGAGGTGGGTGGCCCGCGCCTCGATGGCGCCGGTCAGTTCGCGCAGGGCGCGGGGGGTGAAGGCCGCCGCGACGATGCGGCGCAGCCGGGAGTGGTCGGGCGGGTCCTGGTTGAGCATCATGGTGCGGGCGAAGTCCAGGTCCGCGGTGGTGTCGGGGTCGCGGATCTGGGTGGCGCCCAGGTGCGAGGAGAACAGCGCGGGCGTGCGCAGGACGTGCTTGACGTCGGCGTGCCGCAGCACCGCCCAGTAGCCGGGGCCGGCCGGCCACTCCCCCACCGGCGGCTCCTCGACCCAGCAGACCGGGGACGCCGTCCGCAGCTCCCGGAACAGTTCGTGGGGCACGCCCCCGGCGTAGGTGGCGGGCAGGAAGATCCGGTTCACGCGAGCCTGGTCGACGCCCATACCGTGCGACCGTACGCGACCTCCCGGCGGCTCACCAGCACGCGTGTCGCACCGGCCGGGCGCACGGCGGGCCCTCGCGGCTGCGGGGAGCGGGCCGTCGCGGCTGCGCCGGTCGGCCGCCGGGATGCCATAGGGTCGGCCAATGGCGAAGTACTTCGACGTGCATCCGGAATCCCCGCAGCCGCGCACCATCGGCACCGTGGCCGACAGTCTCAGGTCCGGGGCCCTCATCGCGTATCCGACCGACTCCTGTTTCGCGCTCGGCTGCCGGCTGGACAACCGTGACGGCCTGGAGCGGATCCGGTCGATCCGGCGGCTGGACGACCGGCACCACTTCACCCTGATGTGCGAGGACTTCGCGCAGCTGGGGCAGTTCGTCCAGCTCGACAACAACGTCTTCCGGGCCGTCAAGGCCGCCACCCCCGGCAGCTACACCTTCATCCTCCCCGCCACCAAGGAGGTCCCGCGCCGGCTGATGCACCCGAAGAAGAAGACGGTGGGGGTCCGGATCCCCGACCACGCCGTCACCAGGGCACTGCTCGCCGAGCTCGGCGAGCCGCTGGTCTCCAGCACCCTGCTGCTCCCGGGTGACGACGAGCCGATGACCCAGGGGTGGGAGATCAAGGAGCGCCTCGACCACGTGCTGGACGCGGTGGTGGACTCCGGTGAATGCGGCACGGTGCCGACGACGGTGGTCGACTTCTCCGGGGGCGAGCCGGAGATCGTCCGCCGGGGGGCCGGCGACGTCTCCCGCTTCGAGTGACGCCGCCGGGCGTGAGTCGGCTCAGGCGGCGACGAGGTCGGTGAGTTCGCGCAGGTCGACGCCGCGGCGCAGGGCGCGCAGGTCCGCCTGGAGGTCGGACGGCGGGACGGCGAGCACGGTGCAGCGGGCGTGGGCCAGGCAGTAGCGGCTCACCGAGCCGCCCTGGAACAGGCGGCGGACCGTGGTGCGCAGCGCGCCGTGCCGGCCCGCGCCGACCACCAGCAGGTCTCCCGGCCGGCCGGCCATCGCGGTCAGTACCGGGCCGGGCTCGCCGCGCACCACGTGGGGCTCGACCCGGACCCCGGCCGGGAGGCCGCCGAACGCCTCGTCCAGGGCCCGGGCCATCCGCGCGTCGGCCATGTCCTGCCAGGCGCGCAGCAGCGACGGGCAGGGGCGCAGCCGGTAGTTGTACTCGCCGCCGGCCGGCGTCCAGGCGAGCACCGGCACCAGGACGGCGCCCCGGTCACGCGCCTCGTCCGCCGCCCGGTGCAGGGCGGTCAGGCTGTGCAACGATCCGCTGACTCCGACGATGACGCGCGCGCCGTCCGACATGATCCTTCACTTTCCGGTGTTCGATCCACTGAATGCTTAGGGATTATGGTTCCACAGGGCTTGTGAGCCTGCAAATCGAAGGCTTTAACTGTATATGGCCTTGCATCGCGCACACCCGTCCGGCCACCGGGCGGAAATCGGTGGCGGCCCCCGTCGGCCTCGGTCCACCCTGGGCGGCGTGACAGCACAGCAGGCCCCGAACAGCACCGCGCCGGACCGCACCGAACCGGACCGCACCGCGCCGGACGCGCCCGAACCCGGGTACCGCGTCCGCGCCCTCCACACGGCCACCACCGTGACCGTCTACCAGGCGTACGGCCCGGAGATCGGGCCGGCGGCGGCGCGCGACGGACGCTTCCCCGCGCAGTGGAAGCGCGACCGGATGACGTGGATCAAGCCCTCGTTCCTCTGGATGATGTACCGCTGCGGATGGGCCACCAAGGAGGGGCAGGAGACCGTCCTCGCCGTGGAGATCGACCGGGCGGGCTTCGCGTGGGCGCTGGAGCACGCTTGCCTCGCGGGCTACCGGCGCGGGCTGCACCCGGACCGGGCGACCTGGCAGCGCCTGCTGAAGCGGGCACCCGCGCGGGTGCAGTGGGACCCCGAGCGCGACCTGCACCTGCGCCCGCTGCCGTACCGCTCGCTGCAACTCGGCCTGACGGGCGAGGCCGCGCGCCGGTACGCGGACGAGTGGACGGTGTCCATCACCGACGTCACTCCGCTGGTGCGGCGGATCCACGGCCATCTGCGCGACGGCGAGACGGACGCCGCCCGGCTGCTGCTGCCGGACGAGCGGCCCTATCCGGTGGCGGAGGGCGCGCTGGCCCACCTCGGCGGGTGACCAACGGGGGCCGGCGGCATACGATCACAGGGTGTCCAAGTCCTGTGATCGCTCGTCGACGGCCGCCGCGGCGGCCCGCTCCGCCGCGTCGGCGGCCTGCTCCATGGAGTCCGTGCTGTCGATCGGATCGGTGGGGTCGGTCCTGTCGATCGGCTCGGCCGGCTCGGTGCTCTCGATCGGGTCGGCCGGCAGCGTCCTGTCGATCGGGTCGGCCGGCTCGGTGCTGTCCGTGCTGTCCGCCGGGTCGTGGCTGAGCGTCGGCTCGGTGTTCTCCGCCGACTCGCGCTGGTCGGTGCTGTCCTGGCGCTCCCGGGGCGGACTGCTGGCGGCCGGCGCGGTGGCGCTCACCGCGGGCGCGCTGCTCGCAGGCGGGGCGCGTCCGCGACGCCGCGACCGGTAGGGGCGCGGGTGCTGCCACGGCCGGCCGACGTGCTCCGGCCACTGCTGCTCCTGCGCAATCCGGCGTTCTGGTACGTGAGCGCGCTGGCCGCGATGTGGCCGGTGCTGCGACTGCTGCCCGCCGAGCGGGTACGGGCGCTGCGGGAGTGGGCGTCGACCGACCTGGACAATCTGCGCCCATGGCCGGACGGCCACCCGATCGGGTCACTGACGGTGTCGGCGTTCGTCCCGCAGGACACCGCGTGGGTCTGGCCGGTGTTCGCGCTGTCCGCCTTCGCGGTGGTCGGGGCGCTCGGCGCCCGGCGGGCGGTGGCGGTGCTGGCCCTCGTGCACGTGGCGGCGACCGTGGTGGCCGAGGGACTGGTGTGGTGGCGGATCGAGCACGGCGCGCTGCCGGCCGAGGCGGCGCACGCCCTGGACACCGGCCCCTCCTACGTGGTGGTCGCGGCGCTGGCGGTGGCGGCCTGCTGGGCCCGCCCGGTGTGGTCGCGGGCGGTGTGGCTGGTGATGCTCGCGGTGGCGGCGCCCAACCTGCTCGGCGGGGTCGCGGACGGCGAGGTCGCCGCCGTGGGACACCTGGTGTCGCTGCTCGCCGGGCTCGCCGTCGCGGCCGCGCACCGGCTGGGGCTGCCGCCGGTCGCCCGGCGCACCGCCTCTCCGGCGCCGCCTCAGGCCGAGCGGGTGCCGTCGAGGTAGGCGAGCACGGCCAGCACCCGGCGGTTGTCGTCGTCGGAGGCGCCGAGTCCCAGCTTCGCGAAGATGCCGGAGGTGTGCTTGCTGACCGCGCCCTCGCTGAAGTGCAGCCGCTGGGCGATCGCGGCGTTCGAACGCCCCTCGGCCATCATCGCCAGCACCTCGCGCTCGCGAGGGGTGAGCAGCGCCAGCGGGCGGTCGTCGGCGTTGCGGGCGAGCAGCCGGGTGATCACCTGCGGGTCCATCACGGTGCCGCCGGAGGCGACGGTGCGCAGCGCGTCCATGAACTGCCCGGCGTTGGAGACCCGGTCCTTGAGCAGGTAGCCGACCGCCCCGGCACCGTCGGCGATCAACTCCCGCGCGTACAGCTGCTCGACGTGCTGGGAGAGCACCAGCACGGGCAGGCCCGGCCGGGCCCGGCGGGCCGCGAGGGCGACCTGGAGGCCCTCGTCGGTGAAGGTGGGCGGCAGCCGGACGTCGACCACCGCGATGTCCGGTCGGTGCTCGGCGAGCGCGGCGGCGAGTTCGGGGCCGCTGCCCACCGCCGCGACGATCTCGTGCCCGTGGGCGCCGAGCAGCAGGGACAGGCCGTCCCTCAGGAGGTAGAGGTCCTCGGCGAGGACAACGCGCACGGTAGCTCCATGGTCAGCCGGGTCGGTCCGCCCGGGGGGCTGACCAGCGTGAGCGTACCGTCGAACGCGGCCAGCCTGCGTTGGATTCCGCGCAGGCCGGTGCCCCGCCCGGGGTCCGCTCCGCCCCGCCCGTCGTCGGTGACCTCGGCACGCAGCAGCCCGTCCGCGTGGACCAGGTCCACGGCGGCGCACCGGGCGCCGGCGTGCTTGACCGCGTTGGTCAGGGCCTCGCTGACCGCGTAGTAGACCGCCGACTCGACCGGGGCCTCGGCCCGCCCCGCCAGCTCGGCCCGGACGTCCACGCGCAGCGGCACGTCCAGGGCCAGGGCGCGCAGCCCCTCGGCCAGGCCGCGCTCGGCGAGCACCGGCGGGTGGATGCCGCGCACCAGGTCGCGCAGTTCCTGGAGGGCCTGGGCGACGTTCTCCTGCGCGTCCGTCACCACCGTCTTCGCCCGCGCCGGGTCACGGTCGATCAGCGCGGCCACCGCGCCGAGCCGCAGGCTCACCGCGACCAGCCGCGCCTGGGCGCCGTCGTGCAGGTCGCGCTCGATCCGGCGCAGCTCGGCGGCCTGCGCCTCGGTGACCTCCAGCCGGGTCTCGGTCAGCTGCTCGACCCGGCGGGCCAGGCGGGAGCGCTCGGTGGGGCCGAGCAGCAGGCGCGTCCACCGGCCGTGCAGGCGCAGCGCCGGGCGGGCCAGCGCCGGGCCGGCGGCGGCCAGCGCGAGGCCGAGCAGCAGGGCGAGGGGGAGCGCGAGCGGGAGCGCGAGGGGCGCTCCGAGGCCGAGGTCCGGGGCCAAGTCCGGGGCGAGGCCCGGGGTGGGCAGCGCCAGGACGGTGCAGGCGAGGGTGTACAGACCGCTGGCGAGCAGCAGCGGCGGGGTGACGGCGAGCGCGCCGCCGACCACCGGGTTCAGCACCACCCAGAGGACGTCGCGCCAGGTCGCCGGATCCTTCCAGAGCCAGCGCAGGGTGCGCGAGACGCTCGCGAACCGGCGGTTCTTCTGGTAGTCGTGGCCGGTCCAGAACCAGCCGTGCAGGGTGCGTTCCAGCGCCGGTCGCGGCAGGTACGGCGGCGGCACCGGCACTCCCGACCAGCGGCCGGCGTAGGCCCGGGCGAGGCCGGCCGCCGCACGGGCGAGCCGAGTGGTGGCGGGGAAGAGGAAGAAGATCCCGAGGCCGAACCAGAGCGCGAAGCTGCCCAGGACGACCGCCAGCAACAGCAGTTCGGCGGGGACGACCGCCGTCAGCACCAGCAGCCGGCCGAGGGCGGCGGCTCGGCTCCGCGGGGCGCCGTGGGCGGCGGGCATCGTGCTGTTCACCGTGCCTCCGGTCGGTGGTCGGACGTCCTGGGCCCGGGCGGGCCGCCGGGGTGACGGAGCGTCGCCCGGTCATGGTCCCAGCTCCGCCGACGGGGACGGGCGGTCGGGGCCTGCCGGACGGTGCGGCCCGGGTGGCCCGTTCAGCCGGTGCGCCGCCCCCAGGCAGAACGCGCCGAGCACGATGAACGCCACCGCCAGCGGTATCCCCACCGCCCCGGGCAGGTGGAGCGCCAGGAACCAACCGCGCGCGGCGGGCGTGAACACCGCCAGGGCCAGCGCCACCAGGCCCTGGGGCGCGATCAGCAGAACGCCGACGGTGGTCAGCAGGCCGACCGCCACCGAACGTCCGCGCGAGAGCCCGGCCGCCGCCCGCGCTGGCCCTGGCGTGCGGCGGAGCCCCTTGTGCAGCACGTCCAGCAACTCCGGTCCGCGCGCCTCCAGCCGGCGCCGGGCGGCCCGGCCCAGCGCCCACGCGCACAGCGTGCCGGTGAGCAGGCCCGCCGGTACCCCGGCCCAGCGCAGCGGCGCGCTGTCCAGCAGGGTCCCGGCCAGCACCACCCCGGCCGCGGGCAGGGCGGCGACCAGTTGCAGCCAGAACGCCGCCAGCCCCTGGGCGCGGACGTGCTCGGCGCTCTCGTCGGCGAGGTCGTCAAGCGGGCCGCCGCCGGGGCGGTCCGGTGACGGGGCCGCGCCGGTCACCGACATCAGCGGGATCAGCCCGGCCGCGGCGCCGAGGACGGCCGGCAGCACCGCGAACACCCACGGCCGGACGGCGGCCGGGGCGAGTGGCAGGGCGGCGACCGTCAGCACCAGCGCCACCGGGGCGGTGACCAGCAGCCAGGCGGCCTGCCGGGCCCGGACGTCGGCCCGCGCCGCGCCCGGCACCACCAGGGTCAGCCAGAGCGCGCCCGCGTCCAGGCCGTACAGGTTGACGCAGAACGCGCCCGCGAACAGCGCGGCGACCACGCCCGCCCACGGCAGCAGCACGTCGTAGCCGTCGAGCAGCGGGAGCAGGGCGGTGAACACACCCGTCCAGAACGCGGTCCGCAGGAACCGGACCCGACGGGGGTCGCGCCGCCAGAGCAGCAGTTCCTTGCCCAGGACCGCACCCGCCGGGGTGTCCGGGAGCAGCCGGGGACGGGGCCTGGCGCGGGCCGCGGCCGGGTGGGGGCGGTACCCGCCGCCGCGCACCAGTTGCCGGGCGAGCAGCGCCGCCCAGGCCGCCAGGAGCAGCCCGCAGACGGCGGCCAGAGCGCCGAGCGCGGCGGCGGCCGTCACCCAGTCCGCCCGGCGGGCCGCGTCCACCGCGACCACCGACCAGCCCGAGGGCGGCACCCGCACAGCGGCGGCCCCCGCCGCCCAGTCGCCGGTGCCGAGCCGGGCCAGGAAGCCG
The DNA here is from genome assembly GCF_042957205.1 of Kitasatospora sp. NPDC008115. Lineage (NCBI taxonomy): Bacteria > Bacillati > Actinomycetota > Actinomycetes > Kitasatosporales > Streptomycetaceae > Kitasatospora > Kitasatospora sp. NPDC008115. The sequence continues at coordinate 40,710 of NZ_JBIBHU010000005.1, read as the reverse complement.
AGCGCGAACCACCCGGAGTTGAGGCAGGCCATCACCAGGCCGACCAGCAGGGCGGACAGCTCCCGGCCGAGCCGGAACCGCAGCACACCGCCCAGCGCCGACGGGGTGAGCCTCGCCAGCACCACCACGAGGAGCAGTTGGAGCAGCACGGCGGGCACCGCGACCAGCGCCGCCGCCGGCCCCTGGCGGGCGCCGTAGAGGAACAGCCCGCCGAAGGCGACCAGCGCCAGCACCGGCGTGACACCGACGAAGGCCGCGCCCAGCAGCCCGACGGCCAGGCTGCGCGGACGCATCGGCACCATCGCGAACCAGGCCGGACGCAGAGCGGCGTCGCCGCCGGTGACGAGCGGCCCGAGCGCCCACCCCACGCTCCAGAGCAGCTGGGCGAGCGCCAGCACGCCGAACCCGGCCTCGGGCGTGGCGTAGTGCGCCAGGCCGAGCAGCGCGGTGCCGACCGCGCCCGCCCCGCCGCACACCACGGCGACGGCCAGCCCGGCGGCGCGCGGACCGGTCATCGACCGCCGCAGGACGATCGCCTTCATCCCGGCGAGCACGGTGACCGCGACGCGGCCGCCCGCCGCCTGCGGGACGGTCAGGACGCCAGCCAATCCAGCCCCTCCACTCCCCCGGTCCGGGCGCCGACCAGCTCGACGAACACGTCCTCCAGCGCCCGGCCGTCCCGCACCTCGGCCACCGGCCCGGCGGCCGCCACCCGGCCCCCGGCGATCACCGCGACGTGGTCGCAGAGGCTCTCGACCAGGGCCATCACATGGCTGGAGAACACCACCGACCCGCCGGCCGCGACGAACCGTCGCAGGATCGTCCGCACGGTCGCCGCCGACACCGGGTCGACCGCCTCGAACGGCTCGTCCAGCACCAGCAGCCAGGGAGCGTGCAGCATCGCGACGGCCAGGCCGATCTTCTTGCGCATCCCGGTGGAGTAGTCGATCACCGGCGTGCGCGCCGCGTCGGCCAGTTCCAGGACGACCAACAGTTCCTCGGCGCGGGAGTCCACCGTCCGCCCGTCCATGCCGCGCAGTCGGCCCAGGTACCGCAGCAGCTCCAGGCCGGTCAGCCGCTCCGGCAGCGCCAGGCCGTCGGGCAGCACGCCCAGCAGCGCCTTGGCGCGCAGCGGGTCGGCCCACACGTCGACGCCGAACACCTCCGCCCGGCCGGCGTCCGGCCGCAGCAGCCCGACCGCCATCGACAACGACGTCGTCTTGCCCGCGCCGTTCGGCCCGACCAGCCCGTAGAACGAGCCGCTCGGCACGGTCAGCTCCACCCCGTCCACCGCCCGGTGGGCCCCGAACCGCTTGCCGAGACCCGCCAGCCGCAGCGCCGGAACACCCTCGCCCCGCACCCGCACCGCACCCTCCCCCGCTCACCCCGTCCGCCCCCTGCGGGCGGCCAATGGAAACGCTAGGGCGGACACGATCGAGGCGGAATCCACCCCACTTCACACTTCATGGTGGGTCCAGCCCCACCCCCGCCCTGTACCGCGCCTACACCCCCCGGAACTCCATTGCCCGCGCCCGCCCCGACCGGCACAATCGGCCGCACCCGTCGGCCGACGGGCCGGGCGGAGGGAGAACGGTGACCACGGCGGACTGGGCAGGGGTGCGCGAGCGGGTACCGGCCCTGCGGGACGCGCCGTCCGCAGCGGAGGTCGTCGGCGCCCGACAGCCGGGTTCGGGCACGGCTTCCGGTTGGAGGCACCGCTGAGCGAGACCGGCCTCGCCGAAGCCGGAGCCGGGTCGGGCATTCGGCTGCCCCCGGACCACCGCTCCTTCCTCGTCGAGGTGGGCGCCGGCGGGGCCGGTCCGCACTGAGGAAGTCCCGGGCCGTCGGTGCACCGTCGCCACGGCCGAGGCGGACCTCCCCGACGCCGGGTCGCACCGCGCGGCCCGCGGGGCCTGGGACGGCGCCTGGGAACGGCTCGACGAACGCTCGACCGCCGGAGCGGTCCGCCTCGGCCACCAGGGCCGCGGCCACTGCACCTGGTTGGCCGTCACCGGCCCGGAGCGCGGCACCCTGTGGTGCGACGGCCCCGGGCCGGGCCGCTCCCCGGAACCGCCGGGCGGCCGCACCGGCCGCACCGGCCGCGTCGGCTTCCGCGAGTGGTACCCGGACCGGGTGGCCCGGGCCACCCGGAAGGCCTGCGGCCGCTGATCAGGAGGCGAGGATCCGCGCCAGGCGGGCCGCCTCCGCCCGGACCCGGCGCGGGGCCGTGGGCGTGGTCAGGGCATCGAGGGCGGGGACCGGGGTGCGGACGGCCTCGGCGGCGGCGCAGTCGGCGGCAAGCGTCAGGGCGTCCGCCAAGCCGCGGCGCCCCGGGTCGGGGGCCAGCTCGCCGAGCAGCGCGGTGAGCACCTCGAACACCGGTCGGCCCGCTCCGCCGGCGGCGGCGTCCGCGAGGACGGGCAGGACCCGGTTCGGCTTGGCGACGGAAAGCCGCCACAGCGCCGCGAGCCACCCGCCCAGCGCCTTCGGCCGCAGCCGTCCCCCGGCGGCCAGCGTCAGCAGGGCGTCCAGGGCTGCGGTGCGGTGCTCGGCCCGGGCGGCGGTGAGCCCGTAGGCGAGCAGCAGGTGGCTCACCGGTCCGGGCTCGCCCGGGAGTTCCGCGAGCCGGGGCAGCAGGGAGCCCGGTTCGCGGGGGCCGGGGTCCACCGCCTGGACGGCCAGAGCGGGCAGACCGTGCGCGGCGACGGTGTCCGGGTGCCAGGGCGCCGTCCAGGGCAACTGGGCGAGCTGGCCGGCCGACGCTTGGAAGGCGGACAAGAACCAGTCGGCGCCGGTGGGGTCGGGCAGCGCGTGCAGCAGCCCGGTGACGCCCTCGGACACCGCCGGGACGGGCGCGAGCGGGCCGATGCGCGGGGCGTCGCCCGGGGACCCGTCCGGGGGCCGGACGTGGAACTCCTCGGGTGCGGGCGGCGGTATGTCGGGCGGCAGCCCGCAGCCGAGCCCGGCGGCCGCCGCGCGGACGGCCGGCAGCGCGTGCGGCGGCACCCGGAGCAGCGCCTGGGCCAGATCGGCGGGCCAGGGGCGGGCACCGGCCGCCCGGTGGGCCGCGAGCCGCTCGGCGAGCACGGCCGGGTCGAGACTGCCGTCCCCGGCGGTGGGGGTGGCGAGCAGCACCGGTACCGGCGCGTCGGTGACCCCGCACGCCGCTTCGAGCACGCGCAGCGCGGGGACCAGGGCGGCCGTGCGCAGCGGGTCCCGGCGGGCGAGCAGTTCGTCCGTGAGCGCGGCCGACCGGTGCTCGCGGCCGGTCAGGACGTCGACCAGGCAGCCCAGCGTGCCCCCGACGGTGCCGATGCCCGCGAACAGGAGCGGGTCCCCTCCGCGGCCCGAGGCGACCGGCGCGAGCGCGGCGGCGAGGGCGGCCGCGTCACGCCGGTGCTCGGTGACCAGGGCGGCCAGCACCACCTCGAACTCGCCGGGGTCGGGCACCGCGTCGGCCAGCACGGCGGACAGCCGCTCGGCGAGCTCGAACGGCCCGTCGGGGGCGGCCGGGAGTGCGGCGGGCGGCGCGGGCCGCAGCACCGGGGCGGGTTCCTCGGTCGCGGGCGGGGCGGTGGCCAGCAGCTCGTGCGCCTCCGACCGCAGGGCGGGGCCGAGCGCGTCGGCGGCGGTGCGCACGGCCTCGGCCGTGGCCGGGTCGGCGGCGTCGGGCAGCTGCCGGGCGACCAGCCGCAGCGCGCGCTCCTGGACCGCGGCCGCCGGGTGCCCGAAGGCCACCGCGAGGGCGGGCAGCAGGTCGTCGGCCCGGGCCGGGTCCGCCCGCAGCACGCCCTCGGCCCAACCCAGCTGGACGGTGGCGAGCGCCTTCTCCGGGCGGGCCAGGACGGCGGCCGTGAGCTCGGTGAACAGCTCGGCGGAGAGCCGGGCGTCCAGGGACCGCAGCGCCGTCTGGGCGGCCTTGGCGGCGGTCGGCGCGCCGTCGGCGGCCAGCCGGACGTGGTCGCGGGCCCGGGCGGCGACCTCCTCCGGCTCGGGGGCCAGCTCCGCGTACAGCCGCAGGAACCCGCGCAGATTGCCGGGCCGGTCGCCGCGCAGCAAGCGGCCGAGGCAGCGGTCGAGCAGTTCGGCGCGGTCCAGCAGGCCTTCGCCCGCCAGGGCGGTGAGCGCCTTGGGCCACTCGTTCTCCGGCCCGAAGCGGTCGGCGTACGGGTCGACGAACGCGGACCCGGCGTCCGGGACGTCGAACAGCCGGTGGACGAACTCGGCGAGCCTGGGCTGGGCGCGCAGCCAGGAGAGCAGGGTGTCGTGGTGCGGCACCGGCGGGCGCAGTCCCTGGTCGGCGAACCACTCGCCGATCCCGCGGTGGCCGTGGCGCACCAGGCTCCCCTCGCGCACCCAGCCGGTCAGGTAGCCGTCGGTGGCCGGGACCTCGGCGTCGGCCCAGGCGTCGAGGCCGTGGGCGATCAGCCAGCGGATGTGGTCACCGCGCACGGGCAGCCACTCGGCGAGCCGGACCGCGAGTTCACGCTGGAACGCCCGGTCGCGGTGCGGCGGCAGCAGGGCCGCCAGCATGGAGTGGGCGTCCGCGTTGGTGGAACCGCCGTCGGGCCGCGGCCAGCTGAACGAGAGCAGACGCCGCGCGGTCAGCCATTCCAGGGCCTCCGCCGGGGTGGCGGCGGCGAACAGGCCGGAGAACTGCAGCGCGGCGAGCTGGTCGTACGCGGCGGAGTAGCGTCGCATGTCACCGGAGGAGAGCTCGCGCAGCAGCTCGGTGCGGAACCTGCGCAACGGGGCGCGCAGATGGCCCAGCTCGGTGGCGGGCACCCCGGACAGCCGGTCGATCACCCCCTGCGGCACCCGGGCGGCGATGAGCGCCCGCACCTCGTCCCAGCTGATCGCCCCGATCATGGGATCGGTCATGGGATCGGTCATGACGCCCCTCCTCCGCCCGTCCGCCTGTCGATCACGAAGCTAGCGGACCCCACCGACAATCCGGACCGGCCGGGAAGCGGTACGGCTCGGGGGAACGCGGCGGCCCGGGACGCCCCCGGGCCGCCGACGGGGTCACGCCCGTTGGCGGCGGGCGGCGAGGACGGTGTGGACGAGGACGCCGACGAGGAGGAAGAGGACGCCCTGGTAGACGGCGGCGTAGCCGGCACCGGCGACCAGCCAGGCGGAGAAGGCGAAGGCGCCGAGGGCGACGGTGAGGTCGCGGGTGAGGCGGGCGGGGGCGACCCGGTCGCGGTCTCCGCGCAGCAGCCAGTACAGCTGGGCGGCGCTGGAGAGCAGGTAGGGGACGGTCGCGGTGAAGGTGGTGACCAGCACCAGGGTGTCGAAGGCGGCCTTGGCCCCGGAGGCGAAGTCGAGGACGGTGAGCAGCGAGGCGAGGGTGACGCCGGTCAGGACGCCGAAGACGGGCACGCCGCGGCGTTCGGTGGCGAAGACGGCGGGGAACAGGCCGTCCTTGGCGGCGGCGTAGGGGGCCTGGGCGGACAGCAGGGTCCAGCCGTTGAGCGCGCCGGTCATCGAGACGAGGGCCGCGACCGCGACGGCCGTGCCGCCCCAGGAGCCGCCGAAGACGGCGTTCACGGAGTCGGAGAACGGCGCGGTGGAGTGGACCAGCCGCTCGTGGGCGACGGTGCCGAACACGGCGAGCGTGCCGAGCAGGTAGACCACGGCGGCGCCCACGGTGCCGAGCACGCTGGCCCGGCCGACGTTGCGCTCCGGGTCGCGGACCTGGCCCGCGCTCATCGCGGCCGACTCCACACCGAGGTAGCTGAAGAGCAGCAGCGCGGCGGCGGCCGTCATCCCGCCGATCCACCCCTCGCCGGTCGCGTCGAAGGGGCCGAGGTTCGCCGGGTCGAACGAGCCGAGGCCGGCCACCGCGACGACCGCCAGGGGGATGAACTTGAGCACCGTGGCGACGAGTTGGACGGCACCGACGTAGCGGGTTCCGGCCAGGTTGGCGAGCGCGGGCAGCCACTGGACGGCCAGCGCGCAGCCGAGGGCGAGGCCGGTGGAGCGGCCGACGGCCGGCCACAGGACGGTGAGGTAGCCGACGGCGGCGACGGCGAGGGCGGCGTTGCTGACCCAGGTGGTGATCCAGTAGGACCAGGCCGCCATGAAGCCGGCGAAGTCCCCGAAGGCCTCGCGGGCGTAGACGTAGGGGCCGCCGGTGCGCGGGTCGCGGCGGGCGAGCCGTCCGAAGACCAGGGCCAGGGCGATGGCGCCGACGGTGAGCACGGCGAAGGCGAGCAGGCTGACCGTTCCGTACGGGGCGACGGCCGCGGGGATCATGAAGATGCCGCCGCCGATGATGTTGCCCATCACCAGGGCGGTCGCGGTCGGCAGGCCGAAGCGGCGGACGGCGGACGCCCTGGGCGAGGACGGTGCCGCCGCCGGTTCCTGTGGCGGTGCCGGGGGCGACGGCTCGGGGGGTGCCTGCCGGGTCGCGGCCGGGCTGCTGTGCATGGGGGTGTGGTGCCTTTCCTGCGTCCTGCGCGCTCGGTGGAGCGGAGGCCCATGCTCACGCAGGCGGCACCTTGTACCAAATCGGTGGGATTTATCCTCCGGACCGGCCCGCCCACCGGAAAACCTCCGGTCCCGCGACGGCCGGACGGGCACTCGTCCGGCACCTCCCACCGGGATCACCGGGACCACCGGAGGCACCGGGACCACCGGGATCACCGGAGGCAGCGGAGGCGCCGGGATCACCGGGGTCGCCGGGACCCGCCCGCACGGCCCCGGCGCCCCCGGCGGACGTCACTCGGCCACGAAGGTGCTGCCGCTCCACTCGAAGACGTCCAAGGGGACGCCCTCGTGCACGGCCGTTCGGCCGGTGCGCCGGAAGTGCTCGTACCGGTTGCCGGTGAGGACCTTGACCACGCTCTCACCGGCCGCGACCTCACGCACGCGTGCGAAGTCCGATCCGGCCGCTCCGCCTTCGAGCAGGATGTTCGCCTTCGGCTCCGTCATCGTGATACCTCCCGGGGTGGCTCCGCCATCGATACCTGACTGGGCCCCGAACCCTACGCAGCCACCCGCCGCCGGATAACCCCTATTCGCTCCTTTCCCGGGTCGGTTAGGGGGGTCGGGACCCGCGGGCAGGCGCATCCCCCGCGGACTCCGCGCACCGGCGCTCGGAACGGCGCAACGCCCGCGCGGGCCCTCGCAGAAGTCGCCGAGAGAGCGACGGCCCGCCCGGTAGCACCGCCCGTCAGCCTGCCGTGTGCCGCAGGATCTCCAGGACCTCGCCGGCGATCGCGGCCTCGTTCTGCTCGAACACCGGTCCGGTGAGCTGGTCGGTCTCCGCCGGCAGGCCGGTGAGCACGGGGGTGTGCAGGTGCCCGCCGGGCAGCTGCGGGGCCAGTTCGAGGCGCAGCCGGTTGGTGCGGTACGCGACCTCGTTGGAGAGGTAGCCCCCGCCGCCGCCGGCGACCGCGCGCGAGCCGGGGGTCGGGCCGTCCGCCCGGTCCACCGGGGCGGACGCGCCGGCGGGGATCTCGGTGACGGTGGTGTTCAGCCTGACCGGGAAGGGCTGCTGAACGGCCGTCATCGGCCCGGCCGGCAGGGTGGTGGCGATGAACTCCGCGCCGGGGCCGAGACCGGGGGCGGTGACGGGGTGGTCGCGGGTGCCGCCGGAGAGGGCGCCGGCGTTGTCCGGATAGGGGTCGGCGGAGCGGGCGCGGCCGGCCCAGGCCTCCAGGGTGAACAGGCCCGGGTAGCCCTGGCTGATGGTGGTGATGAGGTCGGCGGAGTGGTGGCCGGGGGCGAGCCGCGGGGCGAAGGCGCGCTCGACCATGCCGCGGTCGAAGTCGCCGTAGCGGACCGGGAGGACCACCGCCTGGACGTCGGCGCGGGTGCCGTCGGCGAGGGTGATCCGCCGGCCGTCCAGTTGCAGGACCGCCGAGCCCGAGGGGTTGGCGCGACGCGGCTCGGCGTCCAGGCCGAACGGGTCGAAGCCGCTCACGAAGATCCGGCGCACGCCGTGCCGGGCGCCGAACCCGCTGTCGGCCAGCCCGCGCGAGGCGTCCTCGAAGCGCTGCCGCAGGGCCGCCGGATCGACGGTGAAGCCCGGTTGCCAGCGGGCGAGTTGGACGGTCATGGCGACCCTGGTCCAGTACAGCGGGCGGTCGTCGCCGGCCGGCAGGTCGCCGCCGGGGCGGTGGCCCTGGGCGCGGTCGACGCCGGCCCGCCAGAGCGCCCGGCCCCAGGCGTCGACGATCCGACCGGCCCCGGCGGCATTGCGGGCGGCGCAGAGCGCGGCGGGGAAGCCGCGGACGAAGTCGCCGAGGCCCCCGCGTTCGGTCAGCGCGGCGGTCCGCGGGTCCGCGGTGCGCGCCTGCTCCCGGTCGAGCGGCGTGGAGTCGACGGTCCGACAGGACGGGCGGCCCGTCCGGCCGTCGTCGGCGCCGGCGGAACCGGCGGGGAGGATGGTGGCGGCGAGAGCGCCGATGAGGGTCGCGGTGAGGGCGACCCGGCGCCGGGCGGTCGTCATGACGTGGACACTACAGTCGGGCGCCCGCGCTTCACCAGAGCGCCAACCGGCCGCCACGGACGGTAGGCACGGACGGCGCCGCACTGCGGAGATCCGCAGCAGAACGGCCCCCGACTCCCCTGGCGGGTCACGCCCCGTAGCGGTTTACTGGGAGTGAGCAGGGCAGAAGACGGAGGCCCGGCGATGGAATGTCCCCACCCACCCGGATTCCACGCTGAGGTCCGCGCACAGTACGCGGCCGCCGGAGCCGAAACGGCCCGGCTGCTGCGCTCGGTGTCCGAGGACCTCTGGACAGCGCCCACCCCGTGCCGCGACTGGGATGTGCGCGCGCTGGTGAACCACCTGGCGGCGCAGCACCTGTGGGTGTGCCAGGCGGTCGCCGGATACACCCCGGAGCAGATCGGCCGCCGTTTCGAGGGCGACGTACTCGGCCGCAACCCGCTGGGCGTGTGGGCGATGGCGGTGCGCAGCGCCTCGCGCGCGCTCAACCGCCCCGGTGCGCCCGACCTCCTGGTGCACCTGCCGTACGGCCTGCGGGACGCCGGCGGGTACGCCCGGGAGCTGACGGCCGAGACCGTCGTGCACGGCTGGGACCTCTCCCGGGCGCTGGGCGAAAGCGTCCGGATGCCGCCCGGCGCCGCCCGCTACGCGCTCGACGAGTTCCGCGGCTACCGCGACCTGGCGGGCACGGGCCGCTTCGACCCGCCGCGCGCCGCGCCGCCGGGCGCCGACGCCGAGGCCGTGCTGCTGGCCCTCACCGGCCGAGACCCGGCCTGGTCCGCCGACCGGATCTGACGGCCGCACCTGACGGCCGGACCTGACCGGACCCTGACGACCGGATCCGACGACCCGCGGCGCCGGCCCGCGGACCGCCGGGCCGGGTGGGCGTCCATGAGCCTCGGACGCCCACCCGGCAGCACTCCGCCGTTCAGCAGGCCGCCGACCCCGGACGGACCTCCGGGCGAACGGATCGCCGAGAAGCCGCCGGAGCGGCCGGTCGTGCCCGTCCCTCTCCTAGGCTCGCCGCGCACGGGCAGACCGCGCGGTCACGCCCGCCGGCCCCGTGCTGCCTCGGGCCGTGTGTCGTCGACGAAGAAGAGCGAGGAAGAGATGGGTACACCCAGCGAGCCGTTCGGGACCGTTGTCAGCGAGATCGGAGTCAACATCCGGGAGTTCCCCAGCACCGACTCCTCCATCGTCGGCTCCCTCTCCTTCGGTACCAAGGTCGGCCTGCGCGCGAAGGTGAGGGCGCAGAACATCGACGGCAACGACATCTGGTACCTGCTGCGCGACCGCAACGCCTGGGTCGCGGCCCGGCACGTCGACAACACCGGCGTCGTGAAGTTCGCCAAGGACGTGTCGGGCGGCTCGGGGGTCGCCGCGGAGCAGGGCCCCCAGGGCTGACCGGTCCTCCCCGACACGACGGCGCCTCCGGCCGATGCCGGAGGCGCCGCCGGCGTGCCGGGGCACGGTTGACGTCCGATTCACGCCAGCCCAACACCTCTTCCACTTGGTGGACTTCGGGCGTCGATCACCGCTCACGCCCGGACAGGACCTCCGCATGCCCGAAACCGCCCACGCCACCTCGCTCCCCCGGCCCGCACCCTCCGACCCCTCCGAACCCCGGGAGCGGCGGACCGGCGGGTGGCCCGCCGTCCTCGCCGTCACCGCGGGCGTCTTCGCCATCGTCACCACCGAGATCCTGCCCGTCGGACTGCTCACCCCGATCGGCGCCACCTTCCGGATCTCCGACGGCACCGCCGGGCTGACGATGACCCTGCCCGGCCTGGTCGCCGCCGTGGCCGCGCCCGCCGTCACGGTCGCGACCCGCCACGCCGACCGCCGCACCATGCTCTGCGCCCTGCTGCTGCTCCTGGCCCTCGCCGACCTGCTGAACGCCTTCGCCCCCGCGTACTGGGCGGTGCTGCTGGCCCGGGTCGCCCTCGGCCTGGTGATCGGCGCCTTCTGGTCGATCGGCTCCGGGCTGGCCCCGCGCCTCGTCCCGGCGGACCGGCAGGCCCGCGCCAACACCCTGATCTTCACCGCCGTACCGCTCGGCTCCGTGCTCGGCGTCCCGGCCGGCGTGCTGCTCGGCTCGCTCGCCGGCTGGCGGGCGGCCTTCGCCGCGATGGGCGTGCTCACCCTGCTGGTGCTGGCCGCCCTGCTGGTCTGCCTGCCCCCGCTGCCCCCGCCGGCCACCACCACCGGCCTCGGCGTGCTGCGCGGGCTGCTCGCCGGCCGGGGCACCCGCACCGGTCTCGCGGTGACGTTCCTGATCGTCCTCGCCCACTTCGGCGGCTACACCTACGTCACGCCGTTCCTGACCGAGGTCACCCACGCCGGACCGGGCCTGATCAGCGGCCTGCTGCTCGCCTACGGCGCCGCCGGCCTGCTCGGCAACCTGCTCGCCGGGCGGCGCGCCGCCCGCACGCTGCGCCCGGTGTTCACCGGAGCCGCCGCCCTCCTCGCGGGCGCCACCCTGCTGCTGCCCCTCCTCGGCAGCTCCACCCCCGGCGCCACCGCGCTGCTGCTGCTCTGGGGTGTCGCCTACGGCGCCGTCCCGGTCTGCTCGCTGAACTGGTTCCTCACCGCCGCCCCGCACGCCCCCGAGGCCGCCGGGGTGCTCTTCACCTCGTCCTTCCAGGCCACCATCGGCATCGCCGCGCTGGTCGGAGGCGGTGTCGTCGACCGCACGACGCCCACCACGGTCCTCCTGCTGGCCGGTGCCACCGCCCTGCTCGCCGCCGTGACCGCCCTGCTGACCGCCCCCGCTACGACCTCACGATGAGCACACCCGTGGGCAGCAGCGCCAGTCCGGCACTCACCGGCCAGTAGGCCCAGGCCGGTGCGCCGGAACGCCGTCGCACCGGCCCGTTCGCCAGCCACCAGAGCGCCGCGGAGGCCAGCACCACCGGCCCGCAGAGCACCAGCCAGGGCAGCGGGCCGTCGTTCTCCGTCGGCTCCGCCGCCGTCCAGCCCAGCGCCGCCAGCGGCCAGTTGGCGGCGAAGTACCAGAGCATCCAGAGCGGTACCACGGCCGGCACCCCCAGCAGCAGGTTCACGGCCGCGGCGGCCGGTGCGTACGTTCGCATCCGGCCAGTATTCCCGGCCGGCGGGCAGAGGCGCCGACCGGGGCCCGGGGACGATACCCCGTGCTCGCCCCGGTCCCGGCCGGCACCGTTCCGCGCCCCGTGCCCCTGGCTACCTGCTCCCGGCCACCGGCGGGCGGCGGTCGCTCCAGGGGTGGGCGAGTTCGAGGGTCCGGGACACCTGGAGGAGCAGGTCCTCCCGCCACGGCGCGGCGACCAGCTGCACCCCGACCGGCAGGCCGGTGGCCTCGTCCTGGTGCAGGGGCAGCGAGACCGCCGGCTGCCCGGTCACATTGAACAGGGAGGTGAACACCCCCATCGGGTAGCTGTTGCGCAGCGCCATCAGCGGGTCCTCGTCGGTACCCGCCCGCCAGGCGCCGATCCGCGGCGGCAGGCACGCCATGGTGGGCGTGACCAGCAGGTCGAAGCCGGCGACGAAGCCCTCGACGATGCGCCGCGACAGCCGCTGGGCCGCGAGCACGCCCTGCGCGTAGGCCCAGGAGTCGACCGAGCGGGCCGCCTCGCGCAGGGCGCGGTTGTGCGGCTCGACCCGGTCCGGGTCGACCAGCGGGACCCCGGCGCCGCCGATGTTCCACATCACGGTGAACGCCGTGACCAGCTCCTCGGTCGGCGGCAGCGGGAGGCGGGTGTCGACGATGTGGTGCCCGGCCGATTCGAGGGCGCGCAGCGCCAGGCCGACGGCCGCCGCGCACGCCGGGTCCACCGCCACCCCGTCGACCGGGGCGTCCAGGAGCACGCCGATCCGCAGTCCGGCGGGCGCCTGCGCCCGCATCGCGTCGGCGAAGGATCCGGCCGGCGACGGCGGCGACCACCAGGCGCCCGGGTCGTGCCGGGCGAGCACGTCCAGGGCGGCCGCGCTGTCGGCCACCGAGCGGGTCACCACACCGCTGCAGCCGAGCCCCTCCACCGCCACGGTCGCGTCGGTCACCCGGCCCCGGGTGGGCTTCAGGCCGACCAGGCCGGTGCACGAGGCGGGGATGCGGATCGAGCCGCCGCCGTCCTCGGCGTGCGCGATGGGCGCCATCCCGGCGGCGACCGCGACCCCCGCGCCGCTCGACGAACCGCCCGGAGTCCGCTCCGGGGCCCACGGGTTGCGCGATATGCCGAGCGCGGCGCTCTCGGTGAAGGGCACGGCGCCGAACTCGGAGGTGGTGGTCTTGCCGAGCAGGACGAACCCCGCCGCCTGGAACCGCCGGACCACCGGGTCCGAGTCGGCGGCCGGCTCCCGCCCGGTGCCGGCCGAACCGTGGGTGGTGGGCCAGCCGGCCACGTCACGGAGGTCCTTGACCGGCAGCGGGACACCGTGGAACGGCGGGAGGTCCCCACCGGCCCCGGCCCGCACCACCGCGTCGGCCGCCTCCGCGGCGGCCTTGCGGACGGCGTCGTCGTCCCGGTGGCAGAAGGCGTTCAGCGCGGGGTCGAGCTCGTCCATCCGCGCCAGGTAGCAGTCGGCCACCTCGACCGGGCTCACCTCCTTGCGGCGGATGGCGGCGGCGATTTCGACGGCGGACGTGAAGGGGTCGAACGGCGGATGCGTCACGAGTGCTCCTTTTCCGGCCCCGGACCTGCTGCCCGGGGCCCTCAGGTTCGCCGCCGCCGGGGCCGCCCGTCTTGAACGAATGTCCCGTAGCCTGGCGGCATGCCACCCGCCCCGACGCCCCGCGCCGCCGCGGCGCTGTGGGACATCGCAACTCCCGTACGCCCCGGCCCGGTCAGGGGCGTCGCCATGGCCGGGTTCCGCGCCCGCGCCGGCGGCCCGTACGACCTGGAGGTGGTCCCCTTCCCGGCCGTCACCGTGGCCGTCGACCTCGGCGACGAGTCCCTCGCCGTCGGTGGCACCGAGGGTCGGCAGGAGGCCGGCAGCGTCGTCGCCGGACTCGCCTCGCACGGACTGCGCGGGCACGGCCGGGACATCGAGTGCCTCCAGATCCGGCTGTCGCCGGTGGTCGCGCACGCCGTCCTGGGCCCTCTCGCGGACCTCGACGGCGGGGTCGTCCGCCTCGACGACCTGGCAGGCCGCGACGCCGCCCGCCTCCAGGAGCGGCTGCGGGCCGCCGCCTCCTGGGCCGACCGGTTCGCGATCGCCGAGGCCGCGCTCGCCCGGCGCCACCGGGACGGGCCCGCCGTCGATCCGGAGGTCGCCTTCGTCTGGCGGCAGTTGGTGGCCCACCGGGGCGGTGTCCGGATCGAACGGCTGGCCGGCGAGACGGGATGGAGCCGCAAGCGCCTCTGGTCGCGTTTCCGCGGCCAGATCGGCCTGACGCCCAAGCACGCGGCCCGGCTGGTCCGCTTCGACCACGCCGCCCACCGCCTCGCCGCCGGCCACCGCCCCGCCCTGGTCGCGGCCGACGCCGGCTACGCCGACCAGTCCCATCTGCACCGGGAGGTGGCCGCCTTCGCCGGAATGACGCCGACGGCCGTCGCGGCCGCCGCCTGGCTCACGGTCGACGACGACGCCTGGGCCGCCCCGGGCTACCTGAGGGCGAGCTGACGGTCCACCGGCGGCCGTTCGCCGTTGTCGGAGGTGCCTGGCACGATGCCTCCATGCCCGCCACCCGCCCCGCCACCCGCCCCGACCGGCACCCCGACGGCGCCTCGCCCCTGCCCGGCCTCCGGGGGGACTTCGAGGTGCACCTCACCGTGCGGCCGGGCGCCGCCGAGGCACTGGCCGCCTGGGCCGCCGACCACGGCCTGAAGTTCACCCACATCCTGCTGGCCCGTGGCGCGGCCCCCTCCCAGCCGATGCTCACCCTGCGCGCCGCCGGGACGCTGGACGAGGTCGCCGCGACGACCGCCCGGACGGCGGAGCAACTGGCCGGGGCCGGGTTCGCCGTGCTGCGCACCAAGATCGAGGCCACGCCGTGGGCCCTCGGCGTCCCGGCCACGGACGAGGACGCCACCGCACACGGGCCCGCACGCTACTTCGAGCACCACGTCAAGCTGTTGCTGCCCGGGCCCGCCCCGGCGCCGACGCTCGCCGGCCTCGCCGTCCGGCACGGCGCCCACCTGTCCCACAACCCGCGCCGGGTACGGAAGGACGGCCACCGCGAGTGGTTCGTCACCCAGCGGTGCCGCCGGGCCGGCCTGGCCACCGCCGGCCACCGCCTGGACGCGCTGCTCGCCGGGCTGCGCGACGACGGCCACCGGATCCTCTCCGTGGAACGCGAGTTCGTCGCCGTCGACAGCGACGAGGCACTGGACGCCGGATGGCTGACCGAGCACGACCGCACCGCCGAAGGAGATGCCCGATGACCACGGAACGCCCCCTCGCCTGGGAGGACCTCGAATACGGGCCCTGGGAGGGCCTCTCGCTGCCCGGACGGCCCCCGTCGGAGGACGTCCGGGAGGATCGGGACCTGCCCCGGTCCATCCTGCCGATCGACGACGAGGCGGTGCGCCAGCAGCCGGTCTTCGACCCCGCGCTCGCCGGGTACAGCCGGGCCCTGCGGCCGAGCGAACCCGCCTTCACCGACCCCCGGCTCGCCGAACGCTGGCTCGCCGCCCGGCGCGAGGCGCTGAACACCGTGCTGTCCGCCGTCGCCGCCTCGCCGTGGGCCCGGCACCTGGTGCTGCGCGGCAGCATCCTGCTGCGCGCCTGGTACGGCGAACAGGCCCGGGAGCCGGGCGACCTGGACTTCGTGGTGCAGCCCACGGACTGGCAGCTGGAGGACGCGCGCACCGGCCGGATGCTCACCGAACTCGCCGCCGGCGCCGAGGCGCTGTCCGTCACGACGGCACCCTCCGGCGGCCTACGGCTGCACGCCGACCGGGCCCTCGACGACGACATCTGGACGTACGGCCGGGTCCCCGGGCGCCGGCTGGTACTGCCCTGGACGGCCCCCGGCCTGCCCGGCGGCACCGTCCAGCTGGACTTCGTCTTCACCGAGCACCTGCCCGCCCCGCCCGAACCCTGCGAACTCCCGGGCGTGAGCGGACCGTTGCTCGCCGCGACCCGGCAGCTTTCGCTGGCCTGGAAGATCCTCTGGCTGGTCTCCGACAGCCATCCGCAGGGCAAGGACCTCTACGACGCGCTGCTGCTCTCGCGCACCACCGAGCTTCCCTACGCGCTGCTGCGCGAGGTGTTCACCCGCTCCGAGGAGAGCCACGCCCGGTGGCCGGTCCTCCCCCGGCAGATCGCCGAACTCGACGCCGACTGGGACGAGTTCGCCAAGGACTACCCCGGCTTCGCCGAACCGGTCGACGACCACCCGGCCGAACTGCTGGCCGGACTCTCCGCCACCTTCGCCGGCCGCGGCGAGTACGCCCTGCGGGCCGAGTGGCTGGCGCCGGTCATCGGGAAGCTGCGCGAACTCCTGGCCCGCGAGGGCATGGCCGCCGTTCAGCGGTGGATCATCCAGCACCACATGCCCCCGTCCAACGCCCTGGTGGTCCTCTGCGAACTGCTGGACGGCGACCTCGCCGCCGCCCGCCGCACCCTGGGGGACCACGGCCACCCGAACCGGCATCTCCAGAACCTGGCAGAGGTCGCCGACCAGTACGCCGCCGAGCTGTCCGACACGCCCTGACCTCTTGAGCCGCACCACCGGAATCCAAGCGCAACAGCGGCCCCACCGGACACATCGCCGGTGGGGCCGCTGCGGTTGGGGGCAAGGCCAGGTCGTCATCGGTTCGCCCGTGCAGTGCCCCGCCGGAGCGGAGGTGCGGAGGGGGCGGCCGTGCGACATGGCGGGAGAGGTACCCGGGAGGCACCGTCCGCCGCCGCCGGGAAGGCGGCGACGAGCCTGGTGCCGGACCCGGGCCGGCTATCGACCCGGATCGCTCACCGGTCACGCGGCCTCAGCCGGGTAGCCGAAGTAGCGGAAGTGGTCGTAGTGATCGATGTACTCGAAGTACTCGGGCCTCCCGGCCTTGTAGTCGCCGCCGTGCGGCGGGCATTCCTCGACGGTGATGCAGAGCTCGACGGGCGGGCTCTGAACGGGCCGGCCGTTCGGGTCGAGGGCGTTCGCGGTCGCACGGTTGGTGACGTGGCCGGCCTTGGCGTCGTCCTCGGTGACCACATAGGTACCGGTGCAGGTCGTGCTCTGCCCGGCGGCCAGCGTCGTCTCGGCGCAGGTGACGTCCGAGACATGGTCATCGCTGATGGTCAGATCGGTCAGCGTGGTCGTGCCGGTGTTGGTGACCGTGTAGGTGTAGGTGATCGTGTCACCGACGTAGACCGGACCGGGCCTGTCGGCGTGCTTGGTCAAGGACAGGCTCGACTCGGTCGCCACCTGGACCGTCTCCTGCGCCGGCGGACTCACCACCGGCCGGCCCTCCGGGTCGAGACCGCTCACCGTGGCGTTGTTCGTGACGCTGCCCGCCGCGGCATCCGCTTCGGTGACCACGTAGCCACCGGTGCACGTCGTGCTCTGCCCGGCGGCCAGCGTCGTCGCCGCACACGTGATCGGCGAGACGCGGTCGTCGGTGACGGCCAGGCCGTTCACCGTGACCGTACCCGTGTTGGTGACCGTGTAGGTGTAGGTGATCGTGTCACCCACGTTCACCGGACCCGGAGTGCTCGCCTGCTTGGCCAGGGACAGGCTGGCGGCCTGCACGACCGGCACCGTCTCCTGCGCCGGCGGACTCTGAACCGGCTGACCCTGCGGATCCAGACCATTCGCCGTCGCAACATTCGTCACGTTACCGGCCACCGCATCCGCAGTCGTCACAACGTAACTGCCGGCGCACGTCGTGCTCTCACCGACGGCCAAGGTCGTCGCAGCGCAGGTGATCGGCGAGACGCGATCATCGGCGACGGTCAGGCTGTTCACAGCAGCAGTACCGGTGTTAGTGACCGTGTACGTGTACGTGATCGTGTCACCCACGTTCACCGGACCCGGAGTGCTCGCCTGCTTGGCCAGGGACAAACTCGCAGCCTGAACGACCGGCACCGTCTCCTGCGCCGGCGGACTCTGAACCGGCTGACCCTGCGGATCCAGCGCACTCGCCGTCGCAACATTCGTCACGCTACCCGCCGCAGCATCCGCAGCGGTCACCACGTAACTGCCGGTGCACGTCGTGCTCTGCCCGGCAGCCAGCGAAGTCGCCGCACAAGTCACCGGTGACACACGGTCATCGGAGACCGTCAGGCTGTTCACAGCAGCAGTACCCGTGTTCGTCACCGTGTACGTGTACGTGACCGTGTCACCCACGTTCACCGGCCCCGCCGTGCTCGCCTGCTTCGTCAACGACAGGCCCGCGACCTGCGTGACCAGCACCTCCTCCTGCGCGGGCGGGCTCGCCACCGGCAGACCCTGCGGGTCGAAGCCGTTCGCCGTCGCCACGTTGAGGACGTGGCCGGTCTCCGCGTCCGCGGTCGTCACCACATAGCTACCAGTGCACGTCGTGCTCTCGCCGGGGGCCAGCGAGGTCGCCCCGCACGTCACCGGGATCACGAGGTCGTCGGTGACGGTCATGTTGTTCACCGTGGCGGTACCGGTGTTGGTCACCGTGTACGTGTACGTGATGGTGTCGCCCACGTTCACCGGGCCCGGGGTGTTCGCCTGCTTGGTCAGGGCGAGGACGGCGACCGCCGTCACCTCGACCGTCTCCTGCGCGGGCGGGCTCGCCACCGGCTGGCCCTGCGGGTCGAGGCCGTTCGCCGTCGCGACGTTGGTGACGTGGCCGACGATCGCGTCCGCCGCCGTCACCACGTACGTGCCGCTGCACGTCGTGCTCTGCCCGGCGGCCAGCGTCGTCGCCGCACAGGTCACCGGCGACACGCGGTCGTCCGTGACGACCAGGTTGTTCACCGTCGCGGTACCGGTGTTGGTCACCGTGTAGGTGTACGTGATCGTGTCGCCCACGTTCACCGGGCCAGGAGGACTCGCCTGCTTGGTCAGCGACAGGCTCGCCACCTGCACGACCGGCACCGTCTCCTGCGCCGGCGGGCTCACCACCGACTCGCCCTGCGGGTCGAGAGCGCTCGCCGTGGCGACGTTGAGGACGTGCCCGGCCACCGCATCCGTGGTCGTCACCACATACGTACCGGTGCACGTCGTGGTCTCCCCGGCGGCCAGCGAGGTCGCCGCGCACGTCACCGGGGTCACGAGGTCGTCGATGACGGTCAGGCTGTGCACCGCCGCCGTACCGGTGTTGGTCACCGTGTACGTGTACGTGATGGTGTCACCCACGTTCACCGGACCCGGAGTACTCGCCTGCTTCGCCAGTGACAGGCTCGCCTCCTGCACGACCGGCACCGTCTCCTGCGCCGGCGGACTCACCACCGGCTGACCTTGCGGGTCAACGGCGTTGGCCGTCGCGACGTTCGTCACGCTCCCGGCCACCGCGTCCACAGCCGTCACCACATAGCTACCAGTGCACGTCGTGGTCTCCCCGGACGCGAGCGAGGTCGCCGCACACGTCACCGGCGAGACCTTGTCGTCCACCACGGTCAGGCTGTTCACGGCAGCGGTGCCCGTGTTCGTCACCGTGTACGTGTACGTGACCGTGTCGCCCACGTTCACCGGACCCGGCGTGCCCGCCTGCTTCGTCAGCGACAGGCTCGCCTCCTGCACCACCGGCACCGTGACCTCCGCCGGCGTGCTCTCGACCGGCAGGCCCTGCGGGTTGAGGGCGTCCGCCGTCGCCACGTTGGTGATGTAGCCCGCCACCGCGTCCGCGGCGGTCACCACATAGCTGCCGGTGCAGGTCGTCGACTGCCCGGGAATGAGGGTGGTCGCCGCGCACGTCACCGGCGTGACGTGGTCGTCGTTGACGGTCAGGCTGTTCAGCGTCGTCGTACCCGTATTGGTGACCGTGTACGTGTAGGTGATGGTGTCGCCCACGTTCACCGGACCTGCCGTGCTCGCCTGCTTCGTCAGGCCCAGGCTCGACGTGGACACCACCGGGATGGTGGCCTGGGCGGGCGGGGAGGTGACCGGGTTTCCGTTGGCGGTGCCGGTGGCCAGGGCGTTGTTGGTGACCTGACCGGCGTCGGCGTCCGCCTGGGTGACGGTGTAGGTGCCGTGGCAGACGGTGCTGTCGCCGGGGCTGCCGGCGGGGGCCAGCGTGGTGGCGTCGCAGGTGATGCCGGTGATCCTGTCGTCGGTCACGTTGACGGCGTCCACCTGGATTCCGCCGGTGTTGGTGACCACGTAGCTGTACGGCACGACGGCCCCGACCGCGAACGGTCCGGGGGCGTCGACCTGCTTGGTGAGGTTGATGCCCGGCGGTGCGACCACCGGCACGTTCTCCGAGGACGGCGGCGATTCGACCGGGTTGCCGTCGGCGGTTCCGCCGGCGATGGCCGTGTTGGCCACCTGGCCTGCCTGCGCGTCGGCGGCGGTCACCAGGTAGGTGGCCGTACAGGTGACGGTCTCACCGGGGTCCAGCGTGGACACCGGGCAGCTGACCGGCCCGACCTTGGGGTCGGTGACGCCCAGGTTGGTGATGGCGACGTTGCCGGAATTGGTGACGACGAAGTCGTACTGCAGCGGCGTGCCGACGGTGATGAGCCCGGGCAGCGGCTGGCGGACCTGCTTGACCAGGTTCAGCGCCGGCAGCGGCTGGTCGGTGCTCACGACCACGTTGCGGATCAGGTGCACGTCGGTGAACGCGCCGGTCGACCCGGCGAAGCCGAACTTGTAAGTGGAGGGCACCGGTTGGGGCGCCGGGGTGGACAGCACCTGGTGCATGCCGGTGCCGTCGTTGAAGTCGACGCTGACCGTCAGGACCGGCGACGGCGCCGGGGTCAGGTGCACGTTCACCCGGCGGCGGGAGGGCTCCAGCAGGGTCTCCGCCTGCGCCGGGGTCGCCAACGGCGGCATCACCGTCAGCGTGCCCTGGAGGTTGCCCGGCAGGGTGGAGGGCCAGGGGCCGCTGGTGGTGAAGTTGCTGGTGGTCGCGGTCAGGAAACAGTAACCGGTGGTGCCGTCACCGGGGCCGCGGACGGTGACCATGTTCCGGCCGGGTGCGGGGATGCGGAAGCCGGTCCCGGCCGGCGAGCGGGTCGGGCAGCCGTTGCCGCGGTGTTCCCAGTCGCCGAAGTAGTTGCCGAGGACGTCGAGGCCCACGCCCAGGTAGCCGCGGTCGACGCCGGGAAGGAAGGGGAGGCTCGCATTGTCGTCGGGCAGCTTCTGGGCGTAGCCGAGGCTGCCGCCGAAGGCGCCGGGGTGGGTGAGCGAAGTGTCGCCGTTGACCAGGAAGAAGGAGATGCCGTCGGCCGGGGTGGCGGGTGTGGTGCTGCCGTACTGCCACTGGTCGAAGGAGACGTCCAGGCCGTTGCCGGCGGGCAGCGCCTGGTCGAACAGGACGGCGCCGGCCTCGTCGAAGCCGGAGTCGGTGATCTGGAGGTATCCGTGCGGCGCGCCGTTGACCGGCGGCACCGGGCCGATCTCGATGAGCGGGCAGCCCGTGAGCGGGTGGTTGCCCGCAGAGAACGCGCCGGCGGGCGCGCCGGTGAGGCAGGCGGTGCCTACGGCGGTGAAACGGGGGTCCGCGGTGGCCCCGGTGAACGTCTCCTGGAGCAGCGGCGTGCCGGCCAGGACCCGCTGACCGGTGCCGACCGGCGGTGGCGGGGGTGATGGTAAGGCCCGGGCCTGCAGTCCGGCGAGGCCGGCGCTGAGGACTCCCAGCACGGTAGCTGTCGTCACAAGGCGGGCCGCCCGCGTCAGAAGCCGGGACGGACCGCGAAGGTCTCTTGTCATGGAAACAATATGTGCACATAAAATTACTATCTGTCATCTTGGTGGACCCTCACCTGGCCCATCAGGGGACGCGACCGAGCCGACCTGGCTCACCGTCACCCGGACGCCGCGTCAGTCGGGCCCCGGGGCGCGGGAACGACGACGGGGCGACGGCCGCACCGGGTGGTGCGTGCGCGCGCCGTCGCCCCGTCAGGTCCGCACCCCTGCCGAAGCCGACGGGCCGGCAGATCGGCCGGTTCTCAGAACCGCTGGGCCGTGGCCGTGAGCGCCTGGTCGGCGGTGTGGCCGGGTGCCGGCAACTGGGGGCCGGGCCGGTGGCCGGCGGAGAGGTAGCGATCGCGGACGGCGGCGACGATGTCGGCACTGGCACCGCCGTCGCCGTACGGGGAGGGGATGCGGGCGAGCCGGCCGGCGATCGCGGTGTCGGCGAGCATCTCGCGCAAGGCGCAGGCGAGTTGGTGCCCGGGCTGGGCCAGGCGGGCGAAGCCGGCCCGGATCGCCTCGGGGCGCTCGGTGGAGTTGCGGACCACGATCAGGGGGCGTTTGAGAACGGTGCACTCCTCCTGCACGCCGCCGGAGTCGGAGACGAGCAGTCGGCAGTGCCGGGCCAGGGCCAGGAAGGTGGCGTGGTCGAGCGGTGGGATCCGGCGCAGCCGGTCGACCGAGCGGCGCAGCCCGTACCGGTCGATGGCGGCCCGGGTGCGCGGGTGCAGGGGCATCAGGACCGGCGGGTCGATGGCGGCGAGCTGGTCTAGGAGCTGGGCCAGCCGCGCGGGATCGTCGGTGTTCTCCGGGCGGTGAACGGTGGCGAGCACATAGGCGTCCCGGGTCACCTCGTGCCGGGCGAGCAGTCCCTGGGCGTCGGCGTCCGTGGGGAGCGTCTCCAGCGTCGCCTCGACGACGGTGTTCCCGGTGATGAGGACCCTTTCGGCTTCGATTCCCTCGCGCAGCAGGTGGGCGGCGGCCGTGGGGGTCGGGGCGCAGTGCAGGTCCGCGACGGGCGCGATGATGCGGCGGTTGGCCTCCTCGGGCATGTCGTTGTCGAACGAGCGCAGACCCGCCTCCACATGGACGACGGGGACACCGGCGCAGTGCGCGGCCAGGGCGCCGGCGGCGGCGGTATTGGTGTCCCCCTGGACAACGACGGCCGCCGGGGGGCGCTTGGTGAAGTGGTCACTGAGGGTGGCGACCATGCGGCCGATCTGCTGGCCGCGGGCCTCGCCGCCGACCCCGTTGAGGAGGTGGTGGGGGCGGGGCAGGCCGTACTGCTCGAAGAAGCAGGTGGTGAGACCGGCGTCCCAGTGCTGACCGGTCCACACGATCCTCGCCTGCGGCCCGAGACGGCGGGCGACGCCGGCGAGCTTGACGATTTCCGGCCGGGTTCCGAAGACCAGGGCGATCTCGGCGGAAGGCATAGTTCTCCGAATGTGATATGGGCCAAGGGGGGGATTGATGCAGTATTGACACGGCGTGGCCGCCGAATGCGGCGATTCCGCCCGGAATTCGACAACGTCCCCCTGACGGCCCAATGTTCACTCGGACCGGGCCCCGGTCGAACGGTCCGCATTCGCTTCCGGCCGACCCCTCCCGGAATTCGGCGGTACCGGCGCCGCGGGAATGCCGGCGGGTCGTCTCCGGCGCGTTCCGCGGGATGCGGCGTGCGGGTGGATTCACCGCCGGACGGCGCGTGGCGTCATCCTTCCGGTGGCGGCGGGCCAGCACCATCGGGAGTCCCGGCCGGCACCACCGAGCGGCGTCGGCCACCTGGTGGAGATGGAGGAATCCTCGTGTACGGACACATTCACGGCGGGATCCCGCCGGCGGCCGGAGTCGGCGGAGCACTGGCCGCCACCGGAACGCCCGGACTCGGGCTGGCGGCGGCCGTCGCGGTGGTGATGGTGGTCACCGGCGTCGCGATGATCCGCCGCGGCCGGCTGGCCGCGGACGCCCGGGAACCGGACCGCCAGGCGCGCGGCCAAGGGTGAACCGTTCCACGAGCGCGGGCCGCCGTAGAGAATCGTTTCTGCGCGGCGGCCCCGCTTCCTGCCCATCGTCCCGGGAGTGCCGCTGTGACCACTGAGACCTCTTCGCTGTCCGGGTCGTCGTCCTGGACGACCCGCCGACGCAGGCCCGTGGCGGGCCGCACCACCCTGTTCGGCCGGTTCTTCGGCCCCGTGCTGCTCGGCACGAGCGGCATGCTCGTCGCCGGCGAGCACTTCTACCGCCACCAGGAGCTGACCTCGGCGGCGTGGCTGGTCGAGCACCTGCTGGGCCTCCGCACGCTGCTGCTGGCAGGCCCGAGCGCCCCGGTCCTCTACGCGGGCACCGAGGCCGGCCTGCACCGCGGGATCGCGCTGACCGCCGGTTGCAGCACCGCCATGCTGACGGCCCCGTTCGCGCTGCTGACCGGTCTGCTGCTGCTCTTCAGCACCCGCCGCCCGGTGCGGCTGCTGCTGGCGTTCGCGGTGGCCGCCGCCATGCTGGTGGCCACCAACCTCGGCCGCCTCACCCTGATCGTCGCCATGCAGCACCACCACGGCCAGGCGGGCTTCGACTGGGCGCACGTCCTGCTCGGCTCGGTCCTGATGATGGCCGCCGCGCTCGCCGCGTTCCTGGTCTACCTGCGCATCATCGCCCGCAGGCCCGGCCGTGACGGCGAGGAGCGCGAACAGTGACCCTCCTCGACACCTCGGTCTCGCTCTCCTTCGTCCTGGGCGTCAGCTTCCTGGCCTACGTCGCGGTCATCGTGCGCAACTACCTGCGCTCCCGCTCCCTGCCGTCCGGCGACCCGACCGCCTTCGAGTGGCACTTCTTCATCCCCTGCCGGGACGAGGAGGCCGTCATCGGCACCACCCTCGACCACCTCGACCGGCACTTCCCGCAGGCCACCGTGTGGGTGGTCGACGACCACTCCACCGACGGCACCGCCGAACTGGTCCGGGCCCGGGCGCGGGCCGGCTGGCCGGTGCACCTGGTCTCCCGGCGGCTGCCCGAGGCGCGGACCGGCAAGGGCGACGCGCTCAACGCCGCCTACCAGGCCATGAACGCCGAGCCGTGGTCCGGGAGCGACCCCGACCGGGTGATCGTCTGCGTCCTGGACGCCGACGGCCGCCCCGCCCCGAACATGTTCGAGGTCTGCGCCGGCGACGCCTACTTCGGCGATCCGCGGATCGGCGCCGTCCAGGTCGAGGTCCGGATGTCCAACCGCGACGTCGCCACCCCACTGCCCGGACGCGGGCGGATCGCCAACCGCTGCGCCCGGCTGCTGGCCCGCCTCCAGGACCTGGAGTTCCGCGGGCCGATCTCGGCCATGCAGATCACCCGGCGCCGCACCGGCACCGTCAACGTCGGCGGCAACGGCCAGCTCACCCGGCTGGCGGCCCTGGACTCCATCGGGCTCGACAACGGCCGGCCGTGGGGCCGGGCCCTGCTGGAGGACTTCGAGCTGGGCCTGCGGCTGATGCTGGCCGGCTGGCGCAACGGCTACACCACCGACGCCTGGGTCGACCAGGAGGCGCTGTGGAACATGCGGCAACTGCTCACCCAGCGGGTGCGCTGGGCCCAGGGCTCGATGCAGTGCGCCCGCTACATGCGCTCGATCTGGGGCTCCCGGGAGTTCACCACGCTCGGGTTCCTGGAGGTCCTGTACTTCATGGCCCAGCCCTGGCTGCAGCTCGTCGGCCTGGTCGCCTACCTGGTGCCGATCCTCGCGTTCTCCTACAACGCCGCCACCTATCCGGAGTTCACGCTGGACTTCCTCCAGCACGGCGGCGCACCGCTGCTGCTGATCTACCTGCTG
Source organism: Kitasatospora sp. NPDC008115 (assembly GCF_042957205.1). NCBI lineage: Bacteria > Bacillati > Actinomycetota > Actinomycetes > Kitasatosporales > Streptomycetaceae > Kitasatospora > Kitasatospora sp. NPDC008115. The sequence goes on along the minus strand of NZ_JBIBHU010000005.1, from coordinate 15,696 downwards.
ATCGGGGTCGGCGAGTTCGCGCTCTGGGGGCCGCTGTACCGCCGACGGTGCGAGCCGGGCATCAGCCTGCGCGCCGCCGTCGGCTACGGCCTCGCGCTGGCCCTCTACGCCGCCGCGACGTACGTCGTGGCGGTCCGCGCGTTCTGGCGCATCCTGCGGCGCAAGGACTCCTGGCACAAGACCGCCCGCACCGCGCTGCCGCCGCACGTCGATCCCATCGACCTCGTCGATCTCGGCGACCTGGGCGAGCCGGTCGGTTCCGGCGGGCGGAACGCCGCTTTCTGACGGTCGGCCGGCTCGCCGGTGCCCGCCGGTGTCCGCCGGTGCTCGCCGGTGTCCGCCGATGGGCCGCGCGGGGGAAATCCGGGAAACACCCCCACGAAGCGTACGAAAATCACACATATATGACGCCGGGTGCGCAATCTGGATGTGCCCCTCCGCCAACCCCCTTCCGCAAGAAAGGCCCCCCTGTGAGAACACGCATGCGCACCCGTTTCCTGGCCGGGTCCGCGCTCGCCGCCGCCATCCTGACCTCGGTGGCAGGCCCGGCGTACGCCGCGCTCACCTCCCCCGAGGCCTATGCCTACGTCGTCTCCGCCGACGCGTTCGGCGGTCTGGCCTCCGTACCGCCGACCCCCACCTCCACCTATCCGCCCGGCGGCACCACCACCCTGGTCGGCCTCTCGGCCGGCCCGTTCGCCACCAACGACACCCTGACGGCGACCACCGCGGGCGACCCGACCACGGGAACCTCCTCCGCGAGCGCCACCGTCGACAGCCTCGGCGTCGACTTCGGCCCGCTCGGCAGCGCGGCCCTGACCGGCATCAACTCCACCTGCAACGCCACCCCCAACGGCGCCACCGGGTCCGGAACCATCGCCAGTGGCACCGTCACCCTGCCGTTCCCGCTGCCCCCGGTCACCCTTCAGGCCAACGCCCCCGCGAACACCTCGGTCAGCATCCCCGGCATCGGCACGGTCGTCCTCAACGAGCAGACCACCGACGCCGACGGTGTCCTGAGCGTCAACGCCGTGCACTTCACCCTGCTGCCGGCCCTCAACGGCGCGAACCTGATCATCGGTCACGCCGAATGCGGAGGCGCGCCGCCGGCCGTCCCGATTCCCATGATCAACGCCCAGGTCGCCTCCGCGACCGGTGCCACCGTGCTGGCCGCCGGTCTCGGCATCGTCTACCTGCGCCGCCGCAACAGCGGCAACGCGACCACCCCGGCCGCCGGCTGACCGGTCTCCGAGCGGGCCCGAGGGCGGCCCCGACCCGATCCCGCCGCGGGTCGGGCGCCGCCCCCGGGTCCGGCCCCATTCCAGGAGCGGGAACTGACGGCGTTTCTCCCTCACTCCCGCTGGCCGGAATTCGCGGCGGTGTGCGTGCGAGCGAGCGAGCGCTACCGGCTGCGCCGTTCGCGAATCCCGGCCGGCACCTCCTCGAATCCCTCGGAGAACGACCGGGACACCATCACCGGACGCGGCGGGCCGCGGCCGGTCGGTGAATTCGACAAACCGGCCGGCCGATACCGTCCGGGCACTCCCCCGGGCCGCTACGGGAGAAGTTCGGCGGCGCGGTCGGCGACCTCCTGGTGCAGGGCGTCGCGCACCGCCCGGACGGCGGGCCGGGTCACCGCCTCCCGCCGTACGGCGAGGGTGATCGGCAGCCGGATGTCGACCTCCTCGGCCAACAGCCGCCGCAGGCCCGCCCGTTCGGCGAGGAAGGCGGGCAGCACCCCGACGCCGGCGCCCAGCCGGGTGGCCTCGACCTGGGCGAAGACGTTCGTGGAGGAGAACGCGGTGGTGACGCCCGGCAGATGGCGTTCGATGTCGAGATCGCCGACCTGGAGCATCGACTCGATGTAGAAGACCAACGGATGCTCCCGCAACTCGCCGACCGTGCCCGGGGCCCCGCGCCGGGCCAGGTACTCCTCCCCCGCGTACAGCCCGAGGGCGTAGTCGGTGAGGTGCTCGGTGACCAGCCGGCTCCGCGGCGGCCTGCCGATCGTCACGGCGAGATCGAAGCCGGCCGGGCGCAGCGGCAACTGCCTGGTCGCCGTGATGAGTTCGGCCTGCAAGCGGGGATGGCGCCGGCGCACCCTGGTCAGCGCCGGGGTGGCGAAGACGGTGCCGAAGCCGTCCGGCGCGCTGACCCGGACGGTGCCGTGCAGCGAGGGCGCGTCCTGGCCGGAGACCGCGTCGACGGCGCGGGCGAGGGCGTCCTCGATCGCCTGGGCGCTCTCGCAGACGGCCTTCCCCGCGTCGGTGAGGGCCCAGCCCTCCGTGCCGCGTTCGATCAGCCGCACGCCGAGGCCCTTCTCCAGTGCGGCGATGCGGCGGGAGACGGTGGTGTGGTCCACGCCCAGCGCGTCGGCGGCGCTCACCAGGCGCCCGGTCCGGGCGACCGCGAGCAGGTGGCGGAGGTCGTCCGCGCGGAGCCGGTCGCCGAGCGGGCGGGAACTGGGGGGCACCGGATCAGCGTATCTGCATTCGCGCACACCCGGTCTGCACGATTGGCGATTGAACGCACACCCGCGCCGGCGCCAGAGTCGAAGCCCCATTCCCACCACCGAGGGGTTCCCCATGGTTGCCGGCCTCTCCCTGCCGCGGATCATGCGCATCGGCCGCGGCGCCGCCGCCGAACTGGGCGACGTCCTCCAGGAACTGGGGCTGAGCCGCCCCCTCGTCGTCACCGACGCGTTCCTGGTCGCGAGCGGTGCGGCGGAGCGCCTGACGGCGACGCTGACCGACGCCGGGCTGCACCCGCGGGTGTTCGCCGACACCGTGCCGGACCCGACCACCGACTCCCTCGTCCCGGGCATCGCGGCGCTGAAGGACCACGCGGCGGACTCGGTGATCGGGTTCGGCGGCGGCAGCCCGATGGACAGCGCCAAGGCCCTCGCGCTGCTGGGCGTGCAGGGCGGCCGGATGAGCGACTACAAGGCGCCGCGCGTCAACCACGGGCCCGCGCTGCCGGTGATCGCCGTCCCGACCACGGCGGGCAGCGGCTCGGAGGCGACCCGGTTCACCGTCATCACCGACAGCGCGACGGACGAGAAGATGCTCTGTCCCGGCCCGGCGTTCCTGCCGATCGCCGCCGTGGTCGACGTGGAGCTGACCATGTCGATGCCGGCCCGGCTGACCGCCGACACCGGCATCGACGCGCTCACCCACGCCGTCGAGGCCTACGTCAGCCGCAGGGCCAACCCCTTCTCCGACGGCCTCGCCCTCACCGCGATCACCACCATCGGCCGTCACCTGCGCCGCGCCTACGCGAACGGCGCGGACGCCGAGGCGCGCGAGGCCATGATGCTCGCCGCGACCCAGGCCGGCATCGCCTTCTCCAACTCCAGCGTCGCCCTGGTGCACGGCATGAGCCGCCCGATCGGCGCCCACTTCCACGTCGCCCACGGCCTGTCGAACGCGATGCTGTTCCCCGCCGTGACCGCCTTCTCCGTCCACGCGGCCCCCGCCCGCTACGCCGACTGCGCCCGCGCCCTGGGCGCCGCGACCGCCGCCGACCCCGACGCCACCGCCGCCGACAAGCTCGTCGACGCCCTCCGCACCCTCTGCCACGACCTCCACGTCCCCACCCCCCGCGGCTACGGCATCCCCCAGGACGCCTGGACCCGCCTCACCCCCCTCATGGCCACCCAGGCCCTCGCCTCCGGCTCCCCCGCCAACAACCCCGCCGTCCCCACCGCCGCCCAGATCGAGGACCTCTACGCGGGGATCTACGCCTGACCCCGGCGGCTTCGGCGGTGCCGCACCACATCACGCGCTCGACGACCGTCCGGCCCGCCAGCCCGCCAGCCCGTCAGCCCGTCGCCACCGTTTGCAGGAGGATTCCGGCGCGGGTGGCCAGGGCCTCGGCGCCGCAGTGGGCGGCCAGTTCCAGGCCGCGGGCCAGGGTGGTCCGGGCGGCCGGGGCGGGGCCCAGGGACTCGCCCAGGTCGACCAGGGCGAGCGCGTGCTCGTAGCGGGCCGGTGAGCGTTCCAGGTGCCGGACGGCCTGGGTGAGCAGGTCGGCCGCGCGCGGTCCCTCGTGCACCGCCGCGCAGAGCCGCAGGGTGCTGCCGATGGCCGAGTCCGTGCCGGTCGCCCGGGCCCGGCGGACGGCCTCCTCGGCGAGGTCGCGGGCGCGGTCCGGCTGGTCGGGGGCGATCGCGCGCGCCAGGTGGCCGAGCCACGGCGCCCACACGGTGTTGCGCCAGCCGCGCGCGTCCAACGCCTCGCCGGCGGCGGTCAGTGCGGCGGTCGCGCCGGCCGTGTCGCCCCGGGCGAGCAGGAGCCGGCCGTACAGGGTGGGGGCGTCGGGCAGCACCATCACCGTCGGGTACGGCGGGCCGAAGGCGTGCTCGCGCGCCAGTTCCAGGGCCTCGGGCACCCGGCCGCGCGCGGCCAGGGTCTCGGCCAGCGCGCCGACCGCGTCCCAGTGCAACGGGACACCCGGGCCGATCCGTTCGGCGATCCGCAGGGCGCGGCGCAGGTAGTCCTCCGCGTCCGCGAGGGCGCCGCAGCGGAACCGCAGCATGCCGGTCAGCAGGTACGCGAAGCCGAGGTGGCCGCCGCTCCACCCGGCGACCTCGTAGGCGCGGACCGCCTCGGTGAACAGTTCCTCCGCCCGGTCGACCCGGTCGGCGTAGAGGTAGCTGATGCCGAGGATCCCGGGCAGTTCGAAGCCCCAGACGGTGTTGGTCCAGCCGAGGCTGCGGGGCAGCCGGCCGCCCGGCAGCGCGGAGTCGGCCAGCGCGATCGCCTCCTCGCGGTCCGCGCCGCGCAGCGTGAGGTCCCAGCAGCGCAGCACGGCCACCGCGTGGGCCAGGCCGGTGTGTTCGAAGACGGCCTCCTCCGGCGACGTCCCGCCGCCCGCCGCGAGGTCGCTGAACGCCAGGCCGACGGTCGCGAGCATCCGGTCGAACTCCGCCAGCCGGCGCGAGCGGCCCGGGCCGTCCGGGTCCTCCGACTGGAACGCGGCGAACATGAAGTGGGCGACCTCCAGGCGCAGGCGGCCCGGGCCGGGCGGGGTGCGGGCGGCCTCGTCGGCGCAGACCGCGGCGGCGTCGCCGAGCCGGTTGCTGTGGGCGAGGGCCTGGGCGAGCCGGAAGATCGCGTCGATCCGCCGCTCCGGGCTCAGCCCGTACGGGTCGGCGAGCGCCAGGCGCAGCTGGTTGACCGTGGTCGCCGGGTCGGTGAGCAGGGCCGAGCAGCCGAGTTCGTAGAGCACCTCGGCCCGGTCGGGGGCGGCGGGCGGTTCGCTGATGGCGCGGCGCAGGCAGCGCTGGGCCGCCTCGGGCGCACCGATGGCGAGGTGCTCGCGGGCCGCCTGGCGCAGCTTGGCCACGATGGCGGGGTCCCCCTCGGGCAGGGTCTCCAGCAGGTGCCGGGAGGCCGTCAGCAGGCCGAGGCCGGCGTTCTCGGTCTCGACGGCGGCGACCCCGTGCATCCCGGTGCGGGTGGCGGCGGGCATCGACCGGTAGACCGAGGTGGCGATCAGCGGGTGGACGAACTCCAGCCGTCCGCCCGCGGTGGCGACCAGCACGCCGTGCCGGCGCAGCTCGCGCACGGACTCGGCGGCGGTCTCCGGGCCCTGGGCGCAGATGACGGCGGCGAGGTCGGGGCGGATGTCGGTGCCCAGCATGGAGGCGGCCCAGGCGAACCGCACCGCGGTCGGGCCGATCCGGTCCAGCCAGTGCCGCAGTGTCATCCCCCTGGTCCCGGCGGCGAGTTCACGCAGCTGGGAGGCGCTCTCCTCGATCGGGTCGAGCCGCTGGCCGGCCACCTCGCGCAGCAGCGCGGTGGTCTCGTACGGGTTGCCGGCGGTGACCGCCCAGACGTGCCGGCAGAAGGCGTCCTCCGCCCCCGCGCCCAGCGCGGCGCGGACCAGCCGCGCGACCGACGCCGGTCTCAGCGGGCGCAGTTCGTGCCGCCGGTCGGCCCGGCCGACGAGGCCGCGCTGGAGCGCCAGCGCGTCGTCGGGGAACTCGTCGCGGCAGGCGAGCACCAGCAGGACGGGCAACTCCCGCGCGCCCACCGCGAAGCTGGCCAGCCAGGCGAGCGACTCCGGGTCGGCCCAGTGCAGGTCGTCGACGATCACGGCCACCGGCGAGCGCCGCTGGACGAGGCCGGTGAGCACGAAGTCCAGTCCGTCCCGCACGCCTTGCGGGTCGAGCTGTCCTCCCGGCGGCTGCAGTCCCACCGCCGGGCCGACGATGTCCTCCCAGGGCCCGAACACCCGCGCCCGCTCCTCGCCGGCCAGCGCCGTCAGCACCGGCCGCACCAGTTGGCGCACCACCCGGAACGGCTCGTGGCGCTGCCGCTCGCCGCCCCTCGCGAACAGCACGGTGCACCCCGCGCGTCTCGCCTCCCGCCGCACCTCGGTCAGCACCGCGGTCTTGCCCAGCCCGGCCGCGCCGGTGTACACGAGCAGTTCACCGTGCCCCGTCCCGCCGGGCCCGGTCAGCGCCCGGACCGCCTGCCTGGCCGACCGGATCTCGGACTCCCGCTCGTGCAGCGGACCGCCGTCCCCACCGGCCACGCCGTCCCCGTCCCCACCCCGGGCCACGGCCACCTCCAATTCGCCTTTCCAAGGCCGTCGTTACCACCGCCGAGGCTACTGCCGAACGGCCGGATCCGGTGCGGGCTTGACAAGCCGCCGGTTGCCGTACGCCTCACTGGCCCGGGACTACCCCTGCGCGCCCCCCTTGACAAGTCGCACGCGAACAGTTCGCCCATATCGGCGACTTGTGCTCTAAACGCGGATCAATGCGGGCAACTCCCCTGCAAGTCCCGCACGGGACGGCAACGAAAGGCGGAGACCATGAGCATGATCCAGACGGGCACGCTCCAACTCGACTCCACCAGCCGCTCGGCGCTCAGCGGCGGGGGCACCTCCACCTTCACCCAGGTCACCTTCCCCACCCCCTTCCCGGCCGGCTCGGAGGTGATCGTGGTGCCGTTCGTCCAGACCTTCAACGGCCCCGACACCCCCGGCCTCCGGCTCGCCGACGTCACCACCACCGGCTTCAAGATCCGCATGAACGAACTCGTCGGCCGCGGCTCCGCCCTCTCCGACGGCCCCCACACCCTCGAAACCATCGGCTGGATCGCCAGCACCGTGTAGCCCGCCCGCAGCGAGCCGCGATCGGCTCGCGGCGTCCGGCGGGAGGCCCCGGAGGTGCGGCGCCGGACGAGGCCGAAGCGTCGGTGGTAGCCCTCGGCCCGTCGAACGGGCTGTCGCTCAATCCGTGGCGGTGTTCTGCCAAGTCGTCGAGGAGGAGGTCGGCGGCCCCCTCCTCGACGACCTCGGTGCACAGTTCGGCCATGGCGTCGACGAGCGGCCGGTCCCGCGGGGCGGGCGCGAGGCGGCCGGACCGGGGCCCGGGGGACCCGGGGCGCGGTGGCCCGGTAGCCATCGGTGGTCATCCGCGGGCCCGTTCGCAGCGCGAGCCGGGGCCGGCCGCGCTACGCGGTGGGGGTGGCTCGCCGGGGCGCCCGGCGGCGGCCGGAGGGGTCCTGGTTGTCGCGACCGGAGGCGGCCCGCCTGTCGCCCGAGGTGTGGGTGGGGCGGGTGCGACGCGCGGACGGGCTGCGGCGCGGCCGCTCGACGACGGGGTCGGGGATCACGGTGGGGAGGCCGGTGGGCACGCGGGCGCCGGTGATGCGGGCCAGGTCCTCGCCGCCGGCACTGACCCTGGTGGTGACGGGGGTGATGGCGGCCGTCGCCATCAGCCGGGCCATCGCGCGGCGCTGGTTCGGCAGCACCAGCGTGACGACGGTGCCGGACTCGCCCGCCCGGGCCGTGCGGCCGCCCCGGTGGAGGTAGTCCTTGTGGTCGCCCGGCGGATCCAGGTTGACGACGAGGTCGAGCCCGTCGACGTGGATACCGCGGGCGGCGACGTTGGTCGCGATCAGCGCGGTCACCTGGCCGGTGCGGAACTGCTCCAGCGTGCGGGTGCGCTGCGCCTGGACCTTGCCGCCGTGCAGGGCCGCGGCCTTCACTCCGTTCGCGAGCAGGTCCTCCACCAGACGGTCCGCGGCGTGCTTGGTATCGGTGAACATGATCACGCTGCCGTCGCGGGACGCGATGTGGGCGATCGTGGCGTTCTTGTCGGCGTTCTGCACGTGCAGCACGTGGTGTTTCATGCTGCTGACCGCTCCTGCGGACGGGTCCACCGAGTGGGTTACCGGGTCCTTGAGGAAGCGCCGCACCAGGCGGTCGACGTTGCGGTCCAGGGTCGCAGAGAACAGCATCGTCTGACCGCCTTCGGCGACCTGCTCAAGGAGCTCGGTGACGTGCGGCAGGAATCCCATGTCGGCCATCTGATCGGCCTCGTCGAGCACGGTGACACCGACCCCGTCGAGTCGGCAGTCACCCCGCTGGATCAGGTCCTTGAGCCGGCCCGGGGTGGCGACCACGACCTCCGCCCCACGGTTCAGCACCCATGCCTGGCGGCTCATCGACGTCCCGCCCACCACGGTCGCCATCCGCAGGCGCACCGCGTGGGCATAGGGGGTGAGGGCCTCGGTGACCTGCTGCGCGAGCTCGCGGGTCGGGACCAGCACCAGGGCCAGCGGACGGCGCGGCTCGGCCCTGTGCCCGGCGGTGCGGGCGAGCACGGCGAGGCCGAACGCGATGGTCTTGCCGGAGCCGGTGCGGCCTCGCCCGAGGACGTCACGGCCGGCCAGCGAGTTCGGCAGGGTTTCGGCCTGGATCGGGAACGGCGAGGTGACGCCCCGGCGGGCCAGCACCGGCAGCAGCGCCTTCGGCATGTCCAGTTCCTCGAAGGACGCGGCGGGCGGCAGGGCCGGGGTGGTGCTCACCGGCATCGCGAACTCGCCCTGCGCCGACGGGCCCCGTCCGGCGCTGCGGCCGGAGGGGCGGCCGGAGGGGCGCCGGCCCTGGGCGGGCCGGACCCCGCGGACGGGGCTGTCGCCGGAGCGGGAGCCCACGTTCCGGTGCGGGGAGCGACTGGAGTGGTTCATGCGGGAGACCTTCCTCGGGGCGGCACGTCACGAGGAAGGCCCCGTGGCGCGAAGCGCCGGCGGAGACCGCAAGGGAACGGGCCGAAAGTGTGACGGTCGCAGCCGTGGACGGTGGAACCGTGCGGCGCGTCACCGACGGTCGGCGCTCACCGGGCGGAGCGGGAGCGAAGAGCCTCGAACCGTGCGCGGCCACGGCAGGGCACCGGTCGGGACGCGGCGCCGCGCGTCTCGCGCAGGGGGGCCGCCGCCGACGGGGCCAGGGGAGGCTGAGCGGCCCGGGGGCCGCGTCCGCCGCGATGCCAAGGGGCCCGCACCGGGCGTGTGCGCGGTGCGGGCCCCTCGCTGCTTGGCGGGTGCCGTGGCAGAAGGAACTACAGCGGGCGAATGTTCTCGGCCTGCGGGCCCTTCTGGCCCTGCGTGACGTCGAACTCGACCTTCTGGCCCTCAAGCAGCTCACGGAAGCCGTTGGCGTTGATGTTCGAGTAGTGGGCGAAGACGTCCGGGCCGCCACCCTCCTGCTCGATGAAGCCGAAGCCCTTTTCCGAGTTGAACCACTTCACGGTGCCATTAGCCATTAAAAAATCTCCTTCAAGGGGCTGTCCGAACCGCGCACAGCGCACGCTCCGAGTCGCCGCGGGAAGCACCCACCCGGCAGGAGCCGGGAAACAAAAATGCGCCTGCAAATACATCAGCAGGCGCACACAAAGTTCATGGGAACCACTACTGCAACAAAAACGACTGTAGCAGGCCCAAGCGCGCAGCGGGCGAATGTTTCGCCCCCGATTTCGAGGAGGCGCCCCCGGGGCCGCCGCGCCGGAGCCGCCATGGCCATCAACACGCCCCGGCAGCAGTCCTGTTGGCGCGTCCGCGAGGTGTCGGCACCGAGCACCCGAAAGGATGATCCCCACAGGCGCGGCGGGGGCGGCCCTCGCCTCGACGGCCACCGCACAAGTGATCACGCCGCGCGCCGACACCGCTTAAGGGCGTACCGAGCGGCACCCGCGGCATTGCGACCCACACGACCCCGAGTGCACCGAAAGGGCCCACTCCCGCGATTTCCGGCGCATACTGGAGGGGATGAAAAAATTCGCAGCAGCCCGCCGCCCACTGCCGCACAGCCCCTTCAAGGTCCCGCCGGAGGCCCCCCGCAAGCATTTCGCCGTCGGAGACCGGGTCACCCACGACAGGTACGGCCTCGGCCGGGTCATCGGCGTCGAGGACGACGGCGACACCGCCGTGCTCGTCGACTTCGGATCGCAGCAGGCACGCGTCACCCCGCCGTACAGCACGCTCTACGCGCTCTGACGCCCGATTCGGGCATACCGGCCCGGTCGGCCTTCGAGAGTCCCGAGCGGCCGCACGCTGCGCGGCAGATGGCTGCCGACTACCGCGCACAACGAGCACGATGGGCCGCGATCAGGTCGCGGTACCAGGCGTACGAGGCCCTCGGCGTCCGCTTCCGGGAGCCGAAGTCGACGTGGACGAGGCCGAAGCGCTGGTGGTAGCCCTCGGCCCATTCGTAGTTGTCGAGGAGGGACCAGGTGTAGTAGCCGCGGACGTCGGCGCCGTCGGTGATGGCGGCGGCCACGGCGTCGAGGTGGGTGGCGAGGTAGGTGATGCGGGTGGGGTCGTCGGTGGGTTCGGGGGTGGAGCAGCCGTTCTCCGTGATGGTGATCGGGGGGAGGGTGTCGGGGTAGATGTCGCGGAGGTGGAGGAGGAGTTCGTGGAGGCCCTCGGGGAGGACGGGCCAGCCGAAGGTGGTGTGGGCGGGGGCTTCGGGGATGTCGAGGAGGGTGAAGGGGAGGGCGGGGTCGGTGGGGGCGCCGACGCGGGTGGGGTTGTAGTAGTTGACGCCGAGGCCGGTGAGGGGGGTGGCGGTGATGAGGTCGAGGTCGCCGGGGCGGACGGTGCCGTGGAGGTCGGGGCCGGTGCCGAAGTCCGAGAGGTCGGGGTAGCGGCCGAGGAGGAGGGGGTCGGTGAACAGGCGGTTGTGGAGGGCGTCGTAGGCCTGGGCGGCGGCGAGGTCGGCGGGGTCGGTGGAGGCGGGCCAGACGGGGGTGAGGTTGTTGGCGATGAGGACGTCGTGGCCGCGCTCGTCGAGGAGGGTGGCGGCCAGACCGTGGGCGAGGAGTTGGTGGTGGGCGGCGGGGAGGGCGTCGAGCATCAGGGTGCGGCCGGGGGCGTGGATGCCGAGGGCGTAGCCGTAGACCATGTGCACGAAGGGCTCGTTGAGGGTGATCCAGGCGGGAACGCGGTCGCCGAGGCGGTCGGCGACGGCGGCGGTGTAGTCGGCGAAGCGGTGGGCGGTGTCGCGGTTCAGCCAGCCGCCGGTGTCTTCGAGGGCCTGCGGGAGGTCCCAGTGGAAGAGGGTGGGCAGCGGGGTGATGCCGGCGGCGAGGAGGGCGTCGACGAGGCGGTCGTAGAAGGCGAGGCCGGCCGGGTTGGCGGGGCCGGCGCCGGTGGGCTGGATGCGGGGCCAGGCGATGGAGAAGCGGTAGCCGTCCACGCCGAGGCCCCGGAGCAGCTCGATGTCCTCGGGCCAGCGGTGGTAGTGGTCGCAGGCCACCGCACCGGTGTGGCCGTCGCGGACGGCGCCGGGGCGGGCGGCGAAGGTGTCCCAGACGGACGGGCCGCGGCCGTCCTCGTCGACGGCGCCCTCGATCTGGTAGGCGGCGGTGGAGACACCCCAGCGGAATCCCGCCGGGAGGTCGAAACGGTCCGGCATCGCTGCAGTCCCCCTCGGCACGGGAATGTGAGGACTGCTCATGTTAGTGGTCGGCGGCCCGGATGCCAGCGGATCCGCGGGATCACCGGTATCAGCGGGATCGGCAGGACCGGCGGAGGTGCCGGGCCGCCGAGGGGTGGGGCGGGGGTCAGGTGAGGGTGGCGCCGTGGGTGTGGGCGAGGGACTCCAGGCCGTAGCGGGTGACGTGTTCGGGGTTGGCCAGGTCGATGGTGCGGGTGCCCTCGGCGGTGAGGCGGGCGTTGATCTCGTCCAGGTGCTGCTGGACGAGGTGCTTCTCGGCGTCGGTGGTGCGGCCCTTGTGGGGGCGGCCGGCGTGTTCGAGGGTCGCGTAGTTGACCCGCTCGCGGGTGGACGCGGCGCCGGCCGGGGCGGTCTGGGCGGGGACGGCGCGGGTGGCCCGCTTGGCGCCGCGCAGCACCTCGGCCATCGGGGTGGCCGTGGCGAGGCGGTCGAAGGCCTCGGCGGTCATGACGACGGTCTCCGGCTCGTCGCCGTTCGGGTAGTGCAGCTCGACCGTCACCAGGTCGAGCGCCAGCCCCGTGACGCCGGCCAGTTCCCCCGGGAGCGCCTCGATCTCGACCGGGCCGCCCACCAGGTCGGGGTGTTCGCGGACGACGATCCGCACCAGGTCGTCGTCGTTCTCCGCGTGCTTGCCGGTCAGGTCCGAGAACCTGATGATCTTCTGGCCCATGTCTTCCTCTCCCTGCCCCTGTTGATCAGCGCAGAGCCTAGCGGGGGCGGGCGCGGCGGACGGCCGCGAACGGCGGTCGGGGATTGGCCCGGCGAACCGCGGATGGGGCACAGTGGCCCCATGAACGGCCCCATGCGCGCGGACACGACGAGTCACCCGGCCACCGGGCGGACCGGCACCGGGCGGCGGCGGCCGGTGCAGCAGCGCAGCCAGGAGCGCTACGAGCGGATCCTGGACGCCTGCGCCGCGCTGCTCGACGAGGCCGGGGCGGCGGCGCTCACCACCAAGGAGGTGGCCCAGCGCGCGCAAGTGCCGATCGGCACGCTCTACCAGTTCTTCGCCGGCAAGGAGGACCTGCTCGCCGCGCTCGCCGGCCGCAACCTCGACCACTATCTGCACCGGCTCGACGACCGGCTGCGCTCCGAGGCCCCCGACGGCCCGGACGGGTTCACCGACCTCGCGGTGGAGGAGTTCGTCGCGATGAAGCGCACCGTCCCCGGCTTCGGGCAGATGGACTTCGGCAGCCAGGTGGACTTCGGGCTCGGCGGAGCGGCCGTGCCGAACGACGACGGCAGTGGCAGCGGCGACGGCAACGGTGACGGCAGCGGCCGGTATCTGCTGGACAGCGAGGTGGACAACAACACGGCGGTCGCGCTGCGGCTCCAGGCTCTCGGCGGCGAACTCTTCTTCGCGGCGGCCGACCCGGCGGCCCTCACGCTCGGCCTGCGGGTGGCCCTGGAGGCGGCGGACGCGGTGCTCAAGCTCGCCTTCCGCGGCGACCCGCAGGGAGATCCGACGATGATCGCCGAGTGCAAGCGGCTGGTCCGCTGCTACCTCGTCGAACAGTTCGGCCGGCCCTGAGCCACCGCCCCGGCGCCGGGCCCCGGTGTGGAGTCCCGCCGGTGGAGCCCCGCCGGTGGGCCCCGGCGAGCCGTTGCGGGCCGGGCGTGCGGGCAGCACAGTGGAGACAGAGGAAGGCGGCGACGGCCGGCCCGACGGTCCCCGCCGTCCGCACACACCCCGAGGAGCAAGACCATGCACGCAGCGGTAGGTGACCAGCTCCACATCCACAGCCGGGCGGTGGGCATGGTCGACCAGAAGGGCGAGATCGTCGAGGTGCGCGGCCAGGACGGCCAACCGCCGTACGTGGTCCGCTTCGAGGACGGCCACACCGGCCTGGTCTACCCGGGTCCGGACTGCAACATCGAACCCCGCGAGGCGATCCGCTGACGCCACCGGCCACCGCCCCGCGCCCGTCCGGCCCGGGGCGGTGAGTCGTGCTGCCGGGGCCGCTGGCGGCGCTGGCGCCGCTGCTGGAGCAGTACGGATACCCGGCGGTGGCCCTGCTCGTACTGCTCGACAACTGCGGGATCCCGGCGCCCGGGCAGACCGTCCTGGTGCTGGCCGCCGTCTTCGCGGGCACCGGTCACCTGGACTTCGCCGCCGTGGTGGCGACCGCCTTCGCGGCGGCGGTGGCCGGCAACACCCTGGGCCACCTGATCGGCGCCACCGGCGGCCGCGCCTTCGTGCACCGCTGGGGCCCGTACGTGCTGCTCACGCCGGAGCGGATGGCCCGCGCGGAGGTGTTCTTCGCGCGGCACGGCGGCAAGGTGGTGACGGTCTCCCGGTTCGTCGACGGGCTGCGGCAGACCAACGGCATCATCGCCGGGACCACCGGGATGCCGTGGCCCCGCTTCCAGGTGTTCAACCTGCTCGGCGCCGCGCTCTGGGTGGGCGTGTGGGCGAGCGTGGGGTACCTGGCCGGCGCCCACGTCGGCGCGGTCTGGCGGACGGCGGTGCGCTACCAGCTGTGGCTGCTGGTCGCGCTCGGCGCCGTCGCCGTGCTGTTCGCGGTCCGCCACCTGCTGCGCAGCCGACGAAGGCGGGCCCGCGGGGAGGGACGGGACCAGGAGCAGGAACGGGAACGGGAACGGGAACCGGAACGAGCGCGGGAACGGGCGCGGTTGCGGGGGCCGCACCGGGCGGTGAGCCTGGAAACGATCACCTGGGAGGCAAGGATGGCCGATGACGGCACGCGCACGGGCTCCGGTTCCGGGGGGCCGCACCGGGCGCCCACCAACCGGACCGTCGTCCTGGCCGTCCTCGGCGCCACCCTGCTGGTCCTGGGCGCGCAGGCGGTGGGCGGCACCAGCGCCCGACTGGTGCTGCTGCTGGTGTTCGTCCCCGCCCTGCTGGCCGGCCTGGGCACGCTCGCCCAGACGATCGGCGCCGCGCTCTGGGTCACCGCCGTCATCGTCGTCAGCTCGGCGTACTTCCCACCGGAGTCGATCAACGGCCGGGTGCTGACGGTGGCCACCGTCGTCGGCGCCTCCGCCGTCGCCGTGCTGCTCTGCGCCCGCCGGCTCCGGCGCGAGCGCGAGCTCCACCGGATGCGGCAGAGCGCCGTCGCCCTCCAGCGCCAACTCCTGCGCCCGCTGCCCGCGCTGACCTCCGACGTGCTGCTGCACGGCCGCTACCGGCCGATCGAGGAGGACGCCATGGTCGGCGGCGACCTCTACGACATCGCCGATACGCCGTACGGCACCCGGGTCGTCATCGGCGACGTCCAGGGCAAGGGCCTGCCCGCGATCGGCACCGGCTTCGCCGTGCTCGGCGCCTTCCGCGAGGCGGCCTTCCGCGAGCCCGCGCTCACCGACGTCGCGCTCGCCCTGGAGAACGCGGTCGTCCGGCACAACGAGTACGCGGCACAGAGTGGCGAGGCCGAGCGCTTCGTCACCGCGACCGTGCTCTGCCTGGACCGCGACCACGGCGCCGGCGTGCAGGCCGTCAACTGCGGCCACCTCGCCCCGTACCTGCTCGCCGACGGGCGCGCGGAGGCCGTGCCGCTGGCGGCCGGCGTGCCGCTCGGGCTCGCCGACCTCGCCGGGGAGGTGCGGACCGTCCAGTGGTTCGACCTCCCCGACGACGGAACGCTGCTGATGTTCACCGACGGGGTCACCGAGGCGGCGGACCGCGACGGTGTCTTCTACCCCGTCGAGCAGCGGTTGCGCGCCCTGCTCGACCGCACCCCGGACCGGCTGCCGGCGGCCGTCGACGAGGACGTCACCCGCCACAGCCACGGCCGCCGGCGGGACGACCTCACGGTCCTCGCCCTGCGCCGCAACCCCTCCGCCGAACCGGCAGGCTAGGTGTACTGACCACGGAGGTTGGTGACACGGTTCACGGTGTGGTGATCTTGAAATGAGTGAGGGCCTTCTGGCTCGGTGTGGATTGCGACATCTGCACCTACGACCAGAAAGGCCCTCGTGCCA